>CAYMTM010000006.1:0-48691 GCA_964393375.1 uncultured Rhodospirillaceae bacterium
CTGACCCTAACAAGACTAAATACTTGAGATCAAACGGTCTCATCGCCGGGGTAAAATGTTTGTTGGGAAAAGGCAGGTGCGATGCGGGCTAAGTAGCGCGAAACCCGTTTCCTCGCAAGCGCATGGCGGTTGCGGACCGGTGGCAAGCCGTGGCATTGGCGTGCCAAAAAACGGCGCGATCGCGGCTAAAATCGGCCATAATGGCTGGCCATGCTCGCGCGCCATGGAAACCATCGCACCCGCCCCGGAGCGGTCAACTCCGGACCTGACGCGCCCTGAAACCACGTCCAGCCGGCCCAAGGAAGGACAAGCCGTGCCGCAGACCATCGCGCTGGTCGACGACGACCGCAACATCCTGACCTCGATCGCCATGGCGCTCGAGGCCGAAGGGTTCGCGGTCAAGACCTATTCCGACGGCGCCGAAGCCCTGCGCGGGCTTTCGGCCCACCCGGTCGACCTCGCCGTGCTCGATATCAAGATGCCCAGGATGGACGGCATGGAGCTGCTCGGGCGCCTGCGCCGCCAGACGCAGATGCCGGTGATCTTCCTGACCTCTAAGGATGACGAGGTCGACGAGCTGCTCGGCCTGCGCATGGGTGCGGACGACTACATCAAGAAGCCGTTCTCCCAGCGCCTGCTGATCGAGCGCATCCGCGCGCTCCTGCGCCGCGGCGAGGCGCGCAAGGAGACCGGCCAGCCGGCGGCCGAGGCCGAGCAGCAGATCGTGCGCGGCGACCTCGTGCTCGATCCCTCGCGCCATTATTGCACCTGGAAGGGCGAGCCGGTCGCGCTGACGGTCACCGAGTTCCTGATCTTGAAGTCGCTGGCCGCGCGCCCTGGGCACGTCAAGAATCGCGACCAGTTGATGGATGCCGCCTACGGCGAGTCGATCTACGTCGACGATCGCACCATCGACAGCCATATCAAACGCCTGCGCAAGAAGTTCAAGGCGGTGGACGACGGCTTCGCGCAGATCGAGACCCTGTACGGCGTGGGCTATCGCTACCGCGAAAAATAGAGTGGCGAGGCGGGGGTAACGGGGGCGGATGGCGGTCGAGGTCGAGGCGGACGCGAAGGACAGGCAGGACGCGAAGGCCCCGATTGCGCCTATCGTCGACCGCATGCCGCCGGCAAGGCGCCGGCAGCGCGGACCGCAACCGCTGGTGGCCGAACGCGAGGACGCGCCGCCGCGCCGCCGGCGGCGGCTCGTCTCGCCGCTCATCCGGCCGATCCTGGCGATCAACCTGCTGGCGCTGGTTCTGCTGGGCGGCGGTCTGCTCTACCTCGACGACTACCGCAAGGGCCTGATCCAGGCCGAGATCGAGAACCTGCGTGCGCAGGCGCTGGTCATCGCGACCGCCCTGGCCGAGGGCGCCATCGACACGGCGGCGATCGACCCGCCCGCGCTGCAGCCCGACGTGTCGCGCCAGCTCCTGCGCCGGCTGGTCGCGACGATGAACACCCGCGCGCGCCTGTTCGGGGTGGACGGCGAGCTGATCGCCGACACGCGCATCCTGGTCGGCCCGGGCGGGCTGGTGCAGATCCGCGAGCTGCCGCCGCCGCATTCCGGCAACTGGGTGACGCGCCTGCTGTTCGACATCTACGACTGGGTCGTTGCGCGCCTGCCGGCGCGCGGCGACCCGCCGGCTTACCAGGAGCTCGCCTTCCAGAGCGCGGCCGATTATGACGAGGCGCGCTTGGCCCTGCGCGGCGAGACCTCGGCGCTGGTACGCATCGCCGACGACCGCAGCCTGGTGATCAGCGTCGCTACCCCGGTGCAGCGCTACAAGCAGGTGCTAGGCGCGCTGATGCTGTCGCGCACCGGAACCGACATCGAACGCGCGATGCGCACCGTGCGCTTCGACATCCTGCGCATCTTCCTGGTGGCGCTGGCCGTGACCGTGCTGCTGTCGCTCTACCTCGCCAACCAGATCGCGCGGCCCGTGCGCCGGCTGGCCGCGGCGGCCGACCGCGTGCGCCGCGGAACCGGCCGCGCGCCCGAGCCGATCCCGGATTTCACCGGCCGCGGCGACGAAATCGGCGACCTGTCGGCGGCGCTGCGCGAGATGACCGAGGCGCTATGGCGGCGGATCGACGCGATCGAACGCTTCGCCGCCGACGTGGCGCACGAGATCAAGAACCCGCTGACCTCGCTCAGAAGCGCGGTCGAGACCGTCAGCCGCGTCGCCAACCCCGAGCAGCAGCGCCGACTGATGCAGATCATCCAGGAGGACGTGCAGCGCCTGGATCGGCTGATCACCGATATATCCGACGCCTCGCGCCTGGATGCGGAACTGAGCCGCGCCGAGACCGCGCCGGTGGAGATCGACCGCATGCTGACGGCATTGGCCGAGATGCACGAGGCGACGCAGGTCGATCCCGGGGCTGCACGCCTGAAGCTCGAGGTGGTCGGCGCCGGCCACCTCAAAGTGCCCGGCATCGACAGCCGCCTGGTGCAGGTATTCCGCAACCTGCTCGCCAACGCGGTCTCGTTCAGTCCCCCGGGAGGAATGATCGTGATGCGTGTCTTTCGCGAAGGCCGGTTCGTGACGGTGACCGTCGAGGACGAGGGACCGGGCATCCCCGAGGGCAAGGAGCAGGCGATTTTCGAGCGCTTCTACAGCGAGCGGCCGGAGGGCGAGAAGTTCGGCACCCACTCCGGCCTCGGCTTGAGCATCTCCAAGCAGATCGTCGAGGCCCATCGCGGCACCATCCGGGCCGAGAACCGGCTGGACGACGAGGGCCAGGTTCTCGGCGCGCGGTTCATTGTCCGGCTGCCGGTGGATTGAGCGGCGCGCCGCCCGCGCGCCGATCGGTTGCGGGCGCTATTTCAGCACGTGCTCGATCAGCGCCAGGGCGTCGGGGCCGTCCCATTCGGCGTCGCCCTCAAGGCGGCCGATCTCGCGGCCTTCCCTGTCGATCACCAGGGTCGTGGGCAGGCCGCGGGCGCCGACGGCCCTGAGCACCGCACCTTTCAGGTCAAGGTAGATCGGCAGGGTCTTAAGCCCGTGCTTCTCGAGGAACGGGGCCACCTGCCTGGCGCCGCCACGGTCCTGGGAGATCGACATGACCGCGACGCCCCTGTCTTTCAATTTGGCCCCAAGTCGCTCGAGCGACGGCATCTCCTTGATGCAGGGCACGCACCATGTCGCCCACAGGTTGAGGACCACGACCTTGCCCCTGAACGACTCGAGGGTCACCTCCTTGCCCTCCAAGTCGCTGAACGCGACCGCCGGCGCCGCCTTGGGCGGGTCGGCCAGCACGAAATCCTTCATGTCGCCGCCGAGGGGCGGCCTGTCGGCCGCCGCGGCCGGCAACGCCGCCGCCACGGCCAGCAGCGCGGCAAATAGGGGGACAGAAAGGGCGCGATCCCGTATAACCGCGCCGGTCACCGACAGGAGAGCATCGAGCCTGGCCATGGCAGCTTCTTCCCGCAATTCACCCGCCGGGTCCAATAACAAACGCGCGAAAGCGGCCGCCATGCGCGCCGCCAACGCGCTGTGGGGCGGGCGCTTCGCGGCCGGGCCGTCGGCGGTCATGGAGAGGATCAACCCCTCGATCGGCTTTGACCGCAAGATGTACCGCCAGGACATTCGCGGCTCGATCGCCCATGCCGAGATGCTGGCCAGGCGGGGCATCATCGCCGACGCCGACGCGCGCGCGATCGTCGCGGGGCTGCGCAAGGTTGAGGCCGAGATCGCGGCCGGCAAGTTCGCGTTCAAAGTCGCCCTGGAAGACATCCACATGAACGTGGAGGCGCGGCTGGCCGAACTGATCGGCGATCCGGCGGGCCGCCTGCACACCGCGCGCTCGCGCAACGACCAGGTGGCGCTCGACGTCAAGCTGTGGGTGCGCGACGCGATCGACGAGACCGACGCGGCGCTGGCGAAGCTGCAGGCCGTGCTGATCGACCGCGCCGAGGAGCATGCCGCCACGCTGATGCCGGGCTTCACCCACCTGCAGCCGGCCCAGCCCGTGACCTTCGGCCATCACCTTCTGGCCTATGTCGAGATGTTCGGGCGGGACCGCGGGCGCTTCGCCGACGCGCGACGGCGGCTCAACGAATCGCCGCTGGGCGCCGCCGCGCTGGCCGGCACGTCGTTCCCGATCGACCGGGCGATGACGGCGCGGGCGTTGGACTTCGACCGGCCGGCGGCCAACTCGATGGACGCGGTGGCCGACCGCGACTTCGTGGTCGAGTTCCTGGCCGCGGCCTCGCTCTCGGCGGTGCATCTCTCGCGCCTGGCGGAGGAGCTGGTGCTGTGGAGCTCCGAGCAGTTCCGCTTCGTGCGCCTGAGCGACGCGTTCACGACCGGCAGCTCGATCATGCCGCAGAAGCGCAACGCCGACGCGGCCGAATTGACGCGCGGCAAGACGGGCCGCATCATCGGCGCGCTGACCGCCTTGCTGGTCACGTTGAAGGGCCTGCCGCTGACCTTCAACAAGGACATGCAGGAGGACAAGGAGCCGGTGTTCGACGCCGCGGAAAGCCTGCAGCTCTGCATCGCCGCCGCGGCCGGCATGATCGCCGATCTGACGGTCGACAAGGCGGCCATGCGCAGGGGTGCGGCGGTCGGGTTCATCACTGCGACCGACCTTGCGGACTGGCTCGTGCGCGTGGTCGGCATGCCGTTCCGCCAGGCGCATCACACGACCGGCCGGCTCGTGAAGATGGCGGAGGAAAAAGGCTGCGACCTGATCGACCTGCCGCTCGCGGCGATGCAAGGCGTCGACAAGCGCATTACGCAGGATGTCTACAAGGTTCTGACGGTCGAGCGCTCCGTCGCCAGCCGCACCAGCTTCGGCGGGACCGCGCCGGCCAATGTGCGCCGGGCCTGCAAGGCCGCACGGCGGCGCTTCCTTGGCGGGAGGACGGCATGACGCGCGTTGCCACGTGGATGCTGGTCGCATTGCTTGCCGCGGCGCCGCTTGCGGCCTGCGGCAAGAAGGGCGATCCGGTTTCCGATCCGCCGACATCGCTCAAGACCTATCCCAAGCCCGACAAGACGGTCCCGCAGTGATGGGCGACTTCGTATCAAATCCCGCGGCCCTGATTGGCTACCGGGGCGGCCAGGCCCATGTCGAGGGCGTGGCGCTGTCGCGGGTCGCCGCCGCGGTCGGTACGCCCTGCTACGTCTATTCGCGCAGCGCGCTGATCGAGACCTATCGCGCCTTCGCGCGTGCGCTGGACGGCATGAACGCGACGATCTGCTACGCGGTGAAGGCGAACGGCAACCTGGCGGTGGTGCGGACCTTCGGCGCGCTCGGCGCCGGCGCCGACGTCGTCTCGCTCGGCGAGATGAAACGGGCGATTCAGGCCGGCATTCCGGCGAGCCGCATCGTCTTCTCCGGCGTCGGCAAAACCGCGGACGAGATCGGCGCGGCATTGGCGGCCGGTATCCTGCAGTTCAACGTCGAGTCGGCCGACGAGCTGGATTTGCTGGCGCGGCTTGCGGCGGCGCAAGGAACGCGCGCGGCTGTCGCGCTGCGCGTGAACCCGGACGTGGACGCGAAGACCCACGAGAAGATCACGACGGGCAAGAAGGGCAACAAGTTCGGTATCGACATCGCCCAGGCGCCTGCCGTGGCCGAGCGCGCCCGCACGCTGCCGGCGATCGAATTCGAGGGCCTCGCCTGCCACATCGGCTCGCAGCTGACGGCGGTCGCGCCGTTCCGCCAGGCCTTCGCGCGGCTGGCGGAGCTGACACGGGCGCTGCGCGGCCGGGGCATCCCGGTCAACCGCCTCGATCTCGGCGGTGGTATCGGCATTGCCTATGGGAACGACGGCAGAGAGCCGGTCATCCCGCTGGCGGACTATGCCGCGGCCGTGGCCGAGACGGTAGGGAACCTCGGCTGCCGGCTGGTGTTCGAGCCGGGACGGGCCCTGGTTGGCAACGCCGGTCTGCTGCTGACCCGGGTGATCGGGGTCAAGGACGGCGAGGCGCGCCGCTTCGTGATCGTGGATGCGGCCATGAACGATCTGGTGCGCCCGGCGATGTATGGCGCCCATCACCTGATCCGCCCGGTCCGCCAGCCCAAGCCCGGGGCAGTAGAATCCCCGGTCGACGTGGTCGGGCCGATTTGCGAGTCGAGCGACCAGTTTGCCGCCCAGCGCACGCTGCCGCCCGTGGTCGCGGACGATTTACTTGTGTTACTTTCTTGCGGTGCTTACGGTTTCGTCATGGCTTCGACCTACAATATGCGGCCGTTGGCGGCCGAGGTAATGGTCGAGGGCGACCGGTTCGCGGAAATCAGGCCGCGCCAGACCTACGAGGCGCTCCTGGGCGCCGACCGGCTGCCGGATTGGATGAGGGATGGCCGGCCTCAGGATGTCCGGACGCGCGGCGCGGCCTGACAAGGTCGGCCGAGAGGAGCCAAGTTGAGCGCAAGGGTTGATCCAAAAGGGCAATTTTCCCCGTTGCCGCAGGGGCGGCTGGCCTTGGCCTGGCTTGCGCTGGTGTGGGAGCGGCTGTGGCCAGCCTTGTGGCCGCTGGTTGGGATAGCCGGCCTGTTCGCTTCGCTGGCGTTCCACGACGTCTTGCCCGACCTTCCCTTCTTCGCCCATGTCGTCATCCTGGCCGCCTTTGCCGCGGCGTTGGGATGGGGCGCGTGGTCCGCTTTCCGTGGCATCGCCGTGCCCGACCGCCTGGCCGCCCGGCGGCGGCTGGAGCGGGACAACGCGCTCGACCACCGGCCCCTGGCGGCGCTCGAGGACGCCCTTGCCAGCGGCAAGGCCGATCCCTTCGCCGAGGCGCTGTGGGGGGAACATCGCCGGCGCCTGCTGGAGCGGCTCAAGCGCCTGAAGGTTGCGCTGCCCAGCCCCGGCTCGGCGCGTCGCGATCCGCGGGCGTTGCGGGTGCCGCTGGTGCTGCTGCTGGTCACGGCGCTGGTGGCGGGGTGGGGCGACTTTCTGCCCCGGTTCCAGCGCGCGCTCGTGCCGGCGCCGGGTTCGGGCGGGCCGGCCGAGATCCAGGCGCTGGAACTGTGGATCACGCCGCCCGAATACACCGGGCTGCCGCCGATCTTCCTGCGCGCGGGCGACGTCAAGCCGGAAGCCGCCAGGGGCGGCCAGGCTGCGCAGCCCGCCGGCAAGCCAGGTGCCAAGGCCGACCAGCCGACCCATCTGAGCGCGCCGGCCGGCAGCAAGCTGCTCGCCCAGGTCCACGGCAAGCTCGGCGCGCCGCGGCTGAAGCTGGGCGACAAGGATCAGGCCTTCGCACCCGTTGACGAGAGCACCCACCGGCTGGAGATGGTGCTCGAGAGCGGCGGGCGCATGTCGGTCGAGGCCGGGCGGCGCAGCTTTGGGGCGTGGACCCTCGACGTGGTGCCGGACCGCCCGCCCAGCGTCGCTTTCGCCCAGGCCCCGCAGCGCACGCAGCGCTCGGCCCTGAGGATCGAATACGACGCCAAGGACGATTACGGCATCGCCGGCGTCAAGGCGGTGATCCGCCTGCTCGGCGAGGACGACGCGGTCAAGCCGGGCGAGGAGCCGATCGAGATGGAACTGCCGCTGCCCGGCCTGCGGATGAAGCAGGCCAAGGCGCCCAGCTATCACGATCTGACCGCGCATGTCTGGGCGGGCCTCAAGGTCGAAATGCAGCTCATCGCCTCCGACGAGATGGGCCAAACCGGCGAGAGCGAGAAGCTGGCCATGGTGCTGCCGGAGCGGGTGTTCAACCACCCGGTGGCGCGTGCGATCGTCGAGCAGCGGCGCATTCTTTCGCTCAGTCCCGACAAGCGGCGCGAGGTGGCGGCCGCGCTGTTCGGCTTGGCACAACGCCCGCAGCTCTATTTCGACGACCTGGTCGTGTTCCTGGCGCTGAAGACCGCCCAGGCCAGGCTGTTGCGCGACCGCACGCCCGAGGGCACACGCGCCGTGCAGGCGCTGCTGTGGGACACGGCATTGCGTGTCGAGGACGGCAAGATGTCGATCGCCGAGCGCGAGCTGCGCGAGGCCGAGCGGCGGCTGATGGAGGCCCTGAACAAGAACGCCTCCGATCCGGAGATCGAGCGGCTGATCCAGGAATTGCAGCAGGCGCTCGACCAGTACCTGCAGGCGATGATGGAGCAGATGCGCCGGCAGATGGAAATGGGCATGCAGCCGCAGCCGATGGATCCCAACGCGCGCATGATCGACAGCCGCGACCTGCAGAAGATGATCGAGCAGGCGCGCGAGCTCGCGCGTTCGGGCAACCGCGAGGCCGCCAAGCAGCTTCTGTCGCAATTGCGCGAGATGCTCGAGAACATGCGTTCGGGCATGATGGCGCAGATGTCGCCGCAGCAGCAGCAGGCGATGCAGATGTTGCAGGGCCTGCAGGACCTGATCAAACGCCAGCGCGAACTGATGGACCAGACCTACCGCGACGCCCAGCAGCAGGGCAAGCTGCCGCAGGGCATGCAGCAGCCGCGCCCGGGCCAGCGCGGCCAGCAGGGCCAGCAGGGCCAGCAGGGTCAGCAGGGCCAACAAGGCCAGCAAGGCATGAACGGCGCCCAGCGCCAGGGCCAGCTGCGCGGCGACCTGGGCGATTTCCTGCGTAAGCTGGACGAGATGATGGGCAACATCCCGCGCCCGTTCGGCCGTGCCGACCGGGCGATGCGCGACGCCCAGCAGGCGCTGGAGGGCGGCGAGCCCGGCGAGGCGCTGGGTCCGCAGGGTCAGGCGCTCGACCAGCTGCAGGAAGCCGCGCGGGGCATGATGGACCAGATGATGCAGCAGTTCGGCATGCAGCCGGGCCAGGGCGACGACAACATGCCGCCGCAGAGCATGGGCCCGATGCCGCAGCGCCCCAACCAGAACCGCGACCCGTTCGGTCGGCCGATGAACAATTTCGGCGGCATCGACACGGGCGACGTGGAAATCCCGGCGCAGTCCGACGTGCAGCGCGCGCGCGAGATCCTCGACGAGCTGCGCAAGCGCAAGGGCCAAGCCGACCGCCCGGCAATCGAGCGCGACTATATCGACCGGCTGCTGAAGCGTTTCTGACGATCCCGTCACCCACCCCGCGCTGACGCGCCTGGCCCCTCGTCGGGCGAGGGTGGCGAGCGTCAGCGAACTCGGGTCAGGAACATGCGCTGGCTACGGCTTCTCCGGCTCGGTTGCCTTGAAGGTGCCGGCCTGGCCGGCCTCGACGATGCCGCGGCGGATCTCGCGCGTGCGGCGGAACCAGGCCTCCAGCTTCTCGCCCTCGCCCCAGCGGATCGCGCGCTGCAGCGCCGCCAGGTCCTCGCTCAGGCGCCCCAGCATCTCCAGCACCGCCTCGCGGTTGTTCAAGAACACGTCGCGCCACATGATCGGGTCGGAGGCGGCGATGCGCGTGAAGTCGCGGAAGCCGCCGGCCGAGAACTTCACGATTTCCGCACGCTCGACCATGGTCCCGGCATCGGCCGCCTCGCGCCGGAGATGGTCCTCGAGGTCCGTCACCGTGCCGACGATCGTATAGGCGATCAGATGCGGCAGATGCGAGGTGATCGCCAGCACGCGGTCGTGGTGCGCCGCATCCATGATCTCGATCATGCTGCCCATCGCACGCCAGAGGTTGGCCAGGCGGTCGACCGCTTGCTGGTCCGTGCCGGGCGGGGGGGTCAGGATGCACCAGCGCCGCTCGAACAGCTCGGCGAAGCCGGATTCGGGTCCCGAATGCTCGGTGCCGGCGACCGGATGGCCGGGCACGAAATGCACCCCCTCAGGCACATGCGGGCCCACGTCGCGCACCACCGCCTGCTTGACCGAGCCCACGTCGCTGATCGTCGCGCCGGGCTTCAGCGCCGGCGCGATCGCCGCCGCCAAATCTGCATTGGCGCCGAGCGGCGCGCACAGGATCACCAGATCGGCACCCTTGACCGCGTCGGTCAGGTTGTCGTGCACGCTGTCGCAGATGCCGAGGCGACGCGTCGTGTCGCGCGTGGCGGCCGAGCGGGACCAGCAGGCGACATGACCCGCGAGCTTGTGCCGCCGGATGGCGCGTGCGATCGACGATCCGATCAGACCGATGCCGACCAGCGCGACGCGGTCATAGATCGGCGTTCCGGTCATGCCGGCTTGCCGGCGAGGAAATCGCCCAGCGCCTCGACCACGGCGCGCGTCTCGCCCTCCGTGCCGATTGTGATGCGCAGGCAGTCGGGCAGGCCGTAGGCCGCGACCTTGCGCGGGATGATCCCGCGCCGGCCGAGATAGGCGTCGGCGGCGTTGGCGTCGCGGCCGTTTGCGGCCGCAAAGCGCACGAGCAGGAAATTGCCGACCGACGGCATCACCTCCAGGCCCATCGCCTTCAGCTTGCCCGCCAGCCACTCGCGCCAGATGTCGGTGTGCGTGCGCGTCCGGTCGGTGAAGGCCACGTCCTCCAGCGCCGCCAGCGCGGCCGCCTGGGCGGCGGCGTTGACGTTGAAGGGCCCGCGGATGCGGTTCAGCACGTCGGCCACGCGCGCCGGGCAATAGGCCCAGCCGACGCGCAGGCCCGCCAGGCCGTGGATCTTGGAGAAGGTGCGCGTCATCACGACGTTGTCGTGACTGTCCACCAGCTCAATGCCGGCGGTGTAGTCGTTGCGCACGACATATTCGGCATAGGCGGCGTCGATCGCGAACAGGCAGGTCTTGGGCAGGCCCTCGGCGAGACGCGCCACCTCCTCGCGCGAGAGGTAGCTGCCGGTCGGATTGTTTGGATTGGCCAAGAAGACGATCTTCGTCCGCGCGGTCACGCGCCCGAGGATCGCATCGACGTCGGCGCGGAAATCCGTCTCCGGCGCGGCGACCGGAACCGCGCCGTTGGCCTTGGCCGCGATCGGATACATCAGGAAGCCGTACTGGCTGTACAACACCTCGTCGCCCGGACCCGCATAGGCGTGCACCAAGAGGCCGATCAACTCGTCCGAGCCGTTGCCGCAGACGATGCGCTGCGCGTCGAGCCCGTAGTGCTTCGCCAGCGCCGCGCGCAGCGCGCTCGACCCGCCCTCGGGATAGCGGTGCAGGCTCTCGGCGTGGGCGCGATAGGCCGCGATCGCGCGCGGGCTGGGGCCCAGCGGATTCTCGTTGGCCGACAGCACGGCGCGCAGCTCCACGCCGGGCACGCTGTGCGAGCCCGGCACATAGGGCGCGATATCCATAATTCCTGGGCGCGGGACGGGAGCCATAACGAGTCTTTCCCCAATCAATTCTGCGCCAGCGGCGCTGCGTAGGCGCCGATCACCACGGCGCGCGCAATCGCGCCGCCATCGATGCCGCTGCGCGCCGCATCGACCAGTGTCTTCAGCGCCGCATCATCCTCGGCCACGAAGCGATCGACCTCTACCAGGCAGAGCCGCGCCTCGGCGTCGCCCTGCAGCGCGGTCGACACGTGCAGCCCGGGCGTAAGCCCGGCCTGGCGCAGCAAGTCCACCAGGCGTGCGCGGCTGATCTGCGCCGTGGTTTCGATCGCCAGCAGCGTCCGGTCATCGCCGGTCGCCTCCGGCTGCTGGCGGGCGATCGCCAGCGCCTCGGGCCGTTCGCCCCGGGCGTTGCCGGCGGCGACAAAGGGCAGGCGCGCGATCACGCGTGGCTGGCCTTTGCCGCCGCCGCCGGCGGCCAAGGCTGGCCACCAGGGATCCTGGTCGTCCTCCCGCGGCAACGGCAGCACGCCGATCATGGCTTCGCCCTCTGCGACCGCCCGTACCACCTGCGAGGCCGTCGCAAGCTCGCCCATCGCGCCCAGGCTGCCGTACTGATCGCGCGCCAGGTCCCACAAGCCGGGCTGGTCGGCGCGCGCGGCCACCGCGATCATGAAGTTTTCCTGCAACCGCAGGCTCGCCGCCACCATCTCGCGCCACATGCGCGCGACCACGCCCGGCGGCAAGGGGCCCTTGTGCCGCGCGATCAGCCGGCGCAGCAACTGCGCCTCGCGCGCCGGGCGAAACGTCGAGCCGTCGCCCTTGGCTTCGCGAATGCGTCCGGACAGCTCGGCGCGGCGCATCACCAGGTCGTGCATGGCGTCGTCGATCCGGTCTATTTCGCGCCGAAGCTCATCCAGACCGGGGCTGGCGGTATTCATCGCGGTTAAGAAACCACCGGGTTGCAAAGGGCGCATAGATGTAGTCGGTGCAGCCGGCAAAGGCAAAGAAAACATTGACACGAAACGGCGTTATCACTCTAGCTATGCGCCGTATTAACGGGTCCGGACCGCCAACCAACAATGTCCGCCGTCCTGAAAATGCCCGAAGCCGCCCGCGGCAACCTGCCGGGCCACCGCGTGATGCTGGGGACCGAGCGCAAGCTCCTGCTCGATTGCGGCATCGAGTTCGGGCCCTATGCGCTTGCCTACCAGACCTATGGCACGCTCAACGCGCAACGCAGCAACGCTATCCTGGTGTGCCATGCGCTGACCGGCGATCAGTTCGTCGCCGAGGAGCATCCGGTGACCGGCAAGGCAGGCTGGTGGGCGACCATGGTCGGGCCCGGCCGGCCGCTCGACACCGACCGCTACTTCATCATTTGCGCCAACGTGCTGGGCGGATGCATGGGGACCGCCGGGCCGATGGAAACCAACCCCGAGACCGGCAAGCCCTATGGCCTCGATTTTCCTGTCATCACGGTCGCCGACATGGTGCGCTCGCAGAAGATGCTGATCGACCATCTGGGCATCGAGCGGCTATTCTGCGTGATCGGCGGCTCGATGGGCGGGATGCAGGTCCTGCAATGGGCGTCGTCCTTTCCGGACAACGTCTTCTGCGCAGTGCCGATCGCCTCGGCGGCGCGCCACTCCGCGCAGAACATCGCCTTCCACGAGGTCGGACGCCAGGCGATCGTGGCGGATCCCGACTGGTGCGGCGGAAACTACCTCGCGGAGGGCAAGCGCCCGCATCGGGGCCTGGCAGTGGCCCGCATGGCGGCTCACATCACCTATCTGTCCGAGCAGGCGCTGCACCGCAAGTTCGGCCGCGCCCTGCAGGACCGCACGAAGGTCACCTATGGCTTCGATGCCGACTTCCAGGTCGAATCCTATTTGCGCTACCAAGGATCGACCTTCGTCGACCGGTTCGACGCCAACTCCTATCTCTATATCACGCGCGCGATGGATTATTTCGACCTCGCTACCGAACATGGCGGCGTGCTGTCGCGCGCCTTCACCGGCACCAAGGTGCGCTTCTGCTTGGTGTCGTTCACCAGCGACTGGCTGTTCCCGACGCCGGAAAGCCGCGCCATCGTGCACGCGCTCAACGCGGCGATGGCGAATGTCAGCTTCGTCGAGATCGAGACCGACAAGGGCCACGACGCGTTCCTGCTCGACGAGCCCGAGCTCGACAAGGTGCTCAAGGGTTTCCTCGACGGCTGCGCCGAGCATGCCGGGCTGAGCCGGGGTTGATCTGAATGCCGCTCGACCGGCCGCAATCCCTCGCCGCCCCGGTGGCGCCGATGCGCGTCGACCTGCAGGTCATCGCCGACATGATCCAGCCGCGCTCGCGCGTGCTCGATATCGGCTGCGGCGACGGGGCGCTGCTCGACTATCTGGGGCATTTCAAGCAGGTCGACGGGCGCGGCATCGAGCTCAGCCAGGCCGGCGTGAACGCCTGCGTCAGCCATGGATTGTCGGTGATCCAGGGCGATGCCGACACCGACCTCAAGGACTACCCGTCCGACGCCTTCGACTATGCGGTGCTCAGCCAGACGCTGCAGGCCACGCGCGATCCGCGCCGCGTACTGCAGGAGCTGGTCCGGATCGGCCGGCGCGCGATCGTGTCCTTCCCCAATTTCGGCTGCTGGAAGGTGCGCGTCCACCTGCTGCGCTTCGGGCGCATGCCGGTGACGGCGGCCCTGCCGGAGAAATGGTACAACACGCCCAACATCCATCTCTGTACGATCCTGGACTTCGTCGAGCTGTGCGACGAGATCGGCATCCGCATCGAACGGGGGATGGTGTTCACCAAGGGCAGCGCCGGCCGGCCGATCGGCTCCAAGCGCCTCGCCAATCTGATCGGCGAGCAGGGGCTGTTCGTGTTGCAGCGGCGATAGGGCCGGCGCTACTCGCCTTCCTTCAGGTTCCGCCCCACGCCGCGCGCGGCCGGTTCCGGTAGTGCTATCAGCACGCGCCGCTTGACCGGGCGCTCGACGCTGGCGGCGTAAATCTGCTTGCTGGCCTCGATCAACACCGCGCCGGCAAAACGCGGGAACCAGCGTTGGCCGAGATCCTCCAGCCATTGCCAGGACGACCACATCATGCGCGAGCGCAAAGGCGGCAGCATCAAGGCGCCGCTGGTCTGCAAGGGCACGAACATGTTGTCCTTCAGGAGCTGGGTCAGCTGGATCGCGCTGTAGGGGTGGCCGTGGCCGAACGGCGTGCGGTCGAAGCGTGCCCAGATGCCGCGACGGTTCGGCACCACTGCCAGCAGCCGTCCGCCGTCGGCCAGCACGCGCCAGATTTCGCGCAGCATCGGCCGCACATGCTCGGTGTGCTCCAGCGCGTGGACTAGCAGCACACGATCGACCGCCTGGTCGGGCAGGGGCAGGTCCGTATCGTCGGAAAGCGCAACCAGGTTGGGGGCCTCGCGCGGCCAGCGCATCACCCCCTGGCTGGCCGGCATCAGTGCGACGGCGCGCTCGGCTTCGCCCAGAAACTGGCCCAGGAACGGGGTGGCGTAGCCCAGCCCCAGCACGACCTCGCCGCGGACGTTGGGCCACATCTGGCGAATGCGCCGCCGCATGGCCAGGCGCGCCATCTGGCCGAGACCCGACGCATAGAAGCCATGCAGATCGACCACATTGCTGCTCATGGCGGAAAGGTTATCCCAAAGCCCGGTTAATTCAAGGTTTCCCCTGTGCTACGGTAACGTTCATGCTGGAAATCGTGCAGATCCCGGTCCTCAAGGACAACTACGTCTACTTGTTGCGCGAACCCCGGGCGGGGGACGTGGGCGTGGTCGACCCGGCCGTGTCCGATGCGGTCGAGGCCGAGCTCCACAGGCGCGGCTGGCGGCTGACCCATGTCATCAACACGCATCACCACGGCGACCATGTCGGCGGCAACCTGAGGCTGAAAGAGCGCTATGGTGCCGTCATCGTCGGGCCCCGCGCCGACCGGGCGCGCATCCCCGGCATCGATGTCGCGGTGGGCGAAGGCGACGACTACCTGTTCGGCCAGGAGAAGGCCCGCGTGTTCGACGTGCCGGGCCATACGCGCGGGCATATCGCCTACTGGTTCAAGGACAGCAGCGCGCTGTTCTGCGGCGACACGATCTTCTCGCTGGGCTGCGGGCGGCTGTTCGAAGGCACGGCGCAGCAGATGTGGGCCTCGCTGGGCAAGCTGCGCGCGCTGCCGGACGAAACGCGCGTGTACTGCGCGCACGAATACACCGAATCGAACGGCCGCTTCGCCGTTACGGTCGACCCGGCCAATCCGGACCTTGCCCGGCGCATTGCGGAGGTAAAGCGCTTGCGCGCCGAGGGCCGGCCGACGGTGCCATCGACCATGGGCGAGGAACGCCGCGCCAACCCTTTCCTGCGCGCCGACCAGCCGGGCGTCGCCGCCGGCGTGGCGCTCAACCCCAAGGACCCGGTCGCCGTGTTTGCCGAGATCAGGCGGCGCAAGGACGTGTTCTGAATATGCCGGACCTCATCCTTCGGCAGGCTCGGGATGGGGTCCTCCTGGTGAGCCTGTCGAACCATGAGGACCAATCAGGCACATGAAACTCCGCTACTCCCCCACCTCGCCCTATGTCCGCAAGGTGCTGATCGTCGCGATCGAGACCGGCCAGGACGGCAGGATCGAGCGCCAGCCGACCAATGTCTGGGCGGCGGACACCGACATCGGCAAGCAGAACCCGCTGGGCAAGGTGCCGACGCTCATCACCGACAACGGCATGACTCTGTTCGACTCGCCGGTGATCTGCGAGTACCTCGATTCGAACCATGACGGCACGAAGCTGTTCCCGGCCAACGGCGAGGGCCGCTGGCGGGCGCTGCGCCAGCAGGCGATCGCCGACGGCATCCTGGATGCGGCGATCCTCGCCCGGCTCGAATCGAATCGGCCGCAGGAACGCCAGTCGCAGGACTGGATCGACCGCCAGAAGCGCGCGGTCTACCGTGCGATGGACCTGCTGGAGGCCGAGGCCGACACGTTGAAAGGCCCGCTCACGATCGGCCAGATCGCGGTGGGATGCGCCTGCGGCTATCTCGACCTGCGCTATGCGGCCGACCGCTGGCGGCAGACGCGGCCCAAGCTCGCAGCCTGGTACGAGGGGATCGCCAAACGCAAATCCTTCCTGGACACCGTACCGAAGGACCCGGCGTAGCGCGCTATTCGATCAGCACCGCCCGGAAGTCGTTGACGTTGGTGCGGGTGGGGCCGGTGACGACCAGGTCGCCGAGCGCTGCGAAGAAGCTGTAGGCGTCGTTGTTCTCGAGCATGGCGCGGGCGCTCAGGCCCTTGGCGCGGGCGCGCGCCAGGCTGTCGGGCGCGAGCAGTGCGCCGGCATTGTCTTCGGTGCCGTCGATGCCGTCGGTGTCGCCCGCGACGGCATGGATGCGCGGATGGCTCTCCAGCGCGACCGCGAGTGCCAGCAGGAACTCGACGTTGCGCCCGCCGCGGCCCTTGCCGTGCACCGTCACGGTCGTCTCGCCGCCGCTCAGCAGCACGCAGGGCGGTGGCGCGGGCTGGGCATGGCGCGCGGCCTGGCGGGCGATGCCGGCATGGACCGTGGCAACGTGGCGCGCCTCGCCCTCGATCGAATCGCCCAGGATCACCGGCGTGACGCCGGCTTGGCGCGCCACGGCGGCGGCGGCCTCCAGCGAGGCCTGGGGCGCCGCAATCATGCGCACTTCGCCGCCCGCGAGCCGCGGATCCCCCGGCTTGGGCGTTTCGTCCGCGCCCGCCGCCAGCCGGCGCATCACCGCCGGAGGGGCCTTGATGCCGTAGCGCTCGACGATCGCAAGCGCATCGGCATAGGTCGTGGGATCGGGCACGGTAGGGCCCGAGCCGATCACCGCCGGATCGTCGCCCGGAACGTCGGAAATCAGCAGGGTCACCACGCGTGCCGGCGCCGCGGCCGCGGCCAGGCGTCCGCCCTTGATCGCCGAGAGGTGCTTGCGCACGCAGTTCATCTCGGTGATGTTGGCGCCCGACATCAGCAGCGCCTTGTTGACCGCCTGCTTGTCGGCCAGGGTGAGGCCCTCGGCCGGCAGGGCCAGCAGCGCCGAGGCGCCGCCGGACATCAGGCACACGACCAAGTCGTCCTTGGTGAGACCCCGCACCGTCTGCAGAATTCGCCGCGCCGTCTTCTCGCCGTTCGCATCGGGCACCGGATGGGCAGCCTCCGCGATTTCGATCCGCTTGCACGGCACGGCATAGCCGTAGCGCGTCAGCACCAGGCCCGAGAGCTCGCCCGGCCAGAATTTCTCGAACGCCGCCGCCATCGCCGCCGAGGCCTTGCCGGCGCCTACGACGATCGTGCGGCCCTTGGGCCGTTCGGGCAGGAACCGCTCGATCACCCGCTCGGGCTGGGCGGCCGCCACGGCCGCGTCGAACATCGCGCGCAGGAGCTGGCGCGGATCGCCGGTCATCGGCCTATCTGCAGTTTCTTCGCCGCCCGATAGGGCTGGTACCAGCCCAGTCCCGCCTTGGTCTCGCCGGCCGGCTTGTACTCCGCGCCGATCCACCCCTGGTAGCCGATGCGCTCGATATGGCCGAGCAGGAAGGGGAAATTGATCTCGCCGGTGCCGGGCTCGTTGCGCGCCGGGGCGTCGGCGATCTGGATATGGCCGATGCGTTTGAGGTGCCGCTCGACGGTCGCGCAGAGATTGCCCTCCATTACCTGCATGTGGAAGGCGTCGTATTGCAGGGAGAGGTTCGGCACCTTGGCTTCGTCCATCAGCCGGATCGCCTGCTTGGACTTGACCAGGAAGTAGTTCGGCACCGAAGGGCGGCTCAGCGGCTCGATCAGAATGTCGATGCCGACCTTGGCCGTTTCCTTCCCGGCGTGGCGCAGGTTCTCGACGAAAACCCTGTTGAGGTCCTCTTCCTTGGCGCCATCGGGCCAGATGCCGGCCATCACGTGGATCTTGGTGCAGCCCACGGCGCGCGCGTAGTCGATCGCCTGGGTCACCTGGTCGCGGAATTCGGCCTGGCGGCCGGGCAGCGCGCCCAGGCCGCGCTCGCCCTTGTCGAAATCGCCCGGCGGGGTGTTGTGCAGCACGACGGGCAGATGCGCCTCGCGCGCGGCGGCGGCGATGTCGCGGCGATCGAAGGCATAGGGAAACTGGTACTCGACCGCGCCGAAGCCGCCGGCGGCGGCGGCGCCGAATCGATCGAGGAAGGGGACCTCCGTGAACATCAGCGACAGGTTGGCGGCGAAGCGCAGCATGGCCGTTCAGCCCTTGAAGGTTTTCACCAGCGCCGTCGTGGCGTTGACCAGGATACCAGCGTCGCTGCCCACCGCCACGAAATTGGCGCCGGCCTGAATGAACTCCTTGGCGTCCTCCAGATGCCCCGTCAGGATGCCGGCGGCCTTGCCGGTGCTGCGGATGCGCTTGATCGCATCGTCGATCGTCCTGCGCACGTCGGGGTGACGCGGATCGCCCAGATGGCCCATCGAAGCGGCCAGGTCGGCGGGACCGATGAAGATGCCGTCCAGACCTTCGATCCTGCCCATCGCCTCGATGCGCTGGAGGGCCTGGGCGGTTTCGGCCTGGACCAGGACGCAGATCTCGCCGTCGGCTTTCTGGGCATAATCGGCGATGCGGCCATAGCGCGTGGCGCGGTTGTTGGTGGCAACGCCGCGCACACCGCGCGGGGGATAGCGGACGCAGGAGACGGCCCTGGCGGCCTCGTCCTCGTTCTGCACGTAGGGCACCAGGATCGAGGGAACGCCGACATCCAGCAGCCGCTTGATCAGCACCGCGTCGTTCCATGCCACGCGCGCCACCGCGGCCGCGGTCCCGGCCTGGGCCGCCTGCAGCTGTTGCATCACCATCCAGGGATCGTTCGGCGCATGCTCGCTGTCGATCAGGATCCAGTCGAAGCCCGCGTCGCCGAGAATCTCCGCGGCGATCGGGCTTGCCAGGCTGCACCACAGCCCGATCTGGGTTCTGCCCGCGGCCAACCCGCGCTTGAAGGCATTTTGTTTCAGTTCCATCAGGCGACTTCCTTCGTGCGGATTGCGTACTGATAGGCCAGGGCGGCGGCGACCATGGCATAGCCGATCAGGTCGGTGACGCCGTCGGGGTCGATCAGCATCAGGGCTGCGAGCACGCTCCAACCGCGTTCGATCAAGTCCAGCCGGCGCATCAGGTAGCCGTGCAGTCCCGCGGCCAGCACGAACACGCCGAGCGTGGCGGAAACGGTCGAGACGACCGTGTCGGTCCAGGCGCCAATCATCAAGATCGCCGGCTGGTAGACGAACGCGAACGGCACCAGGAAGCCCGCCGCGCCCACCCGCACGGCAGCCCAGCCGCTTGCCCACAGATCGGCCTTGGCGAGGCTGGCCGCGGCATAGACCGCGAGCGCCACCGGCGGCGTGATCGCCGAAAGGATCGCGAAGTAGAACGCGAACATGTGCGCGGCCGGCACCGGCGCGCCCAGTTTGATGATCGCCGGCACCAGGAGCGACGTCATCACGATATAGGCCGGCGTGGTGGGCATGCCCATCCCCAGCACGATGCCGGCGATCGCGGTCAGCACCAGCGCCAGGAACAGGCTGTTCTGCGCCAGGGCGACGACGAACTGGGTGAAGACGATGCCGAGTCCCGTAAGCGTGACCACCCCGACGATGATCCCTGCGCTCGCGCAGGCCAGCGCTACGGCCAGCGCGTTGCGCACGCCGTCGACCAGCGCCTCGCCGACATTCGCCACGCTGACGTAGCCGCGGGTGTTGGCACGCAACGCGGCAACCGGGAAACAAGCCAGCGTGCCGGCCAAAGCGCAAAGCGGCGCGCTGTAGCCGGAATACATGCCGGCCAGGATCACCAGGATCGGGATGAACAAGTGCCCGCGCTCGGCCAGCACGCGGCCCAGACGCGGCAGATCGGCGCGTGGGACGCCGACTAGCCCCTGGCGCTTGGCCTCGAAATGCACGGCCGCGAAACAGGCGACGTAGTAGAGGATCGCCGGTATTGCCGCCCAGATCGTGACCTGCACGTAGGAAACCTGCAGGAACTCCGCCATCACGAAGGCGGCCGCCCCCATGATCGGCGGCATGATCTGCCCGCCGGTGGACGCGACCGATTCGACCGCCGCGGCGAACGGAGGCCTGAATCCACTGCGCTTCATCAGCGGGATGGTGATCGGGCCGTCGACCATCACGTTGGCGACCGCGCTGCCCGAGATGGTGCCGAAAAGCGACGAGCTGACCACCGAAACCTTGCCCGGACCCCCGGCCGTGTGGCCGGTCAGGCTGAGGGCGAAATCCATGAACAGCTGACCCGTCCCGGTGCGCTCCATGAAGCTGCCGAACAGGACGAAGATCAACACGAAGGTCGCCGATACGCCCAAGGTCGGCCCGAAGATGCCTTCGGTCGTCAGGTACAACTGGTCGAGCAGCCGCTCCGGCTCGACCCGCGCGATCAGCAGGGCGTAGGCCAGGAACACGATTGCCGTGATCGGCAGGGCCAAGCCGATCACGCG
The DNA here is from genome assembly GCA_964393375.1 of uncultured Rhodospirillaceae bacterium. Taxonomy (GTDB): domain Bacteria; phylum Pseudomonadota; class Alphaproteobacteria; order JAEULC01; family JAEULC01; genus JAEULC01. Next base: position 20,580 of record CAYMTM010000006.1, read on the forward strand.
CCGCGTCGCCTCCAGGACCAGAATCGTCAGGAGAATGGCGAAGGCGAAGTCGGCTGGGTACAGGTCGTCGACATAGTAGATGCGGTTGATGACGTAGTTGTAGTTGACGAAAAGGTAGACGATCGCCGCGGCCGACACTGCGAGCAACGCGTAGTCGTAGAGCGGAACCGTGCCTTGCCTGCCGGCGCGGAACCACAGGAACACCAGCGTCATCGCGAACAACAGGTGCGTCCCGCGGAACAAGATCGCCTCGGGCGCGCCGGTGGCGATGATCCACATGTGGTAGAGCGCCATCGCGATCGCGATCGTGCCGGCCACGATGCGCACGAGGCCGGCATGGGTCATTTCGACCCGGAACAGGCTAGCCGTCGGCACTACGATTGCCTCGCGGGACGAGCCTTTGGCCCGGCACCCGGAGCAGGGCCGTGGCCCTGCCCCGAGCGGTCCGGACCGGACATCGGTACGACCGATCGGTCAGTTGATCGCGCCGGCTTCCTTGTAGAACTTCCGCGCGCCCGCGTGCAGCGGCACGCCGATATCCTCGGCCATCCGCTTGGGCTCAAGCCCGGCGATATCTTTATTGATCGCCGCCAAGGCCGCGGAATTGGCGTGGATCGCCTTGACCATTGCGTAGACCTTGTCCTCCGGCAGCTTGCATGCCGCTACCAGGTGCGTGGCATAGCCGATCACCTTCACGTCCTTGTCCTGCTTGGGATAGGTGCCGGACTTGATGGTGACCAGCGTGTAGCCGGGGTTCAGTTTCTTCATGCCGGGCAGGTCGCCGCTGAGATCGAGCAGCTTGATGTCGCGCGCGGACGCCAGGTCCATGACCGCGCCCGACGGCGCCGCCGTACCCAGCGTAAAGGCCACGGCGTGCCCGTCCTTCATCTGCGCCACGGAGTCGCTGTACGAAACGAAGCTGACCTTCACGTCGTTGTAGGTCAGCCCGTTGACCTCGAGGATCTGCTTGGTGATCAGCTCGCCGGTATTGCCTTTGGGCTGGGTCGTGATCGACTTGCCCTTCAGGTCCTTGATCGACCCGATCTTGGCGTCGGCGGGCACCACGACTTGGAAGTACTGCGGGTAGAGCGTGGCCAGCTGGCAGACATTGGTGTGCGGCTTCTCGAATGGCGCGCGGCCGGCGATCGCATCGACCGAGGTGATCGAGTTGCCGAAGCCGATCTCGGCCTTGCCCTCCTCGACCGCCCGCACATTGGCAATGCCTGCGCCGGGCAGCGACTGGACCGAAGCGCCGGGAATCGCTTTTTCCCACAAATCTTTCAGCGCGCCCCCCAGCGGCACCCAGATGCCGCCTTGCGGCCCGGTCATCAAGCGGTAGGAGTCGGCGGCTTGGGCCCACCCGCCCCAGACGAAACCGATCGCCGCCGCCAGCGCAGCACCGCACACAGTCCGGATCATGCGTTCCTCCCGTTTCTTCTTGCCCGCCGCTGCGACCGGCGGCCATGCCGTTATCCTAGGACAACCGAGCCGCCCGGCGCCAGCCACTTGTCATTCTGATGTCTGACAAGCCCTATTCCGTGGCGATCCAGGCAAGATGCGCTCCGCCCCGGTCGGCCAGACGGCGATGCATCGCCGGCAGCATCTCCGCGAGGGACTCCTCCAGCCGATAGGGCGGGTTGACGACGACCATGCCGCATCCATTGAGCCGCGCCGGGTCGTCGCCGTCGGCGATGCGCAACTCGGCCGCAAGCTGGCGCCGGACACCGGTATTGGCCAGCTCGGCGTGGAACAGCCTGGCCTCGCTGTCCGCCTTGATCGGGTACCACAGTGCGTACGTTCCCGTGGGCCAGCGCGCATGCGCCATCGCCAACGCGTGCGCCACCCGGCGGCGTTCCTCCGGCGCCTCGAACGGCGGATCGATCAGCACCAGTCCGCGTCGCTCGCGCGGCGGCAGAAAACCCTTCAGCGCGGCATAGCCGTCGCGCGCATGGACTTCCGCGCGCTTGTCCCGGCCCAACGCGCGCTTCAGCGCCCGCGCGTCCTCTGGGTGCAGTTCGCAGGCGACCAGCCGGTCCTGCGGACGCATCAACGAAAGCATGAGCAGCGGCGAACCCGGGTAGATGCGCAGCGCAAGATCCGGGTTGACCCGCTGGACCGCCGCGCGGTAGGGCGCAAGGGCCGCCGGCAGGTCGGCGGCCGCGACCCGGCCATAGCCGCGCGCGAACTCGCCGGTTTTCTGCGCCTCGGGCCCGGAAATGTCGTACAGGCCTGCGCCGGCATGGGTGTCGATCGCTGCGAAGGGCGTCTCCTTGGCCTTCAGGCGCTCGATCAGCAGGGTCAGGATCGCGTGTTTGAAAACATCGGCGAAGTTGCCGGCGTGGTAGATGTGGCGATAGTTCATGGGATCGGGAAGATCGGCCGGGACACGGGACGATGGCAAGGCCGCTGACACGACGCCAGCTCGACGCGGCGGCCAAGCACCTGGCCGCGCGCGACCCCGTGTTCGCGCGGTTCGTCGCCTACGTAGGCAGGTGCGAGTTTGCGCCGCGCGGCGATCCCTTTATGGCGATGGTCGATATCATCGCCGCACAGCAGGTTTCGAAATATGCCGCGGAGTCGATCCGCCGGAAGCTGCGCGCGCGCTTCGGCGATCCGGCCGATCCGGCGCTGATCGCCCGGGCGCGCGCCGACCGCCTGCGCGCCTGCGGCCTGTCGCGGGCCAAGTCGGTCTATATCCGCGAACTGGCGCGCGCGGTGGTCGACGGCAGGCTCGACTTCCGGGCGCTGCACGCGCTGGACGACGCAGCGGCGATCGAGCGGCTGCTGGCGCTGAAGGGCGTCGGGCGGTGGACCGCCGAGATCTACCTGATGTTCGTGCTGGGTCGGCCGGATATCTTCCCGATCGGCGACGGGGCGCTGCGCAACGCAATCCGCGAAGCCTATGCGCTGGAGGAGGATGCGTCGGCAGCGGCCTATCTGGCGATCGCGCAGGGATGGGCCCCCTATCGGTCGGTGGCGTCCTGGTACCTCTATGCGTGGATCAACCGCCGCCGGGCCGAGGCGCGGGACGCCAGGACCGGGGCCAGGCCGGGGGAGGCGGCGGAATCGCTGGTCTGACCTGTTCTGCGCGCGATTGTGTTTGCGAACGATTCGCAGGATGATCCCTGTCAATGGCGGTCTGGGTTGACCCAAATGGCGCCGCCCTGCCTTTGGGATGGCGGCGCAGGGCATCGCGTCACGGCGTGCTGCCGGTCCTTGCAACGGCAGCGGCGGCGATCCTCTGCGTGCCGGTGCTGGTGGTCGCGGCCAGCGTGCTGCGGTCGTCGAACGGCGTCTGGGGGCATCTCGCCGCGACCGTGCTGGGCGACTACATCGCCAACACGCTGTTGCTGATCCTGGGTGTCGGCCTCGGCACGGCGGCGGGCGGCGTGGCGGCGGCCTGGCTGGTGACGATGTGCCGCTTTCCGGGCAGCCGCGTGCTGGAATGGGCCCTTGTCCTGCCGCTGGCGATGCCGGCCTACGTGGTCGCCTACGCCTATACCGATTTCCTCCAGGTCGCCGGGCCGCTGCAGAGCTGGTTTCGCGCCATGACCGGGCTGACCCCGCGCGAGTACTGGTTCCCGGACATACGATCGCTCGGCGGGGCCGTGATGGTGATGACCTTCACGCTCTACCCCTACGTCTACCTGCTGGCGCGCGCCGCGTTCCTCGAGCAATCGGTCTGCGTGCTCGAGGTCGGGCGCATGCTGGGCTGCGGCCCGTGGCGCAATTTCTTCCGCGTCGCGCTGCCCCTTGCCCGGCCGGCCATCGCCGGCGGCGTGGCGCTGGCGCTGATGGAGACCCTGGCCGATTTCGGCACGGTGCAGTATTTCGCGGTCGACACCTTCACCACCGGCATCTACCGCACCTGGTTCGGGATGGGCGAGCCGGTGGCCGCCGCCCAGCTCGCCGCCGTGCTGATGCTGTTTGTGCTGGCGGTGATGCTGCTCGAGCGCGCCACGCGCAGCCAGGCGGCGGTACATCACAGCTCCTCGCGCTATCGCCCCCTGCCGACGCCGCGGCTGCGGGGATGGCGTGCGGCGCTGGCCTTCGCGATCTGCACGGCGCCGCTGTTCGTCGGCTTTCTGCTGCCGATGGCTCTGCTGGTCCGCATGGCGCAGTTCGACGACAGCGACATGCTGGGTCCCCGCCTGCTGCATTTCGCCGGCAACAGCTTCCTGCTGGCGGCGACCGTCGCAGTCCTGGCGGTGCCATTGGCGCTGCTGATCGCCTATGCGCGGCGCCTGCATCCCTCGCGCATAACCGCCGCGGCGGGCCGGGTCGCGGGGCTGGGCTACGCGGTGCCGGGCACCGTGATCGCCGTCGGCGTGCTGATCGCGGCGGGCTGGCTGGACCACGCGCTGGACGGCGCGATTAAGGCTGCCTTCGGCATATCCCCGGGGCTCGTGTTCAGCGGCACGATGGCCGCCGTCGCCTTCGGGCTGACGGTGCGCTTCCTCGCCATCGGCCTCAACACGGTCGAGGCGAGCCTGGCCAAGATCAAGCCCAGCATGGACGGTGCGGCGCGCAACCTGGGGCTCGGGCCCCTGTCGATGCTCCGGCGCGTCCATGCCCCTCTGATGGCGGGGTCGATCGGCACCGCCGCGCTCCTGGTCTTCGTCGACACGATGAAGGAGTTGTCGGGGACGATCCTGCTGCGCCCGTTCAACTTCGACACGCTGGCGGTGCAGGCGGCGAACCTGGCCAAGGACGAGCGCCTGGCCTCGGCCGCGATTCCCTCGCTGGCGATCGTGCTGGTCGCGGTCCTGCCGGTGCTGCTCTTGAGCCGCACCATCGCCAACAGCCGGCCGGGGCAGTAGGCGCTTACACGCCCGGCGGCCGGCGGTCCTTCCAGGGCCGCGCCTGCTCGAGCTGCGACGCCAGGCGGAACAGCACCGCCTCGTTGCCGTAGGCCGCACCGATCTGGACACCGACCGGCAGCCCGTCGGCCGTCCAGTGCAGCGGCAGCGCCATGGCTGGGCAGCCCGACACGTTGTAAATCGGCGTAAACGGCAATTCGTTCGCAAGCTCGGTCCGGAACGAACCGGCGTCGGGATTCTGCATCGAGGTGCGGCCAAGCGGCAGGGGCGGGTTGGCCAGCACCGGCGACAGCAGCACGTCGTAACGCTGGTACATCCGGGCGACCTGTCGCCCGAAGCCGTGGATCGTCAGCACCGCGCGCGCATAGGCCGAGGCCGGCAATTTGCGGCCGAGCTCCGCCATCGCCCAGGTAACCGGCTCCACGTCGTCGCGCGTTGCCGCACGCCCCGCGTATTTCGCGCGCAGATCCAAGGTGTTTGCGACGTTGGCCGGGATCACCGTCCACATCGCGTCTCCGAACTGCGCCGCGTCGAAGCGGAATTCCGCCTCCTCGACATGATGGCCGAGTTCGGCGCAAAGCTTGCCCGCCGCGACTGCGCCGGACACGCATTCGGCATGCGGCTTCTCGCCGCCCGGGCCTGCCGTTACCAGCCCGATCCGCAGCCTCCCCGGGTCGGCGCCCACCTCCTGCAGGTAGGGCCTGGCCGGCGGCGGGGCGGCATAGGGGTCGCCGGGGGCAGGGCCGTTGGTGGCGTCCAGCAGCGCCGCCGAGTCGCGCACGGTGATCGATACGCAATGGGCGGTCGCAAGCCCGCTCCAACCCTCGCCGATATCGGGGCCGGCGGGGTTGCGCGCACGGGTCGGCTTCAAGCCGACCAAGCCGCAATTGGCCGCCGGGATGCGGATCGACCCGCCGCCGTCCGTCGCATGCGCCATCGGCACGATCCGCGCCGCCACCGCGGCGGCCGCTCCGCCGGATGATCCCCCGGCGCTGCGCTCCAGGTTCCACGGATTGCGGCAGGGGCCGAGCGCGGCCGGCTCGGTCGCCATGGTCAGCCCCAGTTCCGGTGTGTTGGTGCGGCCGAGGATCACCAGCCCGGCCGCCTTGTGCCGCTCGACCAGGGTGATGTCGTGGTCCGGCACGAAACCCTTCCAATACCGGCTGCCGTTGGTGCAGGGATGGCCGGTGTCGAGCGCGTAGAGGTCCTTCAACAGGAACGGCACGCCGGCGAATGGCCCCTTGGGTCCCTTGGCCAGGGTGGCACGCGCGGCGTCGTCCATGCGGTGGACGATGGCGTTTAGGCGCGGGTTCCAGGCCTCGATGCGCGCGATTGCCGCCTCCAGCACCTCGGCCGGCTTGACCTGCTTGCGGGCGATCAGCTCCGCCAGGCCCAGCGCGTCGTAGCGGACATACTCGGCAAAGCCGGCCATTTCCTGCCCCTTTCCTCGGCTCCAAGCGCGCCGGCAGCATGGCACGGCGGTCGGCCGGCGGTCCATGGCTGCCATTGGACCCGGCAGTGCCGTCAAAGCGTTGCAGGCGCGCGCGGGCCCGGCCATAATTTCGCCAGGGAGTCTTCAAACAAGGGATGAAATCGATGACCAGACGCGCGCTTTTCGTTGCAGCCCTGCTTGCGGGTGTTGCCGTCTTGTCGGCGGCGCCCGCGTCGGCGCAGACCACGTTGCGCAACGTGATGCACTCGGACCTGAAGATCCTCGATCCGATCTGGACGACGGCCTACATCGTCCGCAACCACGGCTACATGGTCTACGACACGCTCTTCTCGATGGACGAGAAGTTCGCGGTCAAGCCCCAGATGGTCGAGAAGTACGAGATCAGCGCCGACAAGCTGACCTATACCTTCACCTTGCGCGACGGGCTGGAATGGCATGACGGCCAGCCGGTCAAGGCCGAGGACTGCGTCGCCTCGATCAAGCGCTGGGGCGCGCGCGATTCGATGGGCCAGAAGCTCCTGGGCGTGGTGCAGGAACTGGTCGTGGTCGACCAGAAGACCTTCAAGCTGGTGCTGAAGGAACCCTACGGCTTGGTGATCCAGTCGCTGGGAAAGCCGAGCTCGAACGTGCCGTTCATGATGCCCAAGCGGGTCGCCGAGACCAACCCGATGGAGCAGATCTCCGATTTCACCGGCTCGGGGCCGTTCTTTTTCAAGCGCGACGAATGGAAGCCGGGCGACAAGACGGTCTACGTCAAGAACGCGAAGTACAGGCCGCGATCCGAGCCGGCCAACGGGCTTTCGGGCGGCAAGGTGGTGAAGGTCGACCGCGTCGAATGGCTGGCAATCCCCGATCATCAGACGGCGGTCAACGCCCTGCTGGCGGGCGAGATCGACTATATCGAGGCGCCGCCGCACGACCTGCTGCCGGTCCTGAAGAAGGACAAGGCGATCGCGCTGGTCGACTGGAACCCGCTCGGCAACCAGTACACGTTCCGCTTCAACTGGACGCACAAGCCGTTCGACAACCCGAAGATCCGCCAGGCCGTCATCACCGCCTTCAACCAGGAGGACTTCCTGAAGGCCGTGATCGGCGACCCGGCCTATTACAAGACCTGCAAGGCGATGTTCGTCTGCGGCACGCCGCTGGAGTCGACCAAGGGCACCGAGGGCCTGCTGGAATCGAACTTCGCCAAGGCCAAGGAGATGCTGAAGGAAGCCGGCTATGACGGCACGCCGGTGGTGCTCATGCAGTCGACGGACCTGGTGGTCCTGACCAACCTGGCGCCGGTGGCGGCCGACCTGATGCGCAAGGCCGGGCTGAACGTCGATATGCAGTCGATGGACTGGCAGACCCTGGTCTCGCGTCGCACCAAGAAGGATCCACCCAATGCCGGTGGATGGAATGCGTTTCTTACCTCCTGGGTATCGGCCGACATCCTGAATCCGGTGATGGCGGGCTTTATGAACGCCGGCTGCGATAAGGCGATGTTCGGCTGGCCCTGCGACGAGGAGATGGAGAAGCTGCGCGACGCCTTTGCGAAGGAGACGGATCCCGAGAAGCAGAAGGGCATCGCCGAGCAGGTGCAGGTGCGCGCCATGCAGATCGGCACGCATATCCATCTCGGCCAGTGGTACCAGCCCGCCGCGATCCGCAAGGACGCGATCTCGGGCATCCTGACCACGCCCGCGCCCGTGTTCTGGAACGTGGCGAAGAAATAGGCGGACGGTTTCGGGACGCCGGCGACCCTCATGGTTCGGCAAGCGCACCATGAGGGTTCCGGGTTCGGCGTTCCCGATGTCCTCATCCCGAGCCTGTCGAAGGATGAGGACTTGCCGGCGTCGGCCTTCTAGCCATGCTCGCCTTCATCGCCCGCCGCCTGCTCGCCACCATTCCCGTGCTGGCGATGGTGGCGGTGTTCGTGTTCCTGATGCTGCGCCTGACGCCTGCCGACCCGGCGGCAATCATCGCCGGCGACAACGCCAACGCGCAGCAGGTGGCCCAGATTCGCGCCAAGCTGGGCCTCGATCAGCCGCTGCTGACGCAATTCGGCATCTGGACCGGACGCCTGCTGCAGGGCGATTTCGGCGAGTCGTTCTTCTTCAAGAAGACAGTGGCCGAGCTGATTGCCCAGCGCCTGGAGCCTACCCTGGCGCTGGCGACCGCGACCATCCTGCTGTCCGTGCTGGTGGCGGTTCCCCTGGGCGTGATCGCCGCCTATCGGCACGAGAGCTGGGTCGATCGCCTCGTGATGGCGTTTTCCGTGTTCGGCTTCTCGGTGCCGGTCTTCGTCATCGGCTATCTGCTGATCTACGTCTTCGCGATCGAGCTCGCCTGGCTGCCCGTCCAGGGCTACCGGCCGCTGTCCGGCGGCTTCGGGCCGTTCCTGGAGCGGCTGATCCTGCCGGCTTGCACCTTGTCGGTCATCTACATCGCGCTGATCGCACGCATCACGCGCGCGTCGATGCTCGAGGTGATGAACGAGGACTATATCCGCACCGCGCGCGCCAAGGGGCTGACCGATGTGGCGATCCTGGTGCGCCACGGGCTGCGTACGGCGGCGATCCCGATCGTGACCGTCATCGGCATCGGCATCGCGATCCTGATCGGCGGCGTGGTGGTGACCGAAAGCGTCTATGGCATTCCCGGCATCGGGCGGCTGACGGTCGATGCCGTGCTGGCGCGCGACTTCCCGACCATCCAGGCGGTGGTCCTGCTGTTCTCGTTCGTCTACGTGCTGGTCAACCTGGCGATCGACCTGGCCTACGTATTCCTCGATCCGAGGATCCGGTATTGACGACGCTCAGCGATATCCGCGAGGCAATCGACGCGGCGGCGCCGCGTCGGCCGTCCACGACCCGTCGCCTATTGCGCAGCCCGTCGGTCGTCATGGGCGGCGCCATCCTCCTGGTGATGCTGGCGGTTGCCCTGCTTGCGCCGCTGCTCGGCACCATCAATCCGGCGCGGATCGACCCGACCTCGCGCAACAAGCATCCGGGCACCGAGATCCAGATGCGGGCGGAGGACGGAACGCGTGTGCAACGCACCGCCTGGATGGGGACCGACAGCCTGGGGCGCGACGTGCACAGCCGCGTGATCTACGGCACGCGCGTCTCGCTGGCCGTCGGCGTCGCGGCGACCGTCGTCAGCGTGTCGATCGGCTTGGCGATCGGGTTGATCGCCGGCTACGTGCGCTGGCTCGACGCGGTTGCGATGCGTTTCATGGACGGGATGATGGCGATCCCGGGCATCCTGCTTGCCATCGCGCTGGTCAGCCTGTGGGGCGCCGGCCTGGTGACCGTGATTCTGGCCGTGGCCGTGCCGGAGATCCCCCGCGTCGTGCGCCTGGTGCGCTCGCTGGTGCTGACGATCCGCGAGGAGCCTTACGTAGAGGCCGCGGTCGCAATGGGCACGCCGCTGCCGCTGGTCCTGGTGCGCCACGTGATGCCGAACACCGTGGCGCCGCTGATCGTACAGGCCACGTTCATCTGCGCCAACGCGATTCTCGTCGAGGCGCTGCTGTCGTTCCTGGGCATCGGCATTCCCCCGGAGGTCCCAACCTGGGGCAACATCATGGCCGAGGGCCGGGCGCTGTTCCGCGTTTTCCCGCACAACATCTTCTTCCCGGGCATCTTCCTGTCGCTGACGGTGCTCGCGATCAACGTCATCGGCGACGGGCTGCGCGATACGCTCGATCCGCGCATGAGCAAGCGCATCTGACGCGATGGCCGACGCCGCACAGCCGGTCCTCGACGTAATCGGCCTCAGCGTCGCGCTGCCGGCCGGCGCCGACCGCCGCCTCGCCGTCGACTCGGTCAGCTTCGCCGTGCGGCCGAACGAGATCGTCTGCCTGGTGGGCGAGTCGGGTTCGGGCAAGTCGGTCACCGGCTATGCCGTGATGGGACTCCTGCCCAAGACGCTCAAGGCCACCGACGGCCAGGTGCTGCTGGGCGGCGAGGACCTGCTGCGGGCCACGCCGCAGCGGATGCGGGCGCTGCGCTGCACGCGCATGTCGATGATCTTCCAGGAACCGATGACCGCGCTGAACCCGGTCATGACCTGCGGCGAGCAGATCGACGAAGTGCTGCGCGCCCATACCGGGCTGGACGCGCCGGCGCGCCGCCGGCGGATCGTCGACATGCTGGATCGCGTCCGCCTGGCGGAGCCCGAGCGCATGGCCGATGCCTATCCGCACCAGCTTTCCGGCGGCCAGCGCCAGCGCATCATGATCGCCATGGCGCTGGCGCTCGAGCCGGCGCTGATCATTGCCGACGAGCCGACCACGGCGCTCGACGTGACCACCCAGGCGCAGATCCTGGACCTGATCAAGGAGATCCAGCGCCAGTACGGCACGGGCGTGCTGTTCATCACCCACGATTTCGGCGTGGTGGCCGAGATCGCCCACCGCGTGGCGGTGATGCGGCAAGGCAAGTTGGTCGAGTTCGGCCCGACCGAGGAGGTATTGGCGCGCCCGCGCGACGCCTATACGCGCATGTTGATCAAGGCGGTGCCAGGCATGGTTCCGCCGGACCGGCGCACGGTCGACCGCAAGGGCACGGTACTGCGGGTCGAGGCACTGGCCAAGATCTATCATGCCGGCGCCTGGTTTGGCGCCAAGCGCAGCGTCACAGCGGCGGCGGGTGTCTCGCTGGCCGTGCACCGGGGCGAGACATTGGGGATCGTCGGCGAATCCGGGTCCGGCAAGTCGACGGTGGCACGCTGCGTCGCGCGCCTGATTGATCCGACGTCCGGCAGCATCTGGATCGGCGGCCACGACATCGCGCGGCTTCCGGGCGCAAGCTTGCGCCCCTACCGGCGGCGGGTGCAGGTGATCTTCCAGGATCCCTACCGTTCGCTCAATCCGCGGCGCACCGTGCGGCAATCGTTGGTCGAAGGGCCGATGAACTACGGCCTGACGCTCGAGGCGGCGCTCGCGCGCGCCACTTCCCTGCTCGAACTGGTGGGCCTCGACGCCGCCGCGCTCGACCGCTACCCGCACCAGTTCTCCGGCGGTCAGCGCCAGCGCATCTGCATCGCCCGCGCGCTGGCGATGGAACCCGAACTGCTGATCGCCGACGAACCCGTCTCGGCGCTCGACGTGTCGGTCCAGGCCCAGGTGCTGGATCTGATCGAGGATGTCCGGCGGCGCCTCGAACTCGCGATCCTGTTCATCACCCACGACCTGCGCGTGGCGGCCCGGGTCTGCGACCGCGTCGCCGTGATGCGTCGCGGCGAGGTGGTCGAGGAAGGACCGATCGCGGCAGTGTTCCAAAACCCCCGTCACGAGTACACCCGCGCCCTGCTGGCCGCCGCGCCGGGCAGGAACTGGCGGTTCGGCGAGGCCGCCAGGGCCTCATGCCAGCCGCCGCTATCGCGTTGATCGGTCTATCCCGTTGATCGCGCGGGGTGATTGTTTCGCTCCCGGTATCAACCATCCGTTAACTACCGTTATGCATAAATTAGCGCGGATTGCGTAGACCTGCCTGATTGGGCGGCCAGAACGGCTGCAGCCAAGCTTGCGCAAGGGCGAGCCCGAAAGGCGAAGCATGAGCAGTATCGCCGCCTCGCAGTGGAACAGCGGCAATCGCACTGCCGCGACCACGGAAGCCGCCCAGGCAATACTGGTGCAGGATTTCGTGCGCCGCGGCGCGGCGGTGCCGTTCACCACCGCCGGCCTGTCGAACTCGCGGGTCCGCTCCACCAACAACGGTACGCTCGAGGTGCTGATCCCGGGATTCGGCGGTGCCAAGGGCACCTATGTCGTGCCGATGAAAGACTTGCCGCTAGCCGTGGTGATGAGCGTCCACGACCGCGTCATGCACCAGCTGATCCTCGAGCGCCGGGCGACCAATCCCGACGGCCTGCGGCTGGTGATGCTCGAAGTCGCCCGCCAGGGACTGGCAGGGCCGCAAGCGGCGCTGGAGGCGGTGCAGGCGCTGGAGCGCGAGAAGGTCGACCGCCTGATCTGCGCCGTCCATCTGATCCGCTTGGCGTTCGCGAAGGTCGAGGGCGCGGGCGAGGCGCTCACGCTGGCCGAGATCACGTCGGAGGAAGGCCAGGTGCGCGTGCGCGCGCTGCTGGCGACGATGGCGAAGGAAACCAACAGCACTGCAGACGCGCTCTATACCGCGATCGAGCAATGGGGCGACGTGATCGCCGCCGTCGGAACGCCGGAGATGGAGCCGCCCTGCCGCCTGCGCCGCCTGTCGCGCGCGGTCGCCGATCTGGCTTCCCAGATCTGGCGCTGGGCCCAGGACGACGAAGGCCCGGACGGCGAGCGCGCGCTGGCATTGGCGGCGCTCGCCAAGGAAGTGGCGGCGACCACGAAGCAGCTGGTGCTGCGCATCGATCTCTACCTGGAGAATTTCGTCGACACGGTAGTGCGCTGGGAGGATACGAAGCAGGAGATCGCCGGTCTGGTGGACCACCTCTCCTGGACGCTGGACGGCTGGGACCGCCATATCGAGAACTGGCGCGAAGCCGCGCAGGGCGCGCGGGCGTTGCAGGTCTGCGCGATCCACGCCATCGCCGACGCGTTTCCCGAGAAGATCCGCCGCGCCGCCCCGCCGCCGGCCGCCGCCAAGGCGGCCGAGCGCAGCCCGAAGATCAGCCGGTTCGCGATGGGCCAGGATTGGATCTCCGGCAAGCCGTCCGGCGCGCAGAACCGGGCCGCCGCCGCCAGGCCGGACGGCAAGCCGGCCGGAGGCTCCGCCGCCAGCGCCGCCGTGACCAGCCAGGTCAACGCGATGGAAGTCCGGCAGTTCGATCTCTCCGAGGGCCAGCTGGGCAAGCTGGTCGGCGTGCTGGAGAAGGCGCGCGACGCCAAAGGCGGCGACGCACTGTCCCAGGACGCGCTGGACGCCATCCGGCCGCGCCTCAAGGTCTCGCAGCCCCGGCGGACCCTCACGGTCGAGCGCCTGTTCTGCGTCCCGTTCGAGGACCTGCTGGCCGATGGCTCGGTGCCGCCGTCGCCCAGCCGCATCCTGCGCTCGTCCATCCGCCCGTCCTGGAAGCTGGTGGAAGCGGGCCTGCCCAAGGAATTGCTGGCCGAACTGGAAGGCAAGGTGGCCGCCGTCGCCACGCGCGACCACGCGCTGATGGCGGAGCTCGGCCAGCGCCTGTGGCCGACCGCCAGTGCTACGCTATCGGTCATCCTCTCGAAGGCGAACGCCGATGCGGCCGAACGCAAGCGTCTGTGCGACAAGCTGGGCGGCGAACGTACCTTCGCCGACCTCAACGAGATGGCCCAGGTGATGGAGATAGCCGATCCGGTGATCCGCCTGCGCGGCTGCCTGATGCCGAAGCCGGTCATGGAGCTGGACAAGGCGAGGGTCGACGCGGTGCTTGCGGTGTTCGACATACCGAGCGTGACGATGCGCCTGCCGCAGCTGCTCCGCATCCTGTTGATGCGCGTCGCCGAGCCGACCGATCTTCTGCAGGCGCTTGCCAACGCCGCCGCCAACGATCCGCGCGCGCGAAAGCTAGGCGTCGCGGTGCGGGCCGAGCTGGTCGCCGATCTGCAGGCGCGTATCGATTCGCTTGGCGGTTTGACGCCGCCGCTGCCGGGCGTCGTGGTTTCGCTCGCCGAGGAGGCGGCGGAGCGGTTCAAGGCGCTGCACGACCTGCCCTCTGCGGCCGGCGAGGCGGTGATCGGCGACTCGGTTACCAAGATGAAGGAGCACATCGTCGGGCTGCTGCGCGAGGCGGTGGTCGCGAAGGCGGCGCCGACGATCCTTGTCGCCTTTGCGGGCGGCCAGGCGGGCGCGGACGCCTCCGCATTGCAGAAGATGGCGATGGCCGAGGCGCATGCCGCGGCGCTCAAACAATGCGCGGGATTTGCCGAGAATCTTGGCCTGGGGCCCGAGGTCAACGGCAAGTTGACCGAGATCGCCATGGCCGTGGAGCGCGCCGCCGTCGAAATGCTGGCCGGGCCGGCTGGTGCCGGCGGGACGGACGGCCGCGTCGTCCTGTTCCACGCCGTGCGGCTGCTCGAGATCTGCAGCAATGCCAACCGTGCCGACAAGCTGCGCCTGAAGATCGAACAGGGCGGCGCTCCCACCCCGCCCCCCACCGCCAAGCCCGCCGCGGCGGCGTGACTCTCCTCCCCCCTGATCCCCCGCCGCGACATGTCGCGCTTTGACAACCGGGCGGCGGGGTTTCTATAGCCAATACCGGGCCCGAGGGCGCGGGATGGGCCGCCAATCGGCAAGCCCGGGGGGATCGGCATGAAATCCAGCGCGCGCGTCGTCGTCGTCGGCGGCGGCATCGTCGGCGTCAGCGTCGCCTACCACCTGACCAAGCTCGGCTGGAGCGACGTGGTACTGGTCGAGAAGAACGAGCTGACGGCGGGCTCGACCTGGCACGCGGCGGGGCTGCTGCCGCTGTTCAACATGAGCTACTCGGTCGGCCAGCTGCACAAGTACAGCGTCGACCTTTACCAGTCGCTCGAAGCCGAAACCGGCCAGCCGGTATCGTTCCACAAGACCGGCAATCTGCGGCTTGCCACCAACAAGGAGCGGATGGACGAGTACCACCGCTACTGCGCCACCGCCAATACGATCGGCGTCCCGTTCGAGATCGTCGGCGTCGACCGGGTGAAAGAGCTGTGGCCGCTGTGCGAAACCGACGGCATCGTCGGCGCGCTGTTCCATCCCCAGGACGGTCACGTGGCGCCGGCCGACGTCACCATGGCGCTTGCCAAGGCGGCGCGCGCCCGCGGGGCCGAGATCAACCGCCAGACCAAGGTCACGGGTATCGAGCGGCGGCCGTCCGGCGAGTGGCTGGTCAAGACCGACAAGGGCGACATCGTGGCCGAGCATGTCGTGACGGCGACCGGCTCCTGGGCGCGACAGGTGGCGGCGATGGTCGGTCTGGACATCCCGGTGATCGCGGTCGAGCACCAGTACATCGTGACCGAGCCGTGCAAGGAACTCGAGCAGCGCAAGGCCCAGGGCCTGCCCGAGATGGCGGTGCTGCGCGAGAGCGACCAGTCCTACTACCTGCGCGAGGAGCGCCAGGGCCTGATCGTCGGCCCCTACGAGAAAGGCGCGCCGGCCTGGGCGGTCGACGGGGTGCCCGACAGTTTCGGCCAGGAACTGCTGCCGCCCGACATCGACCGCCTGCAGGTGCATATCGACGCGGCGATAAGGCGCGTGCCGATGCTGGGTCGGGTCGGCATCAAGGACTGCGTCAACGGCCCGATCCCCTACACGCCGGACGGCAGCCCCCTGATCGGGCCGGCCCCGGGCCTGCGCAACTACTGGCTGGCCGAGGGGTTCAGCTTCGGCATCACCGCAGCGGGCGGCGCGGGCAAGCTTCTGGCGGAATGGATGGTCGGGGGCGAGCCTTCCGTCGATCCGTGGGACGTCGACCCGCGGCGCTTCGGCGGCTACGCCAACAAGATCTACACCAAGCTGAAGAACGAAGAGGCCTACGAGCACATCTTCGTCCTGCACTATCCCTTGGAAGAGCGGCCGGCGGCACGGCCCGCCAAAACCAGCCCGATCTATGACCGGCTGACGGCGATGGGGGCGGTGTGGGGTCAGAAGTTCGGCTGGGAGCGGCCGAACTGGTTCGCGCCCAAGGGCACGCCGCAGAAGGACGTCTATAGCTTCCGGCGCGGCAATTTCTTCGAGCCGGTGCGCGAGGAATGCCGCGCGGTGCGCGAGCGCGTGGGCGTGCAGGACCTGACCGGCTTTTCCAAGTTCGTCGTTTCCGGTCCCGGCGCCGAGGCGATGCTGGACAAGCTGGTCGCCAACAAGCTGCCGCGCGGCCATCTGCGCACCCAGCTCTGCCACGTGCTGAACGGCATGGGCGGCGTGGTCAGCGAGTTCACCATCACGCGGCTCGGGGCCGACCGTTTCTACATCATCAGCGCCGCGGCGGCCGAGGCGCACGATCGCGACGTGCTGTGGCGCGCTCTGCCACCGGACGGCAGCGTCACCTTGCGCGACCTGACGCTCGACCGCGGCGTCCTGGTGCTGGCGGGACCGAAATCGCGCGACGTGTTGCGCAAGCTGACCGACGCCGACCTGTCGAGCAATGCCTTCCCCTGGCTTTCGGGCAAGGCGATCACGGTGGGCGTGGCCCCGGTGCTGGCGCTGCGGGTCAATTTCCTGGGCGAGCTGGGCTGGGAGCTGCACCACCCGCTCGCCTACCAGATCGGGCTGTTCCAGGCGCTGATGGAGGCGGGCGCCGAATTCGACATCCGTCCGGTGGGAATCCGGGCGATGGATTCGCTGCGCATCGAGAAGGGCTATCGGTACTGGCGCTCGGACCTGACCACCGAGTACACGATCCTCGAGGCCGGCATGGAGCGCTTCGTGCGGTTCGACAAGGGGGATTTCGCCGGCAGGCAGGCGCTGATCGAGCAGAAGAAAAAGGGTCTGCCGCGCAGCTTCGTCACCGTCCAGGTCGACGCCAAGACCGACAACGACCCCTGGGGCAACGAGCCGCTCTATGCGAACGGCAGGATGGTGGGACGCACCACCTCGGGCGCCTATGGCTATACGGTCGGCAAAAGCCTCGCGCTGGCCTATGTCGATCCTGCCCACGCCAAGCCAGGATCGGCGCTGGAGATCGAGTTGCTGGGCCGCCGCTACCCGGCTTCGGTGATACCCGAGTCGCCCTGGGATCCAACCAACGAGCGGATCCGGGCGTAGGGGCGGACGCGTTGCGCCGGCCCCATGATTCGACCGTTCGACAAACCTAGGGCTCACCATGAGAGCCTCATCCTGAGCGTGTCGAAGGAAGAGGCCTGCCCCTCGTGAAGCCGCGTCACCGCGTCTGGCTGCTGAATGCACTGCTGCTGGCGGCCAGCCTGCTGGTCGGCGCCGCCATCGTCGAGGGCGTCGTCGCCTATGCCCTGTCGCGCCCGGAACTGCTGGCGGGCTCCGACCGCCCTCTGGCGCTCGCGCGCAACTACTACATGCGTAAGGACAGGAAGATCGTGCAGTTCCTGCCGGACTGCGCGATTTATGACCCCGAGGTCACCTACACGCTGAAGCCCAATGTGCGCTGCACGGTCGCCAATCGCGAGCATCAGGTGGAGTACGCGATCAACCGCGCCGGGTTGCGCGACGACGACGAGGCGCTTGCCGCGCCCGCAATCGTCGTAACAGGGGATTCGCACGCCCTGGGATGGGGCGTCCCGGCCGAGACCGCTTTCCCCAAGGTGATTCAGCGCGATCTCGGCATGCCGGTCCTGAACGCGGCCATGTCGTCCTACGGCACGGCGCGCGAGCTGGCGCTGATCGAGCGCCTGAAGCTCGGCGACTTCAAGGCGCTGGTAATCCAATACTGCCCGAACGACTTCGACGAGAACCAATACCTGGTCGATCGCGGCCGCCTGGACATTCTGCCGCGCGAGAGATACCAGGCGCTGGTCCGGGAGCATGCGCGCGACACGCGCTACTATCCCTTCAAGTACGTTCGCAATCTGATGAGCATCGCGCGCCTGGCGATGCCCTGGCGCAAGCCGCCGCCGGTGCCGCCCGACACCAACCTCGTCGAGGCGCGCGCCTTCCTGGAGGTGCTGCTGCGCCACTTGGGGCTGGTCGAGGGCAAGGTTGTCGTCGTGCTGGAGCTGAACGAGCACAACCACAACGACGGCAGCTTCGTGCAGGCGGTCGACTTGCTGCTCAACGAGGCGCGCTTCGCGCCATTGAGGCCGCTGGTCAGCACGGTGGACGTCTCGCCCTTGCTGGGAGTCTCGGACTACTATGTACTGGACGACCACATGCGGCCCTCCGGCCATGCCAAGGTGGCGCGGACGGTCGCGGACGAACTCAAGCGGCGCGGCATCGCCGCAGCAAAGTGAGGCCGATGGATACGATCAAGACCCAATGCTGCATCGCCGGGGGCGGGCCGGCGGGGATGGTGCTGGGGCTGCTGCTCGCGCGCGCGGGGGTCGACGTGACGGTGCTGGAAAAGCACGCAGACTTCCTGCGCGACTTCCGCGGCGATACGATCCATCCCTCGACGCTCGAAATCATGCACGAGCTCGGCATCCTCGACGAATTCCTGAAGCTGCCGCACCAAGCCGTGCCGCGGCTGCGCGGGCAGGTCGGCGACCTCGCGGTTACGATCGCCGACTTCGCCCACCTGCCGACGCGCTGCAAGTTCATCGCCATGATGCCGCAGTGGGATTTCCTGGATTTCCTGGCCCGTCAGGGCAAGCGCTATCCCGGCTTCCGCCTGATGATGCGCACCAAGGCCAAGCGCCTTGTGGAGCGCGGCGGCAAGATCGCGGGCGTGGTGGCGGAGACCGACGCCGGCAAGCTGCGGATCGACGCGGACTTGGTGGTGGGCGCTGATGGGCGACATTCCACGATCCGCGACGCGGCGGGTCTCCAGGTAGAGGATCTCGGCGCGCCGATGGATGTTCTCTGGTTCCGCCTGTCCAAGCGGCCGGACGATCCCGAGGCGTCGATGGGGCGCTTCGATGCCGGGCGCATCTTCGTGCTGATCAACCGCGGCGGGCACTGGCAGTGCGGTTACGTGATCGCCAAGGGCTCGATCGCCAAGGTGCACGCGGCCGGACTGCCGGCCTTCCGCGCGGACGTCGCCCGGCTGGTGCCGTTCGCCGCCGACCGCACCGGGGAGATCGCGGGCTGGGACGACGTGAAGCTGCTGACCGTAGGCGTCAGTCGCCTGAAGTCGTGGCACAAGCCCGGGGTCCTGTGCATCGGCGACGCGGCGCACACCATGTCGCCGGTGGGCGGCGTGGGCATCAACCTGGCCATCCAGGACGCGGTCGCGACCGCCAATCTGCTATGGCGGTCGCTGAAAGAAGAGAAGCTGGAGGAATCCGACCTGGCGGCGGTGCAGCGCCGGCGCGATTTCCCCACCCGCGTGACCCAACGCATGCAACTGGCAGTGCAGAACCGCATCATCAGCCAAGTGCTCAGCGGCACGGCGGCCATCAGGCCGCCCCTGGCGCTTCGCCTCATGGCGCGGATTCCGTTTCTGACGCGGGTTCCCGCGCGGCTGATCGGCTACGGCGTGCGCCCGGAGCATGTACTGAGCCCATCGGCTTTCTAGGCCGGTTTCGCACCCACTTCGCCCGTCCCGCCGGCGCCGCCGCCCGGCATCACCTTCAGCAGCGCCGCGGCGAGCGACGGGATCAGCCGCGGGCGCAGCAGACGCGGATCATAGGGCGCAAGGCGCCGGTCGTTTTCCGCCAGGCACAGTTCCAGGAAGCCGCGCAGCGAGAAGCGATCGACCGGAAAGGTAGGCGCGTGCGCGCCGGCGCCGCGGTTCGCGCCGCGCAGCTCCAGCCCGATCCGCGCGCGACTCCACACCGACATCGCCAGCGCCCGCAGGCAGGACAAGCGGTGGACCGGGCGATGGATAGCGGGCCGGTTCGCCCGGACATAGGCGACCCAGTTCTGGAAGAAAAGGATGTGGCGCGCCTCCTCCTGCACGATCGGCTCGAACAACGCCACCAGCGGGGCGGGAAAGAAGCCGGAACGGCCGGCCATCTGGAACATGCCGAAGGCGAAGAACGAATCGAAACACTCGCCATAGCCGAGCCGGACGTAGGCAAATTCGGGATTCGTCAACCCTGCAGGCGCCGGCGGGGAGGCCGATTCGATGCCGTAGAAACGCAGCATCGCCTCGATGATGCACCCATGCCGGCCTTCTTCACGGCCTTGCAGCGCCAGCGCCTCCGCCAGCAGCGGATCGGTCTGGCGTGCAGCCAGCAACTCCAGCCGGCGCCGGGCGTTGCGCTCGTCGGCGATGGCGTCGTTCCAGAAAGGCAGGGCGGCGATGCGGCGGCGATCATCGGCGTCGATCTTGGGCCAGGCGATATGCTCCGGGTCGAAGGGGTCGTGGGTGTCGATCAGCATGCGGCAGAACAGCCGCTTGTGCTCTTCCGACCCGATCACCAGGCGCTCGGACATGCAGGATATCTCCGGACGATCAGCCACCATCCGCAACCTAGCATAGCGGGCACGCCCGCATGGCGCGACGGTTCGCCGCGCATTCACCCGATTGCGACTGGTGATGGGGATGCGAAGCAGCTAGAAATCCTCCGAACCGACTTGGCGGGAGCATGCAGGATGAGGCTGGTACGACGCCTGTTCGTTGTGGCAGCGCTGGGCGCGCTGGCGCCGGCCGCGGGGCCAAGCCCGGGGCTGGCAGCCTCGGCCCACGATTTCGCCTTCACCTCGATCGAAGGCGCAGCCCTGCCGATGTCGTCGTTCAAGGGCAAGGCGGTGCTGGTCGTCAACACGGCATCGTTCTGCGGCTACACGCCCCAGTACCAGGCGCTTGAGGCGCTGTGGCGGCGCTACCGCGAGCGCGGCCTGGTCGTGCTGGGCGTGCCGTCAAACGACTTCGGCCAGCAGGAGCCGGGCAGCGCCCAGGAGATCAAGAAATTCTGCGAGGTCAACTACGGCATCGACTTTCCGCTGACCGACAAGGTCGCGGTCAAGGGCGACGACGCGCATCCGTTCTATCGCTGGGCGCTCGCCGTGCTGGGCCCGGCGGCCGCGCCGCACTGGAACTTCCACAAATACCTGGTTGGCCCCGACGGACGGCTGGTGGGCTGGTTCCCCACCCGGACCGCGCCCGATGCGCCGGAGTTCATCAAGGCGGTCGAGGCCGCGCTGCCGCACTAGCTGATTTTTGCGGTGGAAACCTACGCAGCGCTGGCGGCCGGCGCCTTTCTGGCGGCGACCCTGCTGCCGATGTCGTCGGAGGCCATGCTGGCCACGCTGGTGGCGGCCGGCGGCCATGACACGCCAACGCTGTTTACGGTCGCTTTGATCGCCAATACGGCCGGAAGCTGCGTCAACTGGGCGCTCGGTCGTTTTCTCTTGCACTGGCAGGACCGCGGCTGGTTCCCCGTCAAGCGGCCGGCGCTGGAACGCGCGCAGGCCTGGTTCCACCGCTGGGGCGAATGGTCGCTGCTGTTCGCTTGGCTGCCCTTTGTGGGGGATCCGCTGACCGTCGCGGCGGGCGTGCTGCGGGTCGATTTTGCGCGCTTCGTCGCGCTGACGGCGCTGGGCAAGGCGGCCCGGTATGCAGCGGTGATCTGGCTCGCCCGCGAAGTCGCCGGCACCTAGGACTTTCCGCGGCGGTCCGGTCCGCCATAGGCGGCATCCCGCCGCCGTCGGCGGTCCGGCCCCACGAAGACCTGGGTTTCGACAAAACCGCGCGGGCGCATGACGGCCGATTCGATCCGCGCGGCCAGCGCCTTGGCGGTGATCGGCGTGACCACGATCTCGCTCACGCCCGCGTCGCGCACATGCACCAGCTCCGCCGGCGTCAGCGGGGGCACCACCACGATGATCGGCAATTCCCGGTTGGGCGAGGCGGGGTCGCGCCGGACCGCGTTGGCAACTACCACGGCTTCCGGCGGCGAAACCGTGGCGATCAGCAGGTCGGCCCGGAACTGCTGCAGCCGGGCGAACAGGCGCGTCGTGTCGTTGGCATCGCGGATCGCCGTGATGTCCAGCATGGCCAGGACCGAGCGGACCATCTCCGCCTGATGCTTGGCCCGATCGGGGTCGAGGACGACGACGCGCAACGCCGCCATCTTGGGCGCTTTCATGGCCCAACCATATAGAGGGCAGCGGCCGGCAGGCAAACGCGCCCGCGATTGCTCCAACATGAGGGCTGAGGCATAGTCCGCGCCTGTCCCGGAGGCCCATTATGTCGCTGCAGCGCATCCTGGCGGACCAGCTCGCGACGCCCGAAACGGGCGAGGCGGCCGGTTTGGCCCATCTCCCAGGCGAACGGCCGACGCGCGTCTTCGTGCGCGATCTGGTGCTGGAAGGCGATATCGGCGTCTACGAGCACGAGCGCATCCGGCCGCAGCGCATCCGTTTCAATGTGGAGCTCGGCGTGCGCCTGCCGCCGGGAGGCCCCCGGCAGGATTGCCTGAGCGAGGTGCTGTCCTACGAGGACATGGTGAACCGCATTCGCGAAATCCTCGCCGAAGGCCATGTGAACCTTTGCGAGACGCTGGCCGAACGCGTGGCCCAGCGCGAGCTCGCCGACCCGCGCGTCGTGACCGCGCGGGTGCGGGTCGAGAAGCTCGACGTCTATGCCGGCGCCACGGTCGGCGTCGAGATCGAGCGCCAGGCGCCGGCGGCGACATCCAACGTCGCGCCGCTTTTGCGGGTGCTGTCCGGAAGCTGAGCTTACGGCGGTGCCGCGCCGCCCGCTGTGGGTCGTCAAGCTGGGAGGCAGCCTCGCCGGCTGGCCCGACCTCAAGGCGTGGGTGCGGCTGCTGGCGGGTTCGCGCGTCGTCGACCTGGTGGTCGTGCCGGGCGGTGGGCCCTTCGCCGACCAGGTGCGGGCCGCACAGGGGCGCTGGCGTTTTTCCGACCGCATCGCGCATCGCATGGCCGTGCTGGCGATGGAGCAATATGGGCTGATGCTCTGCGGCCTGTCGCGGGGCAAGCTGGCCCCGGCCGAGCGGGCGCATTCGATGCGCGCACTGCTCAGGCGTGGCAAGACGCCGGTCTGGTCCCCCCGCGCGATGGCATTCGCGGATGCCGTGGGCGCGCGCCAGATCGTCGAGACCTGGGACGTGACGTCCGACAGCCTGGCCGCCTGGCTTGCCCGGCTGATCGGCGCCCGGCGCCTGGTGCTGGTCAAGTCGGCGCGACCGCCTTCGGGCGCACCCAGCGTGCGGGCGCTGGCACGGCATGGGCTGGTCGACGCGGCGTTCGTGCGCTATGCGGCGGCGGGCCGCTTCGCGGTCTCGGTGGTCTGGCGCGAGGACCGCGCCGCCATGCGGCGCGCATTGCGCGTCGGCCATCCGGTACCGGCGATGGTCGAAGTTCAGCTCCCGCGGTAGCTCTTTTCCTCGATCAGCTCCGAACCCATGGCCTGGTTGATTTGCCGCTTCAAGGCCGAGCGGCGGTCGTTGCTCTTGTAGACGCTGCGCGCGAGGTTCACGAACCTGGCCGAAAAATCGCCCGCCGCCTCGCAATCCCGGACCGCATCCTCGATCTCCCACAGCGCCTCGTTGACGGCGCGCAGGTCGTCCGCAAGGGATATGACCGGCGGCGGCAGCGCGCCGCCCGCGTCGCGCACTTTGACCAGCGCCTCAAGTTCGCGCGCGACATTGGCGCGCTTGGTCGCGTCTGCAATACGGCGGGCCTTGATCTCCAGGATCGTGATCTTGTCGATCAGCTCGCCCCAGGAGACAGGCACCAGCGGCGTCATCGCGCGCCCTCGACCTCGCGCCGCAGCGCTTCGGCCATGGCGGCAAACACGCCAGGCCAGTCTCCTGCGCGCTGCTGGCGGAACAGCCGCGCGGTCGGATACCAGGGCGTGCCCCGGCGCTCCAGCATCCAGCGCCAGTCGGGCATGCTTTTCAGCGCTATCCATACCGGCCTGGCCAAAGCCCCGGCAAGATGCGCGGGCGCCGTGTCGACGCTGACGACCAAGTCCAGGCACTGCATCGCCGCCGCGGTGTCGAGGAACGCATCGCCGCCCGCATCGAAGCGCGGCCCCAGGTCCTCGATCGCGGGGAAGCCCCAGATCTGCTCGCTGCCCGGCCCCTTCTGCAGCGAGATCAGCCGCACGCCCGGCACCGCGGCCAGCGGCGCAAGGGCTGCCAGCGGCGCGGAACGGCCGAGATCGGCGATGCTGCCTGGATTGCCCTGCCACGTGACGCCGACCCTGAAGCCCGGCCGGCGGTCGATCTGGCTGCGCCAGCGTTCCACGCGATCGGTTTCGGCGACAAGGTAGGGAACCTTGGCAGGCACCGACGCGGCGTCCAGGCCCAAGATGCGCGGCAAGTCCAGGAGCGACGCCTCGGCATCGGCCGGTGGCAGGCCGGCGCCACGAGGCACGATCCGGTCCACCCCCGCAAGCCCTTTGAGCAAACGCACCAGGGCCGGCTGGACCTCCAGCACGACCTGCGCACCGCGCGCGGCGACGGCAGCCGCCAGCCGGCAGGTCATGATCGTGTCGCCCAGCCCCTGTTCGGCATGCAGCAGGATCGTCTTGCCCGCGATGTCCCCGCCCCGCCAGGTGGGGCAGCCGAAGTCGCGCCGCTGCTGGCGGGGCGTGCGCCAGCGCCAGTCGTACTCGGCCCATCCCTCGGCGAATCGCCCGCGCAGCAGCAGCAGCATCCCCAGCGAGCGGCGCGCCTCCGCGTGATCGGGGCGCACGGCGATCGCGCGGCGGAACGCGGCCTCCGCCTCGTCCAGCCGGCCGAGGTCCTGCAGAGCGAGGCCCAGATTGCCGAGCGCCATCGGATCGTCCGGCGCCACGGCGAGCGCATGGCGGTAGGTTGCCTCGGCCTGCTCCGGCTCGCCCGATTGGCGCAGGGCGTTGCCAAGGTTGATGAGGCCGGGCAGCGAGCGTGGATTGTCCAGCAGCACCCGGCGATGCTGCACGATCGCCTCGGCCGGCCGGCCGAGCTCCAGCAGCGCGCTGCCCAGGTTATTGCGCGCCGCCGCGAATTCTGGGCGCAGCGAAACGGCGCGCTCCCAACACCGCGCGGCATCCTCCAGACGGCCCTGGGCGCGCCGGGCAATGCCCAGGTTATGGTGCGCCTCGGGCATATCCGGGGCCAGCATCAACGCGGCCTCGTAGATTCGCGCAGCCTCGTCGACCAGCCCGCGCCTACGCAGGGCCACTCCCTGTTCGACCATCTGGCGCGCCGCCGCGGTGCTGTCGGTCTTCGCCTTGGGTACGCCCCCGGCCATCGGCAATGCTACACTCCCTTCCAGGATCTCGGCTTTCTCGGGGCATCGATGCCGGTCGGCAGGGAAAAGGTCAAGACGCCGCGTCTCGCCTGGGCGCTCACCGGCTCGGGCCATTTCTTTACGGAATGCCTGGAGCTGATCGCCGGGCTGGCCGAGCTCGACGTTTTCGTCAGCCGCGCGGCGGCCGAGGTGATCCGCATGTACAGGGAGAAGCTCGACCGTTTCCCCAAAGGGGCCCGGGTGTTCAAGGACACCACCGCCAGCGCCGCGCCGGTCGGCCTTTTCTACCACGGCATCTACCACACGCTGGTGCTGGCCCCCGCCACGTCGAACACCGTCGCCAAATGCGTCGCCGGCATTTCCGATACGCTCGCCACCAATGTCTACGCCCAGGCCGGCAAGTGCCGCGTGCCGTCGATCGTTTTCGCCTGCGACACCGCGCCCGAACTCGAGACCATGGCCCCCAGCGGCATGGTCAAGGTCTATCCTCGCCGCATCGACCTGGAGAACGTTGAGCGGCTGAAGGCTTTCGAGGCCACCACGGTCGTGGACGACATGGCGGGCCTGGAGCGCGCCCTGCGCGCGCGCCTCGCCCAGGTCCGGGAAGATGCGTGAACGCATCCTGCTGTTGACCGGCCGGCTGGCAGAGAAGCGCCTGCGCCGGACCATGGCGGCGCTGGGTCCGGTCGACTTCGACTGGGAGTTGCGCGTGTTGGGCCTGGCGGTCGCCGGGTTGATGACAGTGGATCTGATACGCCGGCGCCTGGAGGGCGTCGGCGACGCCACCAAGGTGGTGGTGCCCGGGCGCTGCCGCGGCGACCTTGACGCGCTAGCCCGGCACTACGGCGTGCCGTTCCTGCGCGGGCCGGACGATCTGAAGGACCTGCCGCGCTACTTCGGCCGCACGGGCGCGCCGCCCGACCTGTCGCGCCACGACGTACGAATATTCGCCGAGATCGTCGAGGCGCCAAGTCTCGACATTCCCGCGATCCTCGACCGTGCGGCGGAGTACCGTCGGCAGGGCGCGGACGTGATCGACCTCGGATGCCTGCCCGGCACGCCGTTCCCGCATCTGACCGAAGCGGTGCGCGCGCTGAAGCGGGCGGACCACGCGGTAAGCGTCGACTCGTCGGACGGCGAGGAGCTGCGCCGGGGTGCTGCCGCCGGCGCCGATTTCCTGCTGAGTCTAAGCGAGGACACGCTGGCGCTGACAGACGACAGCGATGCCGTGCCGGTGCTGATCCCCGCCAGGCCGGGCGACCTTGATTCGCTGCTGCGGGCGATCGAATCGATGCGGCGCCGGGGAAAACCTTTCATCGCCGACCCGATTCTCGATCCGATCCATTTCGGCTTCACCGAGTCGATCATGCGCTATCGCGAGCTGCGCCGGCGCCATCCCGAGGCCGAAATCCTGATGGGTACGGGCAATCTGACAGAACTGACCGACGCCGACACGACCGGCATCAACGCGGTGCTGATGGGCATTGTGAGCGAGCTTCGGATTGGCAACGTGCTGGTCGTGCAGGTCAGCCGGCACAACCGGCGCGCGGTGGCCGAAACCGACCTGGCGCGGCGCATCATGTTTGCGGCGCATGCCGACGGCGCCTTGCCCCAGGACTACGACAGCGGCTTGATGGGTCTGCGCGACCGCCGGCCTTTCCCCGACACGGTCGAGGACATCGCCGAGTTGGCGCATGCGGTCAGGGATGCGAACTTCCGCATCGTCGTGACCGAGGACGGCATCCACGTCTTCAACCGCGACGGCCGGCGGGTCGCGACCGATCCCTTCGACCTGTGGCCCGACCTGAAGCTGGAGAACGACGCGGCGCACGCCTTCTACATGGGCGTCGAGACGGCGCGCGCCCAGATCGCCTGGCAGCTCGGCAAACGCTACGTGCAGGACCGGCCGTTGGATTGGGGGGTGGCGGTGGAGCGCACAGCCGAGGATCTTTCCGCCTACAGCCCCGTCAAGTCGACCAAGCAGGCGCGCAAATGATGATCCGCGAGAGCATCGCCATCACCGCCAATGCCGATGGCACGCCGCATATCGCGCCGATCGGCGTGATCGTCGAGCCCGACGCGCTGGTGATCGCGCCGTTCCGACCGTCCGTCACGCTCGACAATCTTGCGGCGCGTGGTGCCGCCACCGTGAACTACACGGACGATGTGCGTGTCTTCGCCGGCTGCCTGACCGGCAGACGCGACTGGCCGGTCGCGCCTGCCGCGCGTGTAGGGCCGCCGCGCCTCGCCGGGGCGCTGGCGCACGAGGAGGTGGAGGTCTTCGACCGGATCGACGATCCGCAGCGCCCGCGCCTGCGCTGCCGCGTGGTCCACCGCGCGACCCATGCGCCGTTCAGTGGCTTCAACCGCGCCCAGGCGGCGGTTGTGGAGGCCGCGATCCTGGTCAGCCGCCTGCACCTGCTGCCGCGCGAGAAGATCGCGCGCGAGATGGAATACCTGTCGATCGCCGTTGCGAAGACCGCCGGGGACCGGGAGCGCGAGGCCTGGGGGTGGCTCGTCGCTCACATCGCCGCGTTCGATCGCGAGAAGCAGAGGCAGGTGTCGTGAGTCCCGGGCGGCGTCCCGGCCTGCTCGCCTCGGTCCGCTCCGCCGCAGAGGCGCGAATTGCGCTGGCGGCCGGTGTCGACGTGATCGACCTGAAGGAGCCTGCGGCCGGCACGCTGGGCGCGGTGTCGCTCGATGTGGCGCGACATGTTGCAACCCTCGCCCGCCGGCACAGAGCGGCGAGCGACGGCAAGCCGCGCGATGCAGGCGCACCGCTCGTCAGCGCCACGGTCGGCGACGTGCCGTTCGCACCAAACCATGTCGTGCCTGCCGTGCGGGCCATGGCCGCGACGGGCGTGGACATCGTCAAGGTCGGCCTGTTCGACGAGGCCGAGCGTGCCGAGGTGCTGTCGGCTCTGGCGCCGCTCGCGGCCTCGGGTATCCGCATCGTCGTCGTGCTGCTCGTGGATCGCGGGCTGCGCCTGCAGGTCGAGGACGTTGCCGAGGCCGGCCTTTACGGCGCGATGCTGGATACCGGCGACAAGCACTCGGGATCGCTGACGCAGTTGCTGAGCCTCGATCAGATCCGCGCGTTCCCCGACGCCTGCCGGCGCGCACACAAGCGCCTGCTATGCGGCCTGGCGGGCAGCTTGCGGT
>CAYMTM010000007.1:0-23585 GCA_964393375.1 uncultured Rhodospirillaceae bacterium
CGTTCGGACGTGAAGCTGCCGGTCGACACGACAGCGGAGGTATCTTCCGACGGGCTGCTCGGCGGCAAGTTCGTGCTGCTGACGCCCGGCAAGTCCAAGGAGATGATCCCGCCGAACGGCAAGATCGAGAACACCAAGGGCGTGCTGGCGCTGGAGGAGATCGTCGGGCGCACGATCTTCTCGACCGCGCAGCAGAAGAAAGAATAGGACCGGACGATGAAGCGCGGCATGCTGGAAATCCTGGTCGGCGCGCTGGTCGTGCTGATCGGCTTCGGCTTCGTGCACTACGCCTATTCCGGCAAGCAGGTGAAAACGGTCGCGGGCTACGGGGTGACTGCGCGGTTCGTCAAGGTCGGCACGATCCAGCTGGGCGCCCCGGTGCGCATCGCCGGCGTCACGGTCGGCCGCGTCGCGCAGATGTCGCTCGACCGCGGGACCTTCCAGGTGGTCATGGACATGACCATCGAGCCCGACGTGAAGCTGCCGGCCGACACCAAGGCCTCGATCACGACCGACGGGCTGCTCGGCGGCAAGTACGTCAAGCTGGTGCCCGGCCAGTCGGCCGAGATGCTGAAGCCCGGCGGCCGGATCGCGGAAACCAAGGACGCCGTGTCGCTGGAGGACCTGGTGGCGAAGATCGTCGCGCTGGCGATCGGCTCCGACGAGGCGGAAGCGAAGTGAGCCTGCGCGCGGCGGCGGCGCTGGCCGCCGCCTACCTGGCCCTCGCCGCCGCGGACGGCGCCGGCGCCCAGACCCAGGCGCCGCGACCGCCGGCGGCCCAGCCTGCGGCGCCCGCCCGGCCGGCACCGCCCGCGCCGCCGCCGGCCCCGGCCAAGCCGACCATGGCGGTGCTGCAGGGGCTCGACAAGATCACCGCGCGCGTGTCGACCTTCAAGGCGCCGCTCGGCCAGAGCGTGCGCTTCGGCACGCTGGAGGTGCAGGCCAAGGCCTGCGACAAGCGCCCGCCGGAGGAGCCGCCGGAAAGCGCGGCCTATCTGGAAATCCGCGAACTCCGCCCCGGCGAGCAGCCCGCGAGGATCTTCGCGGGCTGGATGTTCGCCTCCTCGCCCGCGCTCTCCGCCCTCGAACACCCGGTCTACGACGTGTGGGTGGTGGACTGCCAGTAGCGCGCCCTCAGGCGGCGAGGTCGACCGACACGCCCAGTCCTGTTTCCACCGCGCGCTCATAGGCGAGGGCCGCCGCCGCCACGTCCTGCAGCGCGGTTCCCGTCGAATCGAACAGCGTGATCTCGTCCGCTCGCGTGCGGCCACGCTTCGCGCCCGTCACCACCTCGGCCAATTGGGCGTGGACTTCGGCGCGCGTGATGGTGCCGGCGGCCAGGGCGTGCCGAAGGTCGCCGATCTCGGCGCACTGGTCCAGCAGATCGACGACGACGGTCGCGCGCGCGAACAGGTCTGGGTGGATCTCGTGCTTTTCCGGATTGTCCGCACCCACGGCGGCGACGAACGTGCCCGGCGGCACATCGCCGGCGCACAGGATCGGCGTCCGTGCGGACGAGCAGGTGACGCAAAGATCGGCTTCGCGGACGGCTTCGGCGACGGAGCCGGCGACGGTCACGGCCAGGCCGAGCTCCGCTCCCATCGCCGCTGCGAAGCTGCGCGCGCGCCCGACCTCGAGGTCATACGCAGCGACCGATGCAAGCGGCACGATCTGCACTAGCGCCCGCAACTGCGCCCGCGCCTGCACGCCGCAGCCGACGATGGCCGCGCGGCGCGAGTCGGGCCGGGCAAGATGCCGCGTCGCGACGGCCGTGGCTGCGGCTGTGCGCAGGGCGGTCAACTCCATCGAATCCATCAGCGCCAAGGGCGCGCCGATCCGGGCGTCGAACAGGGCGACGACGCCTTGGATGGTCGGCAGGCCGTGGCGTTGCGGATTCTGGGGAAAGTTCGCGTTGATCTTTACCGCGATGTAGTCGCGGTCCAGCGCCAGGCCAGCCGCCTTGACATGGAAGCCGCCATCGGGGGCCTGCAGGCCGAGCACCGCGGGCGCGATTGCCCGTCCTTGATGGTGGAGCACGAAGGCGCGCTCGACCGCATCGATGCATGCCGCGATCGGCAGGACGGCGGCGACGTCCTTGCGCGTGAGCAGAAGCGTGGCGGTCTTGGATGACGAGCCCATGGCCGAACCTCCCTGCGCCAAGCAAACCAAACCCTCCGCCGCCGCGTGGCGACGCTGAGGCAGTGCTTGGACGGGAATCCGTCTTGGGTAGGCGGGGCGCTGCCGGGCCCCACCAAATAAGGATATCACGGTGGACGACGCGGCGGAATCAGACCTCGCCGAGCACCCGCGCGAAGATCGTGTCGACGTGCTTGGTGTGGTAGGCAAGGTCGAACTGCGCGTCGAGGGTCCTGGCGTCGAGATGCCGCATCACATCGTTGTCGGCGCGCAGCAGGTCGACGAACGCCGCCTCGCCCTTGAAGGCGCGCATGGCGTTGCGCTGCACGGCGGCATAGGCGTCCTCGCGGCTCATGCCGGCCTGGGTCAGGGCCAGCAGGACGCGCTGGGAATGCACGAGACCCCCCTGGGCGTCGAGATTGGCGCGCATGCGCTCGGGATACACCACCAGCTTCTCGACCACGCCGGCCAGGCGGTCCAGCGCGAAGTCCAGCGCGATGGTGGCGTCTGGCCCGATCACGCGCTCGACCGCGCTGTGCGAGATGTCGCGCTCGTGCCACAGCGCCACGTTCTCCAGGGCCGGCGTGACCATCCCGCGCACCAGCCGCGCCAGGCCGGTCAGGTTCTCCGACAGCACGGGGTTGCGCTTGTGCGGCATCGCCGAGGAGCCCTTCTGCCCCTCGTGGAAGAACTCCTCCGCCTCGCGCACCTCGCTGCGCTGCAGGTGGCGGATCTCGGTCGCAAGTCGCTCGATGGAGCCGGCGATGACGCCGAGCGTCGCGAAGTACATGGCGTGGCGGTCGCGCGGGATCACCTGGGTCGAAACCGGCTCGACCGCGAGCCCCATCCTGGCCGCGACATGGGCTTCCACGCGCGGGTCGATATTGGCGAAGGTGCCGACCGCGCCGGAGATGGCGCAGGTGGCGACGTCGTGCCGCGCCGACTTCAGCCGGCGGCGCGCCCGCCGGAACTCGGCGTAATGGCCGAGCAGCTTCAGGCCGAAGGTCGTGGGCTCGGCATGGATGCCGTGGCTGCGGCCGACGCAGACCGTCATCTTGTGCTCGATCGCGCGCTTCTTCAGCGCCTCCAGGACCCGGTCGATGTCGGCTAGCAGGATGTCGGACGCGCGGGCGAGCTGCACCGCAAGGCAGGTGTCCAGCACGTCCGACGACGTCATGCCCTGGTGCACGAACCGCGCCTCGGGCCCGACATGCTCGGCCAGGTTGGTCAGGAACGCGATCACGTCGTGGCGCGTGGTGCGTTCGATCTCGTCGATGCGATCGGCCTCCACCTTGCCGCGCGCCCACACCGCCTTGGCCGCCTCCTCGGGGATCGCGCCCAGTTCGGCCTGCGCGTCGCAGGCATGGGCCTCGATCTCGAACCAGATGCGGTAGCGCTGCGCGGGGTCCCAAATCGCGGCCATCTCGGGCCGGCTGTAGCGCGGGATCATGTCATCCTCGTCCGTCGTGCCGCGGCCACCATAGGGAACCGGCGGGGCGTGCCGCAAGGCCAATACGCGGCGTTCTTTCCCCTGCGTCGGCGTCGACCGGGGTTGCGCCCGGCGCGGTTGTGGTGGCGCGGTCGATCTGCATAATACGCGCCGGAATTCACGTGCTGGAGCCGCCATGGACGCCGATATCCGCCAGATGCGCATCGACCTCGCCGCCGCCTTCCGCTGGGCGGCGCGGCTGGAGATGCACGAGGGCATCTGCAACCATTTCAGCCTGGCCCTGCCCGGCACGCCCGAGCGGTTCTTGATCAATCCCTGGGGCTGGCACTGGTCGGAGATCACGGCTTCCGCGCTGGTGATGTGCGACCGCGACGGCAAGGTGCTGGAGGGCACGGGCGAGGTCGAACCGACCGCCATGTTCATCCACGCCCGCGTGCACCAGAGGGCGCCGCAGGCGCGCTGCGTGCTGCACACCCACATGCCGCACGCGCTGGCGCTGTGCATGATCGAGGGCGGACGGCTGGAGATGTCCGAGCAGAACGCGCTGCGTTTCCACGACCGCATCGCCTACGACGACGACTACAACGGCCTGGCGCTGAGCAACGACGAGGGCGACCGGATCGCCGCGGCGCTCGGCAACCGCTCGATCGCGTTCCTGGCGAGCCACGGCGTGGTGGTCGTCGGGCAGAACGTAGCCGAGGCGTTCGACGACCTCTACTACCTCGAACGCGCCTGCAAGGCGCAGGTCCTGGCGCGGTCGGCCGGCGGAACGTTGCGCCGGATCGAGCCGGCCATCGTCGCAAAGACCGCGCAGCAGATCGCCGCCGAGAAGGCGCAGTGCCATCGCCACTTCGCGGCGCTGAAGCGCATTCTCGACCGCGAGGAGCCCGACTATCGCCACTGATGCCGATCGCGCTGCGAAGCTGGCGCGCGAACTGCGCGAGGCCTTCGCCAACCGCGCACTGCTCTACCACGCGATCGACGCGGAGTTGACGGCGGCGCTCGGCGCCGAGCGCGCGGAGGCGCTGCTGGGGCGCGCGATCGAGCGGCGGGGACGCGAGGCGGGCAGGGCGATGTTCGCCGGCGTCGACAGCGCCGACCCTCGGGCCGTGGCCGACGCCTTTCTCGCCGCAAGCCCGGACGCCGGCGCGCTCTATCCCAGCGAAACGGCGGCTGCCGCTGACGGGTCCGTGACGATCCGGGTCACGAAATGTCCGTTGCAGGACGCCTGGCGCGGCGCGGGCCTGCCGCCGGAGCGCATCCAGCGGCTCTGCCGCATCGCCGGACGGTTCGACAACGGCCTGTTCGGGGCGACGCGGGTCGACCTGTCGACCGAGACCTGGGCACCCGGCCGCGACGGCTGCTGTCGCATCCGCCTTTCGCCTAGAACGCCTTGAGCGATCGCGGCAGCCAGGTCGCGAGCCACGGAAAGGCCGCGACCGCGGCAAGCGTTGCGAGCTGGCAGACCACGAAGGGGATAACGCCGCGGCACATGTCGCGGTAGGTGATCTCCGGCGGCGCCACGCCGCGCAGATAGAACAGCGCGGGTGCCATCGGCGGGGTCAGGTAGCTGGTCTGGATCGATACCAGCACCAGCACGCCGAACCATAGCGGGTCGATGCCTTCGGACTTGAGCAGGGGGCTGAAGATCGGCACGCAGAGCAGCACGATCGTCGCCCAGTCCAAGACGAAGCCGGCCAGGAACACGATGCCGAGAAAGATCGCGATCAGCACCGTCGCCGACACCTGCCCGCCGCCGACCAGCGCCTGGATCAGCGCGCCGCCGCCGTGGACGTAGAACACGCTGGAGAACAGCGTGCCGCCGAACACGATCAGCATGATCATGGCGGTTACGGTCGCCGTCCTCTCCAGTGCCTCGCGCACCAGCGCCAGGGTCAGTCGGCCATAGCCGGCTGCCAACAGCGCCGCGCCGAGCGCTCCCACCGCGGCGGCCTCGGTCGGCGAGGCGATGCCGGCGAAGATCGAGCCCAGCACGGCGGCGATCAGCAGGGCGGCCGGCACCAGCCCCGAAAGCGTGATCGCAAGCTTGGCGCCTAGCGCCATGCCGCGCTCCTCCTGCCCCGTCGCCGGCCCGTCCTGCGGGCGCAGCATGCAGCGCCCGAGGATGTAGAGCAGGAACAGCGCCACCATCAGCAGGCCGGGCAGCAATATGCCGGCGAGCAGGTCGCCCACGGGCACCTGCGCGATCAGGCCATAGATTACGCAGGTGACCGACGGCGGGATGATCGTGCCGAGCGACCCGCCGCCGGTGATGGTGCCGGCGATCAGCCCGCGGTCGTACCCGGCGCGCAGCATGGGGCCGATCGCCATCATGCCGATAACCACCTCGACCGCGCCGATGATGCCGGTGGTGGCGGCGAACACCGCCGCCATGGCGATGGTCGCCACGGCGAGCCCGCCGGGCAGCGCCCCTAGCCACAGGCGCATCGCCTGGAACAGGCGCTCGGCGATGCCGGCCCGCTCCAGCAGCGCGCCCATGAAGATGAAGGCGGGCACGGCGGCGAAGGCGAATCCCGAAGCCATCTCCAGCAGCCGCCCCAGCAGCTGCTGGCCCAGGGTCCAGCCGAAGAAGGGCAGGCCGAACCCGGCGCCCACGACGATCAAGGCGAACGACACCGGCACGCCCAGGAAGACCAGCCCGAACAGGGCGGGGAACATCAGCGCGGCGAGCACGCGCTCACGTCTTCCGGCCGAGAGCCGTGCAGGCGTGGCGCGCGGCCTCGGCCGCCACCTGCAGCACGAAGGGCAGCAAGGCCAAGGCGATCGCCGCGTAGTAGGGCCACAGCACGTGGCGCCAGGGGCTGACCTCGTCCACTTCGCCCGACAGAAACGCCCGCCAGGCGCGCCCGATCACCGTCCATTCGATCAGCGCGATCGCCGGCAGGAACAGGAACGCCAGCGCCGCTGCCAGGATCGCCGCGCGAAGCCGCACGGGAAGCTTCGCGGCCAATACGTCGACCGTGACATGCGCGCCCGCTCTGAGCGCCGGCGCGGCGGCGCTGAGGAACATGCAGGCGTTCAGCATGCCGGTCACTTCCTGCGACCAGATCAGCGGCCGGCCGAGCCCGTAGCGCATGAAGACTTCCAGAAGCATCACCGCGAACAGCGCCGCACCCAAAAGCGCCGACGCCGCCATGGCGGCGCCGGACAGGCGGTCGATCAGGCGGAGGAGGCGGGTGAGCAAGCGGAAAGGGCGGTCCTATGCATCGACGTATTCGATGACGCTGCTGGGCTTCGGCACGGGCAAGCCGTCCGCGCGCAGGCCTTCGATATGGAACCGGATCGCCGCCTTGATTTCCTTCTCGACGGATTCGACCGTTTCGCCGGTAGCGACGCATCCCGGCAGGTCCGGCACATAGGCGGAGTAGTTGGCTTCCGCCTTCTCGATCACGACCGCATAGCGCATGGTCATTTCTCCTTCAAATCCGCCTGCTTCAGGACGCTATTCAACGTGTCCGGCGCCAAGTCGTCCGACGGCTTGCCGGCAACGGTGACGCGCCCCGGCTTGGACGGGTGCTTCAGTTGCCGATGGCTGCCGCGGGTCGCGACAATGCGCTATCCGTCGTCGTCCAGCAACCGCAGTACGTCGCGGATCTTCACGACCCCAGCGCCTCACATCCGATAGTCCCGGTTCGCCTCCCACTTGTCCTGGAAGGTGAATACCGAATTCGCCACGCGTTCGGTCCAGGGATTGCCCTTGGCCTTTTCCTCCGCCGCCTTGGCCTTGGCCCAGGCGCGGCCGGCCTCCTTGATCTGCCGGATGAACGCGGGATCGAGCTGGACGATCTCGTTCGGACCCTTGCGCATCTCGGCCATGGCGTCGATGTCGAGCTTGCCCTTTTCCAGGTAGCTGTCGAACGAGGTGATGCGCGCGGCCGTTTCGATCTGCGCGCGCGTCTCGGCCGGCAGCTTGTCCCAGGCCTCGGCCTTCAGGAACACGGTGAAGTAGCCGCCGGGCAGGTGCGCGCCCGGCACCATCACGTACTTGGCGAGCTTGTTGAGCCCCATCTGCAGATTGTCGGCCGGCCCTGCCATCTTGGTGGCGTCGATCACCTTGCGCTCCAGCGCCGTGGCGACCTCCGAGGTCGGCGTCGCCAGCGGCTCGGCGCCGAAGCCGCGCAGCAGATCGGCCCACATGCCGAGCGTACGGAATTTCAGCCCCTTGAGGTCCTCCGCGGTACGCAGCGGCTTGTGCGCATGGGCGAAGATCTCGGTGGTCGCAATGCCCGCGACCAGCGGGTGAAGGCCCATGCGCTCGCGGTGATGCGCCTCGAGCAGCTTGATGCCGTCGCCCTGGTAGAGCCAGTGCATGGTCGCCTCGATGCCCAGCCCGCCCGGGAAGCTGGTGAACAGCGCCATCGTCGGGTCGCGCTGATAGATCAGCGCGGGCGGCGCGTGGCCCATGTCGGCGCGCCCGTCCTCCACGGCCTTGTAGACCTCGAAAGGCGGCGCCAGCACGCCCGGCGGATAGGCTGCGATCTCGACCCTGCCGGCAGTCTGGCGCGCCACGTTGTCGACGAAGCGCTTGGAGAAGGCGGTGAACAGGTACGTGCCCTCCGGCACGATCGTGGTCATGCGCAGCTTGACCTTGTCCTGCGCCAGGGCGGGCGCGGCGAGCGCAAGGGCGGCCAGGCAGGCGAGCATCGGCGGCAGGCGGCGTGTCATGGCGAACTCTCCAAGGCGCGGCGGCGGGTCGAGGCTAGACGGCGCATCCGGCGCGGTCCATATCGGCCCTTCCGCGACAGAAAATTTCGTGTAATATAATTGCGCAATGGCGAACGAAAGCGACAGGAACCGAAAGAAGAAGCTGCGGCTGGACCGGATCGACCGGCGCATCCTGCGCGACTTGCAGAACAACGGGCGCATGACCAATGTCGACCTGGCCAAGCGGGCGGGCATCTCGGCGCCGCCCTGCCTGCGCCGGGTCCGGGCGCTGGAGGAGGCCGGGCTGATCCGCGGCTATCACGCGACGGTGGACGCCAAGGAGCTGGGCTTCGGTGTCACCGTCTTCGCGCATGTGGGCCTGTCCAGCCAGGCCGAGGCGGATCTCGAGGCCTTCGAGAAGCTGGTGGGAAGCTGGCCGGAGGTGCGCGAGTGCCACATGCTGGCGGGAGAGACCGATTTCCTGCTGAAGATCGTTGCCAAGGACTGGGAGGCGTATCAGAGCTTCCTGACGACCCGGCTTACCTCGGCGCCGAACGTCAGCCACGTGAAGTCGGCGCTGGCAATCCGCACCGCGAAGCTCCTGCCCGGCGTGCCGATCGAGGCGGACGCACCGGCAGAGGCCTAGCGCCGCCGCTGCCGCGCGATCGCGGTGATCGCGTTGGATGCCAGGCGCGCGATGGCCTGGGCGCCGCTGCCCTGCGGGTCGCGCTCCGGCACGAACTCGACGAAGGCGACGCCGACGATGCGCGCGCGCTCGGCCGCGCCGTGGATCACGTCGAGCATCTGCTGGTAGGAAAGGCCGCCGAAGGCCGGCAGGATCACGCCCGGCACCACGCCGGGATCGATGCCGTCGACGTCGATCGACAGGATGACGTCGCCGCCGCGCGGAACGGCGTCCAGCGCCGGGCCGAGGCCCTTGGCGTGCACGTCGCGCGCGGTGTAGAGCCTGCTGCCGAAGGCGAGCGCATCGGCAAGCTCCTGCGCCCGCGCGCTGCCCGGCCCGCGCGCGCCGATCTGGACCATGTGCTTGACCCAGCCCATCTCGGACGCGCGGCGCATCGTGCTGGAATAGCCGTGGGTCACGCCCTCGCGCTCGTGGCGCCAGTCGAGATGCGCGTCGACCTGCACGATCGCGACCGGGCCGTGCTTGTCGTAGGCCTGGACCAAAGGGATCGGCGTGGAATCGTCGCCGCCCAGGAGCAGCGGCACGGCGCCGCGCCGGAGCACCGCTTGGGTCGCCTCCGCGATGCGCCGGCGGTTGACCGCGCCGTCCATCAGGTCGCCCGGCACGTCGCCGCAGTCCACCACGCGCGCGCCGCCGAACACCGGCTCGCCGGTGTCGAGATCGAGTTGCGTCGGGCTGGCGCTGAACCAGCCTAGCGCGCGCCTGATCGCGCCGGGCGCATTGGCGGCGTGGCTGGGCGTGCCAGGCGCGTAAGGCGTGCCGTGCGGCGCGCCGATGATCGCGACATCGGCCTCGACCCGTGCGGGATCGTCGCAGAACGGCAGGTTGCAGAAGGTCTGCGCGGGCTTCAGCAGGGCGGGCATGGTGACTCCGGAAAGCGTCCTTCGACATGCTCGGGACGAAGAAGAATAGAGGACGCTACCTTACCTTCCTCGTCCCGAGCCTGTCGAAGGATGAGGACACGGTTGACCGCCGCGCCCCGGTAGACTTGATTAGGCGGCCTGTTCAACGCGCAAGGGGATGCACATGGGCGCCGTTCTGTTCTGCAGCAACCTGGACGATCCGGAGGAATGGCGTCCGCCCATGACCCGGCTGATGCCGGATCTCGACCTGCGCGTGTACCCGAATTTCGGCAAGGCCGAGGACATCGACGTGGCGATGGTATGGCGCCCGCCCGCCGAGGGCCTCGGCCAATTCAAGAACCTGAAGGCGATCCTGTCCTTGGGCGCGGGCGTGGACCAGCTCGACCTCACGCAGCTGCCGGCGCACGTGCCGGTCGCGCGGCTGGTCGACGACGTGCTGACCACGGCGATGGCCGAATACTGCCTCTTGGCCGCGCTGCGCTATCACCGCCGCTTCGACCTCTACGAGACCAACGCGCGCCTAAAGAAGTGGGAGTACCACATCCCGCGACCGGCGGCGCAGCGCACCGTCGGCATACTCGGCCTCGGCGTGCTGGGCGCCGCCACGGCGGCCAAGCTCAAGATGAACGGCTTCCAGGTGGTGGGCTGGTCGCGCTCGCCCAAGGCCATCCCGGGCGTCGAAAGCTTCTCCGGTCCGGACGGCATCTACCGGATGGCGGCCAAGGCCGAGATCGTCGTCTGCCTTCTGCCGCTCACCCCCAACACGCGCGGCATCCTCAACAAAAAGCTGTTCGATGCCATGCCCAGGGGCTCCTATCTCGTCAATGTCGGGCGCGGCGGCCATCTGAACGAGGGCGACCTGTTGCCGGCGCTCAAGAGCGGCCAGCTCGCGGGCGCCACGCTGGACGTGTTCCAGAAGGAGCCGCTGCCGCCGGATCATCCGTTCTGGAACCAGCCCGGGCTGCTGATTACGCCGCATTGCGCCTCGACCGGCGGGGCCGAGACCGCGGCGCCCCAGGTGGTCGAGAACATCCGACGCGCCCGGGCCGGCAAGCCGCTCTTGAATCAGGTCGACAAGACCAAGGGCTACTGAGTCCGGCCGCGCGGAAAAGAAAACGGCCGCTCCGTCGTGGAGCGGCCGTTCCTGTAACGCTACGGATGAGCCGCGGAGGTCAGCTCTATCGCGCCGGCCGGCGGCGGCGCGCCGCAATGCCCAGGCCCACGAGTCCGGCGCCGAGCAGGCCGAGCGTCATCGGTTCCGGAACGGGGGTTCCGTCGCACTGCGAGCCGTAGCAGCTCACATAGCTGTCGCTGCCGCCCTGCGGGGCGATCGACTGGACATGCAGGCCGAGGCGGATGTCGCCGTCGGCGATGTCGTCGAGGATGTCCTGGAGATCGACGCCGGACGCCAGCGTGAAGATGATGTCCAGGCGGTCGGTCGCCGAATTGATGCCGTTCTGGGACACGGGCGGATCGGAGTCGGTGCCGAAGTTCGACGTGAACGAAACCACGTTGCCCCCCGGCAGGTCCGGCGGATTGGCCCCCAGGCTGAAGGCCACGCCGACCTCGACCATGCTGCTGAACGTGCCGATGGTCGACGCGAGGGTGCCCGCCGTGTCGAAATAGATGTCGGTCACCGACGAGGCAACGCCGACCGCGTTCGTGAAGCTGAACGTGACGGTCGTGGCGTTCCCCGTGACGTCGACGTGAAGCTGGCTCGCAACATTGGTGTTGCCGTTGTTCGTGATCCGGAAGAAGTCGATCTGCGTGGCGCTGGCGCTGCCCGCGCCGATCACCAGCGCAGGTACCGCAACCGCCGCGGTCTTGAGGGCAGCACGAAGAGAGAACATGACTCGGCTTCCTTTTTCTACCTGTTGCCGATGCTTAGTCGGCCAACTGGTACTCAAACGGCGTGCCATAGCGGCCGGGCCGGGCGTTTGCGCGATCACAAACGCGCCAGGCGTTGTTGAAAGTGAGTCGCTGATTTAGGTGATTTGAATCAAGCCTCTAGCCGGCAACCTCGCTCGGCGGATCCGACCGTCTCGCCGCGCTAAAGTGGTTCTCATCTGGCGCGCGCGCGTTCGTGCAACCGACCGGCGCGATTTTTTACAGCGCTGTAAATCGGCCGAGACACCGGTCGTAAGATTCGCAGGTCGAAGCATTCGAATGTAGGCCTCGAATGGCGCCGACCATGCCGCCAGCGGCTGGAGGACCGTGCGACGCCAAGCACGATGGAACCGTCGGCGCACGGCTCGGTCGGGCCGCCGCCGCACGCACCGGGCCTGCGGTGATCCATGCGGTTGCCGGGATTTTGATTCGTATGCCACGCGTTGGTCACAGGCGATGCGCTTCGGTTTTGCGATGGTACGTGTGGTAGAATTGCGTTCCCGGTCACTAGCCAAGCCTCCAGGGAGGATAGCCATGGCCAGTCTCGCTGCCCGTTTCTCCCCGCAACGCTTCCTGCTTTTGGCGGGTGTCGCCGCGTTCGTGGCGGCGGCGCCGGCGTGTCTGGGCGTCTTCAACGCTGACATCGGCACGGGCGTCGCTTACGCCAAGGGCGGCGGCGGCGGCGGTGGTGGTGGCGGCGGCGGCGGCGGTGGCGGTGGCGGTGGCGGTGGCGGCAACGGCGGGGGCAATGGCGGCGGGAACGGCAGTGGCAATGGCGGGGGCAATGCCGGAAACGGAAATGGGAACGGCAACGGTCACGGCGGGGGCCAGGGCCAGGGCGTCGGCCAAGGCCAGGCGGCCAGCGACGGCAAGGGCGGCGCCAATGCCAGCGCCGGCGCGCCCGGCAAGTCGACCTCGACCGACGACACGGCGGACGGCAAGAACAGCAAGGGCAAGGCCGCGTCCTCGCTCGGCAACCTGAATGCGGCGCACGCGTCGCCCACGGGACTTGCGAACGCCGCGCCCAATTCGATCCCGGGGCAGTTGAACGCCTATTCGACCGCGATGAAGGCGGCGCTGGCGATCGAGGATCCGGCCGCGCGCGACAAGGCGATAGCGGCGGCGCGCTCGGACCTCAGCAAGACGGCGAACAAGTCGCTCAGCACCCAGGACATCGGCCGCGTCGACGGGTTGCTGGGCATCAATTCGAACGAGGCGCAGATGGTCGGGGCCGATCGCAACTAACGCCTCGCAATCATGGCGGCTCCGGCAGCAGACACCAAAGGATAAGAGGCAATTCATGTCGAACGTACGAATCGCGCGGACGGCGGGGTTCCTGCTCGCCGCCGCGATGACGCTCGCGCTTGCAGGCGGCGGCGTCGCACCCGCTTTCGCGCAGGGGCAAGGTCAGGGCCAGGCGAAAAGCGCCGCGA
The DNA here is from genome assembly GCA_964393375.1 of uncultured Rhodospirillaceae bacterium. GTDB lineage: Bacteria > Pseudomonadota > Alphaproteobacteria > JAEULC01 > JAEULC01 > JAEULC01. Next base: position 13,141 of record CAYMTM010000007.1, read on the forward strand.
ACACGCAGCGCGACAAGAAACCCGCACAGTCCTGCGAAGGCATGGACAAGAAGACCAAGGCCTATGCCGATTGCGTGAAGGCGCAGGCGCAGACCACCAAGACCGAAAAGCAGGCGGGCAAGAAACCGGAAACGCCGCCGGACACCGCGGCGGCGGCCAAGGCCGCGGACAAGGCAAAGACGAAGAAAGTGAATTGAGTCCGCGCCCTCTCCCATCGGGAGGGGGCAAGAGGTCAAACGAACCTCACCCGCACGATCTCGTATGATTTCGGGCCGCGCGGCGTATTGACCTCGACCGAATCGCCGACCCTCTTGCCGATCAAGGCGCGCGCCAGCGGCGAGGTGATGGAAAGCCGCCGGTCCTTGATATCGGCCTCGTCCTCGCCGACGATCTGATAGGTCGCCTTCTCGTCGGTTTCCTCGTCGGCTAGCGTAACGGTGGCGCCGAACTTCACGTCCTTGCCGCTCAAGGTCGAGGGGTCGATCACCTCGGCGCGGCTGATCTTGTCCTCGAGCTCGGCGAGCCTGCCCTCGATGAAGCTCTGGCGCTCGCGGGCGGCGATGTACTCGGCGTTCTCCGACAGGTCGCCATGGTCGCGCGCCTCGGCGATGGCCGTGATCACTTCCGGGCGGTCGACCAGCTTCAGTCGCTTGTACTCTTCCTCCAGCCGGGCATAGCCGGCCGCGGTCATCGGAAACTTGCTCATGGCTTCCATCGGCCCTCAAACAACAAAAAACACCGGCCCGGTCCGCCATCGCGGACCAGGCCCCCGGGAAACCCCGTCTTAGAAGGGCTCCTTAAAATAGGACTGCAGCGGGGCCACTTCAAGCCGGCCGGCCCGCATCGCCGCAATGGCTTCGACCGAGGCCTTGGCGCCGGCGACCGTCGTGTAGTAGGGCAGATTGAGCATCAGCGCCGTCCGGCGCAGGTCGAAACTGTCGGCGATCGCGGCTGCGCCCTCGGTGGTGTTGAACACCAGGGCGATGTCGCCCGAAAGCATCGAGTCGACGATATGCGGGCGGCCCTCGCGCACCTTGTTGATCTGCTCCACCGGCAGGCCGGCCTTGCGCAGCAACTCGGCCGTGCCGCGCGTGGCGACCAGCTGGAACCCCATGGCGACCAGCCGCCGGCAGGACTCGACCAGCAACTGCTTGTCGCGGTCGCGTACCGACACGAACACCTTGCCCGCCAGCGGCAAGTTGATGCCGGCGCCGAGCTGCGACTTGGCGAAGGCGAGGTCGAAGCGGTGGTCGATGCCCATCACCTCGCCCGTCGAGCGCATCTCGGGCCCCAGCATCACGTCGACGCCGGGGAAGCGCGCGAAGGGGAACACCGCTTCCTTCACCGCGATGTGGCCGTTGCCGGCCCCGGCGCGCGGCAGGCCGAAGGCGCCGAGCCTTTCGCCCGCCATGGCGCGCGCCGCGATCTTGGCGATCGGGATGCCGGTCGCCTTGGCGACGAAGGGCACGGTGCGGCTGGCGCGCGGGTTGACCTCCAGGATGTAGACTTGGTTGTCCTTGATCGCGAACTGGACGTTCATCAGCCCGACCACGCCCAGCGCGCGCGCCAGCGTCTCGGTCTGGTCGCGGATCTCGGCGATCAGCGCGGGCGCAAGCGAATGCGGCGGCAGGGCGCAGGCGCTGTCGCCGGAATGGATTCCGGCTTCCTCGATATGCTCCATGATGCCGGCCACGTAGACCGTCTCGTCGCGGTCGGCCACGGCGTCGACATCGACCTCGATGGCGTCGGACAGGTAGCGGTCGATCAGGACGGGGCTGTCGCCCGACACCTTGACGGCGTCGCGCATGTAGCGCGCCAGGCCGGCGCGGTCGTGCACGATCTCCATCGCCCGTCCGCCCAGCACATAGGACGGACGGATCACCACCGGGTAGCCGATGCGCTCGGCGATCTCCACGGCCTCGTCCTCGGAATAGGCGGTGCCGTTCTGCGGCTGGCGCAGGCCCAGCCGCGCGACCAGGGCCTGGAAGCGCTCGCGATCCTCCGCCAGGTCGATGGCGTCGGGCGAGGTGCCGAGGATCGGGATGCCGGCGCGGTCGAGCGCGGCGGCCAGCTTCAGCGGCGTCTGGCCGCCGAACTGCACGATCACGCCCTTGACCTTGCCGCGCGACTGTTCGACGCGGATCAGCTCGATCACGTCCTCGGCGGTCAGCGGCTCGAAATAGAGCCGGTCGGCGGTGTCGTAGTCGGTCGAGACGGTTTCGGGGTTGCAGTTCACCATGACCGTCTCGTAGCCCGCCTCGCGCAGGCCGTAGACGGCATGGACGCAGCAATAGTCGAACTCGATCCCCTGGCCGATGCGGTTGGGCCCGCCGCCCAGGATCACGACCTTCTCGCGATCGCTCGGCTGGGCCTCGCATTCCGGCGGCTCGAACCCGCCGCCCTCGTAGCAGGAATAGAGATAGGGCGTGCGCGAGGCGAACTCGGCGGCGCAGGTGTCGATGCGCTTGTAGACGGGGCGGACCTCCAGGCGCCGGCGGCGGTCCGCCACGTCCTCGGCGCTCTGGCCGGTCAGCTCGGCGAGCCTGGCGTCCGAGAAGCCCATCGACTTCAGCCGCAGGAAACCCTGCGCGTCCTTGGGCAGGCCGGTCTCGGCCAGGCGCCGCTCGGCCGCCACGACCTCGGCGATGCGCTCGATGAACCAGGGATCGACCTTGCAGGCCGCGAAGATGTCCCGCGCCGACAGGCCATGGCGCAGCGCCTCAGCGATCACCAGCAGGCGGTCGGGCGTGGGCTTGCCCAGCGCGGTCAGCAGCGCGGTCCTGGCGTCGCCGCCGGCGAGCCCGGGAATTTCGGGCGTGTTGAAGCCGGTCAGCCCGGTCTCCATCGAGCGCAGCGCCTTCTGCACCGACTCGGCGAAGCTGCGCCCGATCGACATGGCCTCGCCGACCGACTTCATCGAGGTGGTCAGCAGCGGCTCCGCGCCGGGAAATTTCTCGAAGGTGAAGCGCGGCATCTTGGTGACGACGTAGTCGATCGTCGGCTCGAAGGAGGCCGGTGTGACGCCGGTGATGTCGTTGGCGAGCTCGTCGAGCGTGTAGCCCACGGCCAGCCGCGCCGCGACCTTGGCGATCGGAAAGCCGGTCGCCTTCGACGCCAGCGCCGAGGAACGCGAGACGCGCGGGTTCATCTCGATGATCACCAGCCGGCCGTCGGCCGGGTTGACGGCGAACTGCACGTTCGACCCGCCGGTGTCTACGCCGATCTCGCGCAGCACCGCGATCGAGGCGTCGCGCATGATCTGGTATTCCTTGTCGGTGAGCGTCAGCGCCGGCGCGACGGTGATCGAATCGCCGGTGTGGATGCCCATCGGGTCGACGTTCTCGATCGAGCAGACGATGATGCAGTTGTCGGCCCGGTCGCGCACCACCTCCATCTCGAATTCCTTCCAGCCCAGCACCGATTCTTCCACCAGCACCTGGTGGACCGGCGACAGGCTGAGGCCGTTCGAGACGATCTGGTCGAACTCCGACTTGTTGTAGGCGATGCCGCCGCCGGTGCCGGCCAAGGTGAAGGAAGGCCTTATGATCGCCGGCAGGCCGACGAAGCCCAGCGCCTCGCGCGCCTCCTCGATGCTCGACACCAGCCGCGAGCGCGGGCTCTCGAGCCCGATGCGGTCCATCGCCTGGCGGAACAGCAGGCGGTCTTCGGCCTTGGCGATGGCGTCGGCCTTGGCGCCGATCAGCTCGACGCCGAACCGCTCCAGCGTGCCGTCCTTGACCAGCGCCATGGCGGTGTTGAGCGCGGTCTGACCGCCCATCGTGGGCAGCAGCGCGGCCGGCCGCTCCTTCTCGATGATGCGCGCGACGATCTCCGGCGTGATCGGCTCGATATAGGTGGCGTGCGCCAGGCCCGGATCGGTCATGATCGTGGCCGGGTTCGAGTTCACCAGCACGATGCGGTAGCCCTCTTCCTTCAGCGCCTTGCAGGCCTGGGCGCCGGAATAGTCGAACTCGCAGGCCTGGCCGATGACGATCGGCCCGGCGCCGATGATCATGATCGAGTCGATGTCGGTGCGCTTGGGCAAGGTCGGGCTTCCATCCGTTCGGCCCGCGACCGGCCCTCCCTCTTCAGGCGGGGAGGGCGGGGCAGGCGCCGCGATGTCGCTAGGGCGCGGTTTTCAAGCACGTCCTGCGTGTCCTTTCAAGCATCCAGTCCCGCCTCGCAAGGACTGCCGGCCAGGGGCAGGGCCGGGGCCGGAAGGCTTGCGATTCCAAGGCGATGACAGTGGGCGCCGGACCGCGCGGCCGGGCATCGCGCCGGCGGAGCGGGGCGGGCCGGCGGCCCGATTCACGATTCGCGGTCCGCCTAAAGCCCCAGCACCGCCTTGGCGATGATGTTGCGCTGGATCTCGTTGCTGCCGCCGTAGATCGAAGTCTTGCGCCAGTTGAAATAGTAGGGCGCGATGCTGTCGGCGTAGTCCGGGCCGATCGGCGGGGCGTTGTCGCCCTCCGCCAGCGCCCAGCGGTCGGGCAGCGCGTCATAGCCGATCGCCTCGACCAGCAATTCGGTGATCGCCTGGGCAACCTCGGTGCCCTTGATCTTCAGCAGCGAGGCCTCCGGTCCGGGCGCGCGGCCCTGCTGCTCGGCGGTGACGATCCGCAATTCGGTCATCTCCAGCGCGCGCAGCTCGATCTCCACCTGCGCCACGCGGTCGCGGAAGGTCGGGCTGTCGAGACCCTGCGCCTCGGCCACGCGCTTGAGGCGCCGGAGCTGCGCCTTGGACGCCGCGACCTGGGCGATGCCCACGCGCTCGTAGCCCAGAAGGAACTTGGCGATGGTCCACCCCTGGCCGTCCTCGCCCACGCGGTCGGCGACCGGCACGCGCACGCGGTCGAGCCTGACCTCGTTGATCTCGTGCCGCCCGTCAAACGTGATGATCGGGCGCAGGCTCACGCCCCTGGCCTTCATGTCGATCAGGAAGAAGCTGATGCCCTCCTGCTTCTTGGCCGAGGCCGCGGTGCGGGCCAGGCAGAACATGCGGTCGGCGTACTGCGCCAGCGTCGTCCAGGTCTTGACCCCGTCGATCACGTAGTGATCGCCGTCGCGCTCGGCCCGGGTGCGCAGGGAAGCCAGGTCCGAACCGGACTCCGGCTCGGAATAGCCCTGGCACCACCATTCCTCGCTGGCGAGGATTTTCGGCAGGTAACGCTGCTTCTGCTCTGGCGTGCCGAACGCGATGATCACCGGCCCGACCATCGCAAGCCCGAAGGGGATGAGCCGCGGCGCGTAGGCCAGCGCGCATTCCTGCTGGAAAATGTAGCGCTGGACCGGCGTCCAGCCCGGCCCTCCGTGTTCGCGCGGCCACAGCGGCGCGGACCAGCCGCGGCGATGCAGCGCCCGCTGCCACAGTACGTGGTCGTCCTTGGTCAGCCGGCGCTGGTGCTCCACCTTCTCGGCGATCGCCTTGGGCAGATTTGCCGCGATGAAGCGCCGCACCTCGTCGCGGAACGCGGTTTCCTCGGGACTGAGGTCGAGGTCCATCGGCGATTTCCCCTCAGGCGGCGCGCTGCATGCGCTCGACCTGCTGCCAGGCGAGTTCGGCCACCGGCCGCGCCTTCGCGCCGGCCTCGCGCGCGCGCGCATCCGTGGCCGTGCCGTCGCGCACCCGACCCATGATGCCCTGGAAGATCGCGGCCATCCGGAACATCACGAAGGCCATGTAGAAATCCCAATGCTCGATTCCCGCACGCCCGGTGCGCCGGCAATAGGCCTCGATATAGTCCTGCTCCGTGGGAATCCCCAGGGCGGACAGATCGGCGCCGGCCAGGCCGCGGAACAACTCGGGCGAGAAGCGCCAGGTCATGACGTGGTAGGCAAAGTCGCCCAGGGGATGGCCCAGGGTGGACAGCTCCCAATCCAGCACCGCCACGACCCGGGGCTCGCGCGGGTGGAAGATCAGGTTGTCCATGCGGAAATCCCCATGGACGATGCCGGTCTCGTCGCCCGGCGGGATGTGGCTGGGCAGCCATTCGATCAGGCGGTCCATCGCCTCGATCGTCTCGGTCTCCGAGGCGCGATACTGCTGGCTCCAGCGTGCGAACTGGCGGGCGAAATAGTTGCCGGGCTTGCCGAAGTCGCCGAGGCCGACCGCCGCGGGATCGACGCAATGCAGGGCGGCGATCACCCGGTTCATGTCGTCGAACATGGCCGTACGCTCGGCCGGGTTCTGTTCGGGCAAACGCGGGTCGTAGAACACGCGGCCTTCAATGTGCTCCATGATGTAGAACATCGTGCCGATCACGCTGTCGTCCGCGCAAAGCGCCAGCATGCGCGGCACCGGCACGCCGGTGCCGTGGAGCGCCTTCATCACGCGGAACTCGCGGTCGACGGCATGGGCCGAGGGCAGCAGCTTGCCCGGCGGCTTGCGGCGCAGGACATAGCGGCCGGACGGGGACGCCAGGCGGTAGGTCGGGTTCGACTGGCCGCCGGCGATCGGGTCGACCGCCAATGGACCGCGGAAGCCGGGGACGGCCCCGCGCATCCATTCCTGCAGCCGATCCGCATCGAGCGCCGCTGCCATCAATCCCGGCCTGTACCGTTCGCCATGCCGGATGCTAGCATCCGGCAGTCCCGCGAGGGGGTCAAGCAACGGCGCGGATCGACGTGGAATTTCAAGCGGATATCGCAGAGCGGCTGGATGCGCTCACAGGGGTGCTGACGGCGATCGGGCCGGCGGCGGTGGCGGTCAGCGGCGGGGTCGACAGCATGACGCTGGGAACCCTGGCGCACCGCCGCGCGCCGGGCGAGGTCACGATGTTCCACGCCGTCTCGCCGGCCGTGCCGGCCGAGGCGACCCGGCGGGTGCGCGCCTTGGCGAAGGCCGAGGGCTGGACGCTGCAGGTGGTCGATGCCGGGGAGTTCGCCGATCCCGCCTACCGCGCCAATCCGGTCAACCGCTGCTACCGCTGCAAGACCAACCTCTACGGCACGATCCGGCCGTTGACCGGCCGGCAGATCCTGTCGGGCGCCAATATCGACGATCTGGCCGAATACCGCCCGGGCCTGGATGCTGCGCGCGAGCACGGGGTGCGCCACCCCTATGTCGAGGCCGCGGTCGGCAAGGCCGCGGTGCGCGCGATCGCGCGGCGGCTGGGCCTGGGCGGGATCGCCGAATTGCCGGCGTCCCCGTGCCTGTCCAGCCGCATCGAGACGGGCATCGGGATCGAGGCCGAGACGCTGGCGCGCGTGCATGCGGCCGAGCTTCACGTCGGCCGCTTGCTGCGGCCGCAAACCGTGCGCTGCCGCGTGCGGGCCTCCGGCGTGGTGATCGAACTGGACCAGCGGAGCTTCGCCGCGCTCGACGACGCGCGCCGCGCGGCGATCGCCGGCGCCGTCGGGCGCATGTTCGACGGCGCCGCCGTCAGCATCGCGCCCTATCGCACGGGCAGCGCCTTCCTCGTTGATATCCCGCCGGCCGATGCCGCGTCGGCCGGCTGAGGCAATCCTCGATCTCGGCCGGCGCGCCCGCATCGGCCTGGACGAGGCGGTGCTCTGCGGCGGCAAATCGCCGGCGCAGATCGCCTCGATCCTCGCCAGGCATGCCGCGGCGCGGGCGGCCGCGCTGCTGACCCGGCTGGACGCCGAGACGTTCGCGAAGCTGCCGGCGGACCTGCGCGCGCGGATCGACTACGACCCGCTGTCGCGCACCGGCATCTTCGGCGCGAAGGCGGGTCGCGAGCCCGGGCGTGCCCGGGTCGCGGTCGTCACCGCCGGCACCTCGGACCTGGGCGTGGCGCGCGAGGCGGCGCGCACCCTGCGGTTCCGCGGGATCGGCGTGACCGAGATCGCCGATGTCGGCGTCGCGGGGCTTTGGCGCCTGATGAAGCGCATCGACGAAATCCGCCGCCACCCGGTGGTGATCGTCGTGGCGGGCATGGACGCCGCCCTTCCCAGCGTGGTGGGCGGCCTGGTGCCGGGCGCGGTGATCGCGGTGCCGACCTCGGTGGGCTACGGGGTCGCCCGGGGCGGCACGACGGCGCTCCACGCGGCGCTGGCGAGTTGTGCGCCCGGCGTGGTGGTGGTCAACATCGACAACGGCTACGGCGCGGCCTGCGCGGCGCTCCGAATCCTCAACACAGCGAAGACGGGACGGAAATGACGGCGGACCGCCTGACGATCCTTGTGGAGAATATGGCCGGCCTGGGCGAGACCTTCGAGATCGACCCCAAGCGGTTCGCCGAGGCGGCGGCGCGCCATCCGGCCGTCGCAAACCTGATCGAGCCGGTGTTCAGCCTGGACGGCAGCAGGTTCGACGCGACCATCGGCAGGGCCGACGTGCTGATCGGCTGGGAGCTTCCGTTCCGCGACCTGCCGCGGCGCGCACCGAGGCTTCGCTGGCTGCACCTCACGGGCGCGGGCATCAACCATCTGCTGCCGCTGGACTGGAAGCCCGAGCGCCTGACCATCACCAACAACCGCGGCGTGCACGCGCCCAAGGCCGGCGAGTTCGCGCTGATGGCGATCCTGATGCTGAACAGCCGCATGCCGGCGCTGATGACGCACCAGCGCGCCCATCGCTGGGAGCCGGAGTTCACGCCGGTGATCAGGGGCAAGACCCTGTTGATCGTCGGCGTCGGTCACATGGGCGGTGCGGCGGCGGAGGCGGTGCGGCCGCTGGGCCTGAAGACCATCGGCGTGCGCCGCACGCGCCAGCCGCACCCCGCCATCGACGAGATGGTCGGTCCGGATGACCTGCCGCGCGTGCTGCCGCTGGCCGATTTCGTGCTGGTGGCGGCGCCGCTGACAAGCCGGACGAAGCATCTGCTCGGCGCGCGCGAGCTGGACCTGATGAAGCCGGGCGCCTCGGTCGTCAATATCGGCCGGGCGGGCGTGATCGACTACCAGGCGCTGGCGGAGCGCCTTGGGACGGGCCGCATCGGCGGCGCGATCCTGGACGTGTTCGAGCCGGAGCCGCTGCCCCCCGACTCGCCGCTCTGGGACGCGCCGAATCTCGTCGTCACGCCGCATTGCTCGTCCGACGACATCCGCCAATACGTGCCGCGCACGCTCGACCTGGTGTTCGACAACCTGGAGCGGTTGGCGGCCGGCAAGCCGCTGCGCTGCGTGGTCGACCCGGCGCTCGAATACTGACATGCGGCATTCCGCCGCCCCCGGTTGATCGATCCATGCCGCGGACCTATCTTCGCCCCGTCATTGGGGAGTAGCCGCCCTATCCGATAGGAGGCGCGCGTCAACAGACTTGGCGGTCCGCAGGGATGGCCATGGCGCGCGCGGCAGGCGGGAGCGATCCCGCGCTTGGCGAGACCTTTGGCGCTGTCATCCGCAACCCGGGCCGGGCGGCGGAGCGGCGGTTGCCATCGGTTCGCAAATCCCGCCCGGCTCCGGTCGTCCGCATGTATTCGCTGCTTGCTTCCACCGGCGTCGTCGCGATCTCGGAGATCGGCGACAAGACCCAGCTCCTGGCCCTGGTCCTGGCCTGCCGTTTCCGCAAGCCCGTGCCGATCATTCTCGGCATCCTGGTCGCCACACTCGCCAACCACACGGCGGCCGCCTTCGCCGGCGGGTTTGTCGCGCAAGCAGTGGATCCCCGGATCCTGCGCTGGATCCTGGGCGCGCTGTTCCTGGCGATGGCCGGCTGGGCGCTCGTTCCCGACACGCTGGGCGAATCCGAGGGCGGAAAGACCTATGCCGGCGGCGCTTTCGTCGCCACGACGATCGCGTTCTTCCTGGTGGAGATCGGCGACAAGACCCAGATCGCGACGGCGGCGCTGGCCGCGCAATTCGAGGCGCTGCTGCCCGTGGTGATCGGCACGACCCTCGGCATGCTGGTCGCCGACGTGCCGGCCGTGCTGATCGGCGAGCGCGCCGGGCATCGCATCAACCTCAACTATGTCCGCCCGGCCGCGGCCGCGGTCTTCGCGGGGATGGGGGGTGCTGGCACTGGTCGGGATCTAGAGTCCGGCGCGGCGCTCGCCCGCGTAGCGCAGCAAAGCGGCGAAGCGGTAGATGCCGTGCACGAACTTGCCGTAGGGCAGGGTGACGAAGAGTGCGAACACCAGGCCCAGGTGCAGCGCCAGCAGCAGTCCCATCGCCGGCGTCGCGCGCAGCGCCAGCAGCGCCATGCCGGTCAGGGCGGTCAGGAACAGCATGGCGAGGAAGGCTGCCTCCATGCCGAACTGCGTTTCGTCGCGCAGCGCCGGATCGCTCCGCCACTTCCCGGCCAGCAGCCCGGCGGGGCCGATCAGCAGCCCGATCCCGCCCAGCGTGCCCAGCGCGACCGGCAGGTCGTACCAGGGATGGGGCGCCACGCGCCCCAGCAGATAGTGATAGACCGTCGCCACGCAGGTCGCGGCGAAGCAGAGCAGGAAGCCGTAGAAGGTCAGGTGGTGGTAGAGCTTGCGCCGGTCGGGCCCGGCATCGGGCAGACAGGCAACGCCGCCGCCGTCGAGATAGCGCAGGCTGGC
>CAYMTM010000007.1:23595-48263 GCA_964393375.1 uncultured Rhodospirillaceae bacterium
GCCGGCATCCGCGGCGAACAGCGCGGCCGGGTCGTGCCACGCGACGAAGACCAGGACGAACGCCGCGACGCCAAGCGCGGCCGCGAGGCTGATCCACAAACCGTTGCGGTCGAACAGCGGCGCCAGCGCGCGCGGCCAGGCGTAGGCGCGGTAGGACCCGCCGCGGACCCGGGCCAGCACCTTCGGCACGTCGACGTCGAATTCGTGCGGCGGTGCGAACTGGCAGTCGTCGTAGCAGGCGCCGCAGGCATGGCAGAGATTGGCGAGGTAGCGAAGGTCGCCGTCCGCGAAAACCCGCCGCATCTCCATCGCCGGGAACACCGCGCACAGCCCCTCGCAGTAGCGGCAGGCATTGCACACCGTCATGAGGCGGCCGGCCTCCTCCAGGGCGCTACGTGCGTGCACTGGCGGCGGCCTCCCGTCCCGCGATGCGGCCGAACACGCTGCCGATCGTCATGCCGACGCCGGCGGCGTAGCCGCGCCCCAGCACGTTGCCCGCCATGATCTCGCCGGCCGCGAACATGTTGGCCGACGGCCGGCCGTCCATCATCAGGATGCGCGCGTCGCGGCCGACCCGGGTGCCAAGGTAGGTGAAGGTGATGCCCGGCCGCACCGGGTAGGCGTAGAAGGGCGCCGTCTCGATCCGCCGCGCCCAGTGGCTCTTGGGCGGCGTCAAGCCCTCGGTGCGACAATCGTCCAGCACGGTATGGTCGAACCTCCCCGGCCGCACCGCCGCGTTGAATCCCTCGACCGTGGCTGCGAGCGCCTCGGGATCGAGCTGCAGCGCGTGGGCGAGCGCGCGAACGCTGTCCGCGCGGATCGGCGGGTAGAGCGAGGGCATGAAAAGATCGAGCGACGGCGCGTCGAACACGATATAGGCGATCTGGCCGGGCTGCTGCGCCACCAGCCGGCCCCAGATCGCGTAGCGCTTGGGCCAGAAATCCTCGCCTTCGTCGTGGAAGCGCCGCGCGTCGCGGTTGACCACGATGCCGAACACCACGCAATCCAGCCGCGTGACGATGCCGCCGTCGAAGCGCGGCGCGCGCGCGTCGATGGCGACCGCATGGCACTGCGTGGGGTCACCCACCGGGGCCGCGCCCTTGTCCAGCAGCAGCTTCAAAAGCGTGCCGCGGTTGTAAGGCGTGCCGCGGATCAGGAAGTTGTCGGCCGCTTCGCCCCAGTGCTGCCGTAGCCACGCGATGTTGGATTCGAACCCTCCCGCGGCCGCCACCAGCGTCGCGGCGCGGACCGGCAGGCGCCGTCCGCCGCTGGCGACAGTGGCGGCGCGAAACGTTCCGGCGTCCATGTCCAGGTCGACGACTTCCGCGTCGTACTCGACCGCGACGCCCAGGCTTTCGGCTGTCCGGTACAGCGCGTTCAGCATCGCCCGCCCGCCGCCCAGGAAAAAGGAGTTGGTCCGCCCCAGGCTGAGCGTGCCGCCGAGCGAGGGCTGAAAGCGCACGCCCTGCTCGGCGATCCAGCCGAGCATTTCCTTCGACTGGGCGATCATGAACCGCGCGAGCTGCTCGTCAGTCTGGCCCTGCGTGACCTCCAGCAGGTCGGTCCAGAACTCCTCCTCGCTATAGGGGCCGGAGAGCGTGTCGGTCGCCGCGTCGTGGGCGCAGCGCATGTTGCGGGTGTGGCGGGTGTTGCCGCCGCGGTAGAATTTCGGCGCGGCCTCGAGCACCAGCACCGAGGCGCCCGCGCGCCGCGCGGCGATCGCGGCGCACAGCGCGGCATTGCCGCCGCCGACCACCAGCACGTCGTATTTGCGCGTCAGATCGGCCAAGTCCCCGCTCCGGCGGCGAAGCCGCGGCCGCACCTTAGCCGCCGCCCGGCGGAAGAAAAAGCCCCGCGCGCATCGCTGCACGCGGGGCTTCTCCTGGGCGGACGCCCCGGACGGGGTGTTCACCCACCGCGATCAGGCGATGTCGAAGCGGTCGGCGTTCATCACCTTGGTCCATGCCGCCACGAAGTCCTTCACGAACTTCTCCTTCGCGTCGGCTGAGCCATAGACCTCGGCGAGGGCCCGCAGCTGCGAGTTCGAGCCGAAGACGAGATCGACGCGCGTGCCGGTCCATTTGACCTTGCCCGTCTTGCGGTCGCGGCCCTCGTATACGCCCTCGGCGCTCGCGGACGGCTTCCACTCCGTACCCATGTCCAGCAGGTTGACGAAGAAGTCGTTGGAGAGCGTCTCCGGCCGCTTGGTGAAGACGCCGTGCTTGGACTTGCCGTGGTTCGCGCCCAGCACGCGCAGGCCGCCGACCAGCACCGACATCACGGGCGCGGTGAGCGTCAGCAGCTGCGCCCTGTCGACCAAGAGCTGTTCGACGGTGACCGTGAACTTGCCCTTCAGGTAGTTGCGGAAGCCGTCGGCGATCGGCTCGAGCACCGCGAAGGACTGGACGTCCGTCTGGTCCTGCCTGGCGTCCATGCGGCCCGGCTTGAAGGGCACCTTGACGGTGACGCCGGCCTTGCCGGCGGCCTTCTCGATGCCCGCCGAGCCCGCCAGCACGATCAGGTCGGCAAGCGAGACCTTCTTGCCGCCCTTGGCCTTCCTGTTGAAGTCGGCCCGGATGCCTTCGAGCGTCTTCAGCACCTTCGCCAGCTGCGCCGGCTGGTTCACTTCCCAGTCTTTCTGCGGCGCCAGGCGGATGCGCGCGCCGTTGGCGCCGCCGCGCTTGTCCGAGCCGCGGAACGTGGAGGCCGACGCCCAGGCCGTGGACACCATCTCGGCGATCGACAGCTTCGAGGCGAGGATCCTCTTCTTGAGATCGGCGATTTCCTTCTCGCCGACGAGCTTGTGGTCGACCTTGGGGATCGGGTCCTGCCAGATCAGCTCCTCCTTCGGCACTTCCGGCCCCAGATAGCGGGCGCGCGGACCCATGTCGCGGTGCGTCAGCTTGAACCAGGCGCGCGCGAAGGCATCGGCGAAGGCCTGCGGGTCCTCGTAGAACCGGCGCGAGATCTTGCCGAATTCCGGGTCGAAGCGCAGCGTCAGGTCCGTGGTCAGCATGGTCGGCTTGTGGAACTTGCCCGGGATGTGCGCGTCGGGGATGATCTCCGGCGCGTTCTTCGCGACCCACATTTTGGCGCCGGCGGGCGACTTGGTCGGCTCCCATTCGTACTTGAACAGGTTCTCGAAGAAGTTGTTGCTCCACAGCGCCGGCGTCTTGGTCCAGGTCACTTCGATGCCGCTGGAAATGGTGTCCTTGCCGTGGCCGCTGCCGTAGTCGCTTATCCAGCCGAGGCCCTGCGCTTCCAAGGGCGCCGCCTCCGGGTCCGGACCCTTGTGCGATTCCGGAGCGGCGCCGTGCGCCTTGCCGAAGGTATGGCCGCCGGCGATCAGGGCGACGGTCTCCTCGTCGTTCATCGCCATGCGCCCGAAGGTGGCGCGGATGTCCTTGGCGGCGGCCATGTAGTCGCCGCTCGCGTTCGGACCCTCCGGGTTGACGTAGATGAGCCCCATGTGGGTGGCGCCGAAGGGCGCCATCAGGTCGCGGTCGCCGGCGAATCGCTTGTCGACGCCTAGCCACGCGATCTCCTCGCCCCAGTTCACATCCTCGTCCGGCTCCCACACGTCCGCGCGGCCGCCGCCGAAGCCGAAGGTCCTGAAGCCCATCGACTCCAGCGCCACGTTGCCGGCAAGGATCATGAGGTCGGCCCAGGAGATCTTCCTGCCGTACTTCTGCTTGATCGGCCAAAGCAGGCGGCGCGCCTTGTCGAGGTTGACGTTGTCGGGCCAGCTGTCGAGCGGCGCGAAGCGCTGCTGGCCCCGACCGGCGCCGCCGCGACCGTCGGTGATGCGGTAGGTGCCGGCGGCGTGCCAGGCCATGCGGATGAAGAATCCGCCGTAGTGGCCGAAATCGGCCGGCCACCAGTCCTGCGACTGGGTCATCAGCTTGACCAGGTCCTTCTTGAGGGCCTTGTAGTCGAGGCTCTTGAATTCCTTGGCGTAGTCGAAGCCTTTGCCCATCGGGTCGGACTTCTCGGAATGCTGGTGCAGCAGATCGAGCCGCAGCTGGTTAGGCCACCAGTCGCGGTTCGTCCTGCCGACGCCGGCGATATGGTTGTACGGGCACTTGGCCTCGAACTTCTCAGCCGTCCTTGCGTCCATGTTTGTCTCCCGTCGTGTCCTGGTGCCGGTGCGCGTCCGCCCGCGCGGGCAACCTAAACGCCATCGTTCTCGACCCGGGTCCGGCCGCGCATCGCCTAGGCGCAGCGGGCGGAAAACCAACACAAGCTAGAATTATTCTAATATCACTCGTGGTCGTCAGGCGCAAGCATTTTAGAATTGTTCTTAACTACTGGGCCTTTGTGTCGCCCAGAACCCTGTCCAGCACCCAGTTGTTGAACACGTGGACGATCGGCTCGTCGGGCGCCAGGCGCCCTGCCAGGGGCACGAGGGGCGAGAATCCCTGGTGCTGGAGCTGCGAGATCACGTTGTCCTCGGGAATGGACTTGTCCCAGCGCCGGTAATAGCGCTGCACCACCTCGGCGAAGTCGGGCCGCGCCACGGTGGACTTGGGAAAGGCCGAGCCCACGATCAGCCGCGTGCGCCCCGGTCCGCGGGGGTGCAGTTCCAGCCACCACATGCAGTCGCGCGTCAGCCCGAACATCGTGCTGGGATAGATCAGGTTGAAGAAGGTGCCCTGGTCGGCGCGGCCCTTCAGCCCCGCGATATGCGGGAACGTGGTGGTGTCGTCCGACAGGATGGCCTCGGTGCCCTCGTGCTCCTCGTGCAGCGCGATCCAGTGGCCCTTGCCAGCGACCACGGTGCATTTCTGCTCGATCAACGAGGCGTGGTGGACGGTGGGGACATGGTAGGCCTCCATCGCGTTCTCGACATAGGCCTTCCAGTTGCAGGCCAGGTCGTATTCCTTGCGCCGGACCGTCACCATGTCGGCGAAGTTGTAGCAGCCGAACTCCGCGACGAAGTCCTGGCCCAGATAGTCGATCAGCGGCCCCGCCTTGTCGTCGAAGTTCAGGAAGATGAAGCCTTCCCAGCTCTCCAGCCGGATCGGCTTCAGCCCGTAGTCGGCCGTGCGGAAGCCGGCCGCCTTCTGCATGCCCGGTGCCGCCATCAGCCGCCCGGTCAGGTCGTAGACCCAGGAGTGGTAGGGGCAGGTGAGGGTCGTCAGGTTCGAGCCTTCGCCCGTCACCAGCGGCGTGCCGCGGTGCCGGCAGACATTGTAGAAGGCGCGCACCCTGTCGTCGCGCCCGCGCAGCAGAAGCACGGGAATGCCGACGAAATCGAACGCAAGATAGTCGCCCGGCTTCCGCAGCATGTCGGCGCGGCCGACGAAGTTCCAGTGCTTCAGGAAGATCGACCGCACCTCGCGGTCGAAGAAGCCCTGCTCGGTATAGCAATGCGCGGGCAGCGGCTCGGCCTCGAGCAGCGGACGGCGGACGTTGCGATAGGTCTCGGGATCGAACAGATCGAGCGGCATTGCGTTCCCTCCCACCCCGGAAAGCATAGCGTGCGCCTTCGCCTTGCCAAGCGCATCGCGGAGGTGGACGCTGGGGCGTCGCGCGGATTGCGATGCAATGCACGAGGGTCGGGACGATGGCGCCAACCAAGCAGCCGCTGCGCTGGGAGTTGATGACCAGCGCGGAGATCGGGGCGCTGGCGGAGGCCGGCATGGACCTGGCGATCCTGCCGGTGGGCGCCACCGAGCAGCACGGCCCGCATCTCGCCACCGGCACCGACACGGTTTCGCCCGAGGCGATTGCCTGGCGCGTCTCGGCGCTGACCGGCGCCATCGTGCTGCCGGCATTGCCCTACGGCCTGTCGCTCGGCCATACCGACCGGTGGCCCGGCACGCTCTCGCTGCATCCCCAGACCTTGACGCAGGTGGTCGTGGAGATCGGCCGCTGGGTGGTGAAGTCGGGCTTCCGCCGTCTCATCATCCTGTCGGGCAACGGCCCGAACCTGCCGCCGCTGGAGAGCGCGCGGCTGCAATTGCGCTACGAGTTCCCGGACTGCCGCTTCCGTTTCCTTCAGCTGTTCGACGTGTCCGAGCGGGTCAGGCGCGCCTATGCCGGGGACGCGCCCGACTTCCACGCCAACCGCGCCGAAACCGGACTGTTGATGCATCTGCGGCCCGAGATGGTGAGGCCGGGCAAGCAGGTGGACGAGCCCGACATCACCGTGGGGCGCGTGTTCTCCTACGACATGCGCGCCGTGACCAGGAGCGGCGTCGTCGGCAAGCCGTCCCAGGCGACCGAGGAATTCGGCGAGCGCCTCGCCGACATGCTGGTGGAGGACCTGACGGCCTTCGTCGAGCAGGCCCTGGCCGAGGACTGGCCGAAGCTCGGCGGCCGGAAAAAGAAACGGTGATCCGCCGGCAGCCGATCAGAAGAAGCGCAAGTACCGCTTCAGCTCCCAGTCCGACACGTGGGTGTGGTAGTCGACCCATTCCTGGGTCTTGAACCGCACGAAGGTCTCGAACATCAGGTCGCCCATGACCTTACGGCCCAGGGGATCGGCGGCGAACGTCTCGATCGCCTCGCCCAGCGTGCGCGGCAGCTTGTCGATGCCGAGCTTCTTCAGCGTGGCATCGTCGTGCAGATACATGTTCTCGCGATGGGGCTGGCCGGGGTCGAGCTTCCCGCGGATGCCCTCGAGGCCCGCCGCCAGCATCATCGCCGCGCCCAGGTAGAGGTTGCAGGCGATGTCGGCGGCGCGGCATTCGATGCGCCCGCCGCCCATCGGGATGCGCAGCATGTTGGTGCGGTTGTTGTTGCCGTAGCACACGAAGATCGGCGCCCAGGTGAAGCCCGACATGCTGCCGCGCGCGATCAGGCGCTTGTAGCTGTTCACCGTGGGCGCGATCACCGCGCAGATCGCCTTGGCATGCTTCAAGACGCCCGCGATGAAGTGGTAGCCGAGCTTCGACAGGCCGCAGCCCCGCTTGTCGTTCGCATCCTCGAACAGGTTCCGGCCCGTCCTGGGGTCGGCCAGCGACATGTTGTAGTGCGCGCCGCTGCCCGTGCGGTGGCCGTAGGGCTTGGGCATGAAGCTGGCGAACATGCCGTATTTCTGCGCGATCTCGTTCACCATCAGGCGGAAGAAGGTGAAGCGGTCGGCCATCAGCAGCGCGTCGCAATAGGCGAAATCGGTCTCGAACTGCCCGGTCGCGTCCTCCTGGTCGAACGAGAACACGTCCCAGCCCAGCGTGTTCATCGCCGTCACGATCTCGTCCACCACCGGGAAGGAGTTCAGCAGCTGGCGAACGTCGTAGGCCGGCTTGTCCAGGTCGTCGCGCTTCGTGCCCGGCGTCAGCGTGCCGTCGGCGTTCTCGCGGAACAGGTAGAACTCGGTCTCGATTCCCAGGTTGAAGACGTACCCCATCTCGCGCGCCTCTTTCAGCGCGCGCTTCAGGATGTTGCGCGAGCAGGCCTCGAACGGCTGCCCGTGCAGATAGAGGTCGCTGGGGAACCACGCCATGTCGGGCTTCCATGGCATGACCATCAGATTGGCGAGGTCGGGCACGGCCGCCACCTCGTCGTCGTTGACCTGCTGCGGCACGCCGTCCAGCGCCGCGCCCGTGAACAGTTCCGAACCCTTGAACATGCGGTCGAAGTGGCCGATCGGCACGCACTTGGCCTTGCAGCGGCCGTGGATGTCCACATAGCTTGCCAGGCCGTAGCGCACGCCCTGGCGTTCGAGCTTTTCCTGCAGGTCGTTCTTGGCGCGTTTCATCGCCGTTTCCCCTAGCGATCCGAATACAAGGTCAGCCCCTTGACGGGGAGTTCCGCACGCAGCACCTGCCCGGTCTGCGCCTCGGTGATGAACAGCGAGCGCCCGTCGACGCCGCCGAAGGCCGCATTGGTCGTACCCAGCCCCGCGCAGGAGCGGATGCGGTGCACGGGCTCGCCCAGGCGCGAGAAGCGCCACACCGTGCCGAGCCCGATGTGGCAGACCAGCAGCCCGTCCTCGTCGTCCATCGCCATGCTGTCCGGTCCGATCCCGCCCGAGAGCTGGACGAACACGCCCACTTTCGACACCCCGCCGTCCGGCAGCAGCGGAACCCGCCACACCGCATTGGCGCGCGTCACGGCGACGAATAGGGCCGACTCGTCCCTGTTGAGCACGATGCCGTTGGGGCTGGGAATGCCCTCGACCAGGCATTCCAGCCGCCCGCTCGCGTGCAGCCGGTAGACGCGCCCGGTCGGGTCGTGCAGGCCGGTCTGGCCCTGGTCGGTGAAATAGAGATCGCCGTTGGCGCCGAACACCAGGTCGTTGGGGCCCTTGAGGCGCTCGCTGTAGCGCCGCGGCATGACCGGCTCGACCCGCTCCGAGCGCGGGTCGAACGCCATGATGCCGTTGCGGTAGTCGGCGATGAACAGCCGTCCGTCGTGGTGGAAGGCCAGGCCGTTCGGCTCGCCGTCGTATTGGTGGGCGAGGCGCCATTCGCCGTCCGGCGCGATCGCGAACAGCCGCCCGAAGGGCACGTCGCAGACCCACAGATTGCCCTGGCGGTCGAAAGCCGGGCCTTCCAGAAAGCAGTCGAGTTCCGCGCCGCGCTGGTTGGCGTCGGCCCAGGACGTGCGGCGCTTAAGCCGGAACCGATCGGGCAGGCGCGCGAACACGGTCGTCGGCACGTCCTGCGGCGGCGCGAAATACATGAATTCCCCCGTCGCGGCCGGCGATCCTATCGCGTCTTCGCCCGGGGCGTCATCCGCGCACGCAGGCGTGTCGTGACGCGATACGCCGGCGCTGCTAGGGTTGCGCGCAACGACAAGGGGCGGGGAGGATCAGCCGATGCGGGGCATGCTCGCGATGCTGGCGGCATTGGCCGCGATGGCGGGGGCTGCCGCGGCGCAGGACCGCCTGCCGATCGTGGACGCCCATGTCCATTACGGCCAGAACGACTGGGGGCCGTATCCGCCGGCCAAGGTGTTCGAATTGTTCGACCGCGCCGGCGTGCCGCGCGTGCTGGCCTCCAGCACGCCGGACGACGGCACCTTGATGCTCCACAAGACCGATCCCGGGCGCGTGGTGCCGATCCTGCGCCCCTACCGCGCCGGCATCGGCTCCGGCAACTGGTTCAACGACGCCGGGCTCGTCGATTATCTCGAAGGCCGGCTCAAGGCGGGCATCTATCGCGGCATCGGCGAGTTCCACCTGTTCGACGCCGCCAATGCGGGCACGCCGCAGGTCAAGCGCGTCACGGAGCTCGCGATCGAGCGCGACATCCACCTGCACGTCCATTCCGGCGCCGAGCCGATCCGCCGCCTGTTCGCCATCGAGCCGCGGCTGAAGATCCTGTGGGCCCATGCCGGAATGAGCGAGCCGCCCCAGGTCGTCGGCCCGATGCTGGACCGGTACAAGCTGCTGTGGACCGAGGTCTCGTTCCGCGCCTCGGCCATCGCGCCGGGTGGCAGGCTCGACCCGGCCTGGCGGGAGCTGTTCCTGAAGCACCCCGACCGCTTCATGATCGGCACGGATACCTACGTGACCGCGCGCTGGGGCTCGTATCTCGAGCTGGTCGAGGAGCATCGCGCCTGGTTGATGCAGCTGCCGCGCGACCTGGCGGAGAGGATCGCCTATCGCAACGCCGTCGCGCTGTTCGGCGCGGGCAGCCGGACGGAACTGAGCAGGTAGCCCTATCCGAGCGCGCGCAGGCCGACGACGGTCGCGACGCCCACCGCGACCACCGCCAGCAACGGCAGCCGCGTGGCGGCGACGGCGGCAATGGTCGCGGCGAGGGTCTCGCGCCAGCCGGTCGCAAGCGCCGAGGGCGCGATCACCGCCATCAGGACCGCCGGCGGGATGGCGTCGAACGCGGCCTTGGCGCGGCCGCGCACGACGAGGCGGTCGCCCACAAGCACGCCCGCGATGCGGGTCAGGTAGGTCACGGCCGCCATGCCCAGGATGGCCGCGACGCTGGCGGGGTCGAACTTCACGCGGCGCGGCTCCGATAGGCGAGCGTCGCGGCGGCTATGCCGCTGAGCGCCCCCGCCAGCACGTGCCAGGGCGGGCCGGCAAGCGCATAGACGGCCGCCGCCGCCGCGCCGCTCGCCGCCACGGTGATGCCGGTGGCCCGGCCGCGCCAGAACCCGGCGATCAGGCCGATGAACAGCGCGGTGAAGGCGAAATCGGCGCCGATGCTCCGGGGATCGCCCAGCAACGAGCCGAGCAGCGCGCCCAGGAACGTGCTGCCGATCCACACCGCCGGCAGGCTTGCCGCCATGGCGAACCAGTAGGCCGGGGTCAGCGTCTGGCGCAGCGCGCGGCGCTCGGCCAGGGCCCAGGATTCGTCGGTCAGGAAGTGCATGCCGAAGAGGCGCTGCGCCAGCGAGAAGCGGCCGAGCCTGCGGACCAGCGACGCGCCCATCAGGATGTGGCGCGCATTGATCAGAAGGGCCGAGAAGACCAGCGTCGCGACCGGCACCGGATAGGTCCACAGCTCGACTGCCGCAAACTGCGCGCCGCCCGCGAAGACCAGGATCGACATCAGCGTCGCCTCGCCGACCGAAAGGCCCTTGGCCGTGCTGAGCGCGCCGAACAGGAGCGCGATCGGCACGCAGGCGACCATCACCGGCCAGATATCGGCGAAGCCGGCGCGGAACTCGTCCGCCCGCGCCGGGGCGTGCGAAGCGGCGCTGTCCATCGACCTAGGCCTGGAACGCGGCGCGATAGGCCCCGGGCGGAACGCCCACCCGGGCCTTGAAGACGCGGGTCAGATGCGCCTGGTCGGCGAAGCCGGTGGCGGCCGCCACGTCCGCGGGCCGCTCGTTGCGCCGCAGGCGCGCGCGCGCGGCCCGGATGCGGCGGTCGAGCAGGAAGGCGTGCGGCGTCATGGCGGTCTCGCGGCGGAAGGCGCGGATGAGCTGGTGCGGCGACAGGCGCGCCGCGGCGGCCAGGTCCTTCAGGCTCAGGTCCTCGGCGTAGCGTTCGCTCAGCAGCGCCTTCACCCGCGCGACCGCATCCGGCTCGGCGCCACCCGCCTGCGGAACGAGGCGGGCGTGGCGCGCGATGCAGTGCGCGTAGGCGCGGTAGAGCAGCTCTTCGCCCGCGAGCCTGTCGTCGCCGCGCTCCAGCGCGCGATGGGCGGCGGCGAACAGCGTCACGGCCTCTGGGTCGCGGACGACGGCGTGCGGGAAGAAGGGCGTCCCGACATGGCCGCGCCCCGCCACCTCGCGCGCCACGCGCAGCATCAGTTCGACCGACGGATAGCTCATGCGGTAGCTGTAGCCGCCGCCGTACGGCGCGCCGTCGTGCACGTCCTGCGGGTTGACGAAGCAGATGTCCTGCGGTCCCGCGTAGCATTGGATGCCGCGCGCGATGAAACCCTCGCAGCCCTCGGTGATGCAGCCGATCACGTAGGTGTCGTGCATGTGCGGGGCATAGCGGTGGCGGCGGAACGTGGCCGTCAGGCAGTCCAGGTCGCCGAACCGCGTCGCGACGAAGAACCGCGCCCGTTCGTCCCCGGAAAACGGCGTCGCCGCCAAGGCCGCGACCTGGGAGATCGTGTCCATGGCCGCCAGTCTAGCCTGCGGGGGCGGTCCGGCGTCTTGAATAAAATTGCGGGGGCGTCCGGTCGGACGCCCCCGCATGGCATGTGGGCTCTCGGCGCTCAGACGCCGAGCGTGGTGACGAACTTGCTGATCAGGTAGGCGTCCAGCCCCTCGATCCCGCCCTCGTGGCCGTAGCCCGATTCCTTGATGCCGCCGAACGGCGTCTCGGGCATCGAGATGCCCAGGTGGTTCACGCCCACCATGCCGCTCTGCAGCGCGTCGGCGACGGCGGCCGCGGTGCCGGTCGAGCGGGTGAAGGCATAGGCCGCCAGGCCGAACTCCAGGCCGTTGGCGCGGCCGATCACCTCGTCGAACGACTTGAACGGCACGATCGGCGCCACCGGCCCGAACGGCTCCTGGTACATGATCTTGGCCTTGTCCGGCACGCTGGTGAGCACCGAGGGCTCGAAGAAGTAGCCCTGGTTGCCCGCGCGCTTGCCCCCGGTTTCGACCTTGGCGCCCTGGGCCTGCGCGTCGGCGACGAACATCTCCATGGCGTTGACGCGCCGCACGTTGGCGAGCGGCCCCATGGTCGTGCCCGGCTCCAGCCCGTTGCCCAGCTTCAGTCCCTTGGCGAAGGCGATGAAGCGCTCGGCGAACTTGTCGTAGACCTTCTCGTGCACGAAGAAGCGGGTCGGCGAGATGCAGACCTGCCCGGCGTTGCGGTACTTGCCGGCGGCCGCGATCTCGGCCGTCTTCACCGGGTCGACGTCGTCGAACACGATCACCGGCGAGTGCCCGCCCAGCTCCATGGTCGCCTTCTTCATGCCTTCGGCCGCCAGCTTGGCCAGGTGCTTGCCGACCGGGATCGAGCCGGTGAACGAGATCTTCTTGATGATCGGCGAGGCGATCAGGTGGGTGGACACGTCGTTCGGCACGCCGAACACCAGGTTCAGCACGCCCGGCGGCAGGCCGGCATCGGCGAACGCGCGCGTCAGCGCGATCGCCACGCCCGGCGTCTCCTCCGAGGCCTTGAGGATCAGCGAGCATCCGGCGCCCAGCGCGCCGCCGATCTTGCGGCCGGGGGTGACGCCCGGGAAGTTCCAGGGCGTGAAGGCGGCGCAGGGTCCCACAGGCTCGCGCACCACGGTCTGGCGCACGCCGGGGATCCGGGCGGGGATCACGCGGCCATAGGCGCGCTTGCCCTCCTCGGCGTACCACTCGATGATGTCGGCGGTAACGCCGACCTCGAGCTTCGCCTCGCCGAGCGGCTTTCCCTCTTCCATCGTCAAGGTGGTCGCGATGGCGTCGGCGCGCTGGCGGATCAGGTCGACCGCCTTGCGCATCACCTTCGAGCGCTCATACGCCGTGGTCTTGCGCCAGGTCTCGAAACCCTTCTGCGCGGCCTGCAGCGCGCGGTCGAGATCGGCCTTGGACGCGTGCGGCAGCTTGCCCAGCACCTGCTCGGTGGCTGGGTTCACGACGTCCTCCGTCCTGCCCTCGCTGCCCTGGCACCACTGGCCGTCGATGTACATCTCCAGCTTCTCGTAGACGGGCGTCCTCGAACCATCCATCGCCTGGTTTCTCCTTGGGGTGTTCGCTGTATCGGGATTCGAAAGGTCGGCTACAGTATCGGCGCCGTGGCGGCATGTCGAGCAAGCGGTCGCCGCTCCGCCGCGCCGTGCCACGCTCGATTGGTTGCGCAATCGTTAGTATTGTTCTTTCAAGAGTAACTATTCGCCGCGCCGCGCGGGACGCGCCGCTCGCGGTCCGCTCGCCGCTGGCGGGCGCACTCGCGGATGGCATGATCAAGCATCTTGTGGTATTGTTCTTCACGTCCACAAGATATGGAGAAGTTTAGGTAAATTTTCCTTATACTTTGGGAACAGCAGACCACGAATTTGAGCAAATTTGTCGCTTTTTCGATTTGGATTCGGGGGCCTTAAAGTGTTGTTAACGAACAACCCCTACTAATTGGTTACTTCCAGGAACGGAAAGCGCCGGGAATCCCATGGCGGCGATACCACAGACGGTAAAGCCAAGTCTCCAGGTAGGACCGCTCGACGACATCGTCCTGCGCCGTCCGCAGCCGCTTTCCAGCCTGCCCGGCTTGGATCCCGAGCTCAACCAAGTCTACGAGTTCTGGAACTCGTGCCGGAAGGACGGGCTGCTGCCGCGTCGCAAGGACATCGACGTGCTGCAGCTCAAGCCCGTGCTGGGCCACACGCACCTGGTCGATGTCAGCGCCCAGGACCCCGCCGACTACCGCTTCCGCCTCTACGGGTCGAAAGTGCGTCTGGACCGGTTCCGGAACTATTCCAACACGCGGGTGGGCGACTATCCGTCGGTTCCCTATCGCACCGCGTTGATCGAGGATTATTCGAGCGTCACCTGGTCCGGCACGCCGCTCTACCAGCACGTCGTCGCGCGCCTGCAGTCGATCCGCTACAGCTACAGCCGTCTGCTGCTGCCGCTGGCCGAGGACGGACGCAAGGTCAACATGCTGGTGGTGTGCACCCGCGACCGCGCCTTTCCCGATTTCACGATCTGAACCGTCGCCGCCGGGACGCGCCTATTTGGCGACGATATGCGGGGCCGTCGGCGCCGGGTCGCGCGGGTGCGGCGCGGACGTCGCGGCCAGCACGCTCGGCCGGGGCTCCAGCTCGACCGGGAATTCGTCGTGCCGGGGCAGGGTGTGCACGCGCTCGATCGACTCGGCCCGGGAGATCCAGCACAGATAGACCTGCTCGGGCTTGCCCGTCGGCGGGAAATACCCGTCGATGCACAGGTCGACATGAGGGTAGCCGTAATAGGCCCGCGGCACCTTGCTCTCCGCCAGGTTTTTGAATACCAAGCCGGTATGGAAGTCCGTGTCGAAGTTGCGCAGGCACAGCGACCGGCTTAGGTAGGGTAGAAACATCGAGATTCCCTGGCCGCGGTAGGGCTTGTCGATCCACATCGAACCCGAGTGTCCGACCGTGCCTGCGATCTTGACCGGCGGGCGGATGACCTCGACGGCGTGGCCATTCAGCATCGCCTCGGGCCGCGCGAACCAGAGTTCGCCAGTCTCGATCAGCTCGCAGAAGTCGTCGGTCGTAAAGATGCGGTCGGCGTGCGAGGCCACGGTCCTGCCGTAGGTATCGGTCAGGCGGAACCAGAAGCAGTCGCCTTGCAGCGTGCTGCGCGCGGGATCGAAGCTGGGATAGACGAAAGCGTCACGCTCTTTCAGGAACGCCGCCAGCCCACGGAAATCCGTGTCGACGGCCAGGGAAAGGTGCAAGGACGCAATCCGCTCCATGATCGCGTCTATGCTTTTCTGCAATAGTGCGAATTCCGCATCCGTCAGCGCCATCTTGGCCCCTCCGCATCAGGACTCCCCCGCCGAGTCCAAACAATTCTTCTGGTTGTTGCGCTAAATTTTAGTTGCTTTGCCGGTTTCGATCCTAGCGGAGGCAGCCCGACCCTGGCCAGTGTTCGTTATGCGATCTTGTACGGAAGAGTTCGCCGGTGGGTTGAAAATCTGTTGGCAACTCCAACGCTCCTGGTTAATGCTGCCACATGCCGCCGGTCACGTTCAGCGCCTGGCCGGTCATGTAGGCGGACTCCTCCGAGGCCAGGAACGCCACGACCTTGGCCACGTCCTCGGGCGTGCCGGCGCGTTTCAGCGGGATGGTCGCGACGCGGTCCTTCGCCGCCGGCATGCCGAGTTTCTTCGACTGCGCCTCGGCGTTCGCGCGCATCGGCGTTCCCTCGATCATGCCGGGGCAGACCGCGTTCACCCGCACGCCCGACGCCGCCACCTCCAGCGCCAGGGACTGGGTCAGGGCGATCACCGCGGCCTTGGAGGCGCCGTACATGCCGAAGAACGGCCGCCCGGCCTTGCCGAGCCACGAGGAAAGATTGACCACGCTGCCGCGCTTGCGCGCGACCATGCCGGGCACGACGGCCTTGCAGAAGTTCAGCACGCCCTCGGCGTTGATCCGCATGGTGTCGCGCCAGTCCTGCGGCGTGGTGTCCAGCACCGCGGCCAGGCGCACGATGCCGGCATTGTTGACCAGCACGTCCGGCGGTCCCAGCCGCTTTTCGAGCGCGGCCGCCGCGCGGCCGGCCTCCGCGAGGTCGCCCACATCGCCGCGTTCGCACTCCGCCCGCCGCCCGAGCGTCCGGACCGCGCCGGCGGTCGCCGCCATGCCGGCCTCGTCGATGTCGACCAGCGCGATATCCGCTCCTTCCTCGGCCAGCCGCAGCGCGATCGCCCGGCCGATGCCGTTGCCGCCGCCTGTCACCAGCGCGATCTTGCCCTGAACGCCCCGCATCGCCCGCATTTCCCCCGTGATGACCCTGTCCTTCGCAAGGGCGCGACGATAGCACGGCCGCCGCCGCGACCCGCAGCGCCCGCAACCGCATCAGGCCCATGCGCGGGGCTCAGGGCTCGAGGGCAACGACCATGGCGTCCGCCGCCGCAAGGCGCGATATGCTCGCCCCGCCCATGACGACGCCCAGCCAAGCCGTCTCCACCGTCGCGCCGGCCTCCGGCGGCCTGCCGGCGCCGATCCGCGCCGCGCTGTGGTATGTCGGCGCGCTGTCGCTGTGGGGCGCCAGCGCCGGCATCGTGCGCTATGCGGCGGCCGAGGTGCCGGCGATCGAGCTCGGCTTCCTGCGCGCGTTGTTCGGCGCGCTCCTGATGGCGCCCTGGCTCGTCCATGGCCGCATCAGCCCGCTGCCGCGGCGCCATGTCGGCGTCTATCTCCTGCGCGGCGTGATCGAGGTCGCAGCGATCGCGACCTGGTTCGTGTCGCTGGCGATGATGCAGGCCGCCGACGTGGTGGCGCTCGGCTTCACCATGCCGCTGTTCGCCACCCTGCTCGCCGCGGTGTTCCTGGGCGAGCGGCTGCGCCTGCGGCGCGGCATCGCGATCCTGGTCGGGCTTTTCGGCGCGGTGCTGGTGATGAAGCCGGGGGCCGGCGACGCGGGGTGGTGGGCGATCCTGCCGATCCTCGGCGCCATCGCGGTGGCCGGCTCGCGCATCACCGGGCGCGTGCTGGCCCAGCACGGCGAGCCGATGGTGACGGTGGTGGCCTCGCTCGGCTTCATCACCGCGCCGCTGCTGCTCGTGCCCGCGCTCCTGGTATGGCAGACGCCCAGCCCGGCGGTCCTGCTGCTGGCGTTCGCCATCGCCGGCATATCGCAGATTGGGCACGTCTTCATGATCTGGGCGCTGCGCCTGGGCGAGGCCTCGGCGCTGGTGCCCTACGAGTTCACCCAGCTGCTCGCGACGGTCGCCTTCGGCGCGATCATCCTGGGCGAATGGCCCGACCGCTGGACCTGGATCGGCAGCGCGGTGATCCTGTGCGCCGGCGTCTACATCGTGCGGCGCGAGGCGGCGCTGGCGCGCCAAGACGCGCAGGGGCAATCGGCCGGCACAGCCCGGGTCGGATAACGCTACTCCGCCGCCCTGACCGAATCCGTCTGGCGTTCGACCAGCATGGCGTAGAGGCCGCGCCGCGCCAGGAGTTCGCCGTGCGTGCCGGCCTCGCGCACCGCGCCGGCATCGACCACGACGATCGCCTGCGCGTCGCGCACCGTGGACAGGCGATGGGCGATCACCAGGGTGGTCCGGTCGCGCTTGAGCTCGTCCAGCGCCGCGCGCACCGCGCGTTCGCTCAGCGCATCGAGATGCGAGGTCGCCTCGTCCAGCACCAGGATCGGCGAGTCCTTCAGCAGCGCGCGGGCGATGGCGACGCGCTGGCGCTGGCCGCCCGACAACTGCATGCCGCGCTCGCCGACCCGCGTCTTCAGTCCCTCCGGCAGCGCGGCGACGAACGGACCCAGCGACGCGCGCTCGATCGCCGCCAGCAGCTCTTCCCGCGTGGCGGAAGGCCGGCCGATGCGGATATTGGCCTCGAGGTCGTCGTTGAACAGGTAGGTGTCCTGGGCCACCAGCGCGATCTGGGCGCGCAGCGCGTCCAGCTTCAGCTCGCGCAGGTCGACGCCGTTGAGTCTGATCGTGCCGCTGTCGGGATCGAAGAAGCGCAGCAGAAGCTGCGCGATGGTGGTCTTGCCCGCGCCCGACGGGCCCACCAGCGCCACCGTCGCCCCGGTGGGCACCTGGAACGAGACGTCGGTTAGCGCCTGCCGGTGTGCGCCGGGATAGGCGAAGGCGACGCGGTCGAGCGCGAGGGCCGGCACGCCGGCGCGCGGCGGCGCCTCGGTCGCCGGGCCGTCCGCGACGACCGGGCGCTCGCGGTGCACGGCGTCCAGGCGCTGCGTCGCGCCCAGCGTGTCGGCAAGCTGGCGGCCGACCTGGGCGATCTCCGATACCGGCAGGAACGCCGCCATGGCCAAGAGCGCCGCCAGCGGCAATACGGGAGCTGCGATCGACCCGCCCGCCGCCAGCCCGGCGCCGGCCACGATCACCGCCAGGCCGCCGAGCCCGGTCAGCGCGTCGAGCGTCGCCGCCTGGCGCGCCATGTCGGCCATGAAGGCCAGCCGCGCGCGCGCGACGGCCTCGGACCGCGCGGCCAGCGCCGCGCGCCTTGCCGCCTCGGCCTGGAACTGAGCGATTTCGGCCATGCCCTGGACGGTGTCGACCGCGTGCGCGTTCATCTCGCCCAGCACCACCCGGCTTTCGCGGCCCAGCGCGTCGATGCGCCGGCGGGCGAGAAGCGGGCCCAGTCCCGCCGCCAGCAGGAACGGCAGCAGCGCCGCCGCGAGCCAGGGATGGATCCAGGCCAGCGTCGCCAGCACGGCGGCCGGCACCAGCACGGCCACCACGGCCGGGGCAAGCGTATGGGCGAAGAAATACTCGACCATCTCGATGTCGTGCGTGGCCATGGCCACCAGATCGCCGCTGCGCCGGCGCAGCAGGTAGGCGGGCGCCAGCGCGTCGAGCTTCTTGAACAGCGCGATGCGCATCTCCGCCAGCAGGCGGAAGGCGACGTCGTGCGCCAGGTAGGACTCGGCCCAATGCAGGACGCCCGCCAGCGGCGCCGCGATCGCAAGCGCGACCAGCAGCGCGCCGACCGGATCGCCGTGGCCGACCGCGCGCACCGCAAGCGCGCCCAGCACGCCGACGCCGATGAACGCCGCTACCCGCGCCACGCCTAGCAGCAGCACGCCCGATATCGCCCGGCGCCAAGGGGCGACCAGCCGCAGCAGGGCCGCGATCACCGCCGGCCAGCCCATGGGACGGCCGCGCAGGATGTCGTCGGCTGGCGGCGAGGCCGGCGCGGCCCGGCCTTCCCCGGCGGCCTCGCCGCTGTCCGTCAGCGCGCGCGCGTCGATCGAATCCGCGCCCGTGCCGCCCGCCTGCTGGTCGCGCATGAGCTGCCAGTAGGCGCCGCGCGCGGCCATCAGCGCGCCATGCGTGCCGCTTTCCGCCACGCGCCCGTCGGCGATGGCGAGGATGCGGTCGCAGCCGATCACGCTGGACAGGCGATGGGCGAAGATCAGGGTCGTGCGGCCCTGCATCAGCCGCTCCAGCGCCTGCTGGATGATCGCCTCGTTCTCGGCGTCGACCGAGGAAAGCGCCTCGTCCAGCACCAGGATCGGCGCGTCGCGCAACAGCGCGCGGGCGATCGCGATGCGCTGGCGCTGCCCGCCCGACAGGCGCGCGCCGCGTTCGCCGATCACCGTCGCATAGCCCTGGGGCAGGCGCTGGATGAATTCGTGCGCGTTGGCCGCGCGCGCCGCCGCCTCCATCTCCGCGTGCGTCGCGTCGGGCTTGGCAAGGCGCAGATTGTCCTCGACCGTCCCGTGGAACAGCATCGTATCCTGCCCGACGACGGCGATGTGACCGCGGATTTCCGCAAGCGTGAGATCGCGCAGGTCCGTGCCGCCCAGCCGCACCGCGCCCGCCTGCGGGTCGTGGAAGCGCAGCAGCAGGCGCAGGATCGTCGACTTGCCGCTGCCGCTGGGACCGACGATGCCGACGCGTTCGCCCGCGGCGACGGTAAAGCTCATGCCGCGATGCGCCGGGCCGCGCCCGCCCGGGTAGGCGAAGCCGACATTGTCGAACGCCACGGTCGGCGCCAGGCGGCGCGGCCCGGCCGGCCGATCGGCCGCATCGACGATCGCGGGCTTTTCGGCCAGCAGCGCCACGATCGCCTCGGCGCTGGAGGACGCGAGCATGCCCGCGTGCAGCAGTTCGCGCAGCTCGCGCAACGGGCGGAACACCTCCACCCCCAGCATCAGCACGACGACGAGGGTGGCGAAGGGCATGGCGCCGTCGGCCACCCGCCAGGCGCCGAGCGCCAGGGCGCCGGCGACGCCGATGGCGATGCCGCAGTCCGTCACCAGCCGCGTCAGCGTGCTGGCGGCCAGCACCCACATGGTGGCGCGATGCACGGACCGGGCCCGCTCGGCCAGGCGCTGGGCGCGCTCGGCGCTTTGGCCGAAGGCTTTCAGCGTCGCGAGTCCCTGGATCGAATCCAACAGGTCGGCGGCGAAGGACTTGTAGGCCCTGGAGCGCGCCAGCGCGCTCGCCCGGTTCATGCCGTGCACCGCGGCCGGCGCCACCAGCGTGAACAGCGCGGCCGCCAGCATCACCGCCGCCACCGGCAGGTCGAGGAAGGCGAGAAAGGCGAAGATCACGACCGGCGTCAGCGCGGCGACGACGAGCTGCGGCAGGTACTGGCCGAAATAGGTCTGCAGGTGCTCGACGCCCTCGGACAGCGTCACCACCACGTCGCCCGAGCGCGCCGCGCCCAGCCGCGCCGGGCCGAGGCGCATCAGGTGGTCGTGCAATGCAAGGCGCAGGCGGGTCTGCACGATGCCGGCGGTGCGGTGCGCCAGGACGGCGCGCCGCTGGTCCAGCACCGCGCGACAGAGGATCGCCGCCAAGGCGCCGCCGGCAAGCGACGCCATCTGCCCGGGCGGCGCGCCGGCGATCGCGGCCGCGATCAGCCAGCCGAGCAGGGCGAGGCGCGCGATGCCGGCAACGGCGCTGAGCAGACCCAGCGCGGCGGCGGCGGCGATGCGATGGCGCACTCCTTGGGTGAAGCGCCACAGGCGGCGGTCGAGATACATGCGTCTTCTTTCCTGTCCGCGGTTCGATCAGTCGACCGTTCCCGGCCGTTCCGCGGGCTGGCAATCGAGCTTGACCGCGATCCTTTCGTTGTCGCTGCGTACCGCGACGTATTCCGCCGTCTCGGCGTCGGGGTTGCGTTCCTGGTGCGGCACGTAGGGCGGGAAATAGGCGTAGTCGCCGGGGCCGAGCATGGCGGCGAATTCCAGGCGCTCGCCCCAGCGGATTTCGGCGCGCCCCTTCACCACGCGCAGCAGGACCTCGTGGCGGCCGTGGTGGTGCGCTCCGGTCGCCGTCAGCGGCGGCAATTCGACCGACCCGATCCAGGTCTTCGCGCCGCCCGTGCCCATGAAATCGACGACGGTCGCGCGTCCATTCGCCCCCGGCGCAGCCCTGGCGTCCGCTAGCGCGCCCGCGCGCACTATCCGGACGCCTTCGCGCCGCCAGTCCTTGGTTGCCGTCGCCATCGTTGCCTCCACCCGCGTCATCCGCCTAGGCCGGATCCGGCAGGCGCGCGAGTAGGCCGTTGAGGCAGGTCGTGACCAGACGCCGCCATTCGTCGCCGATCCGGCTCCGCGCAAGAGACGCCGCCGGGAACCCGTCATGATCCAGGCGCAAACGCGTTCCGCCCTCGATCGCCGTCAGGGTCCAGGTCACGACGGTCTCCAGCTTGGCTCCGCCGCCGGCCACCCCCAGCAGCCCGCCCCGCCATGTATAGCGCAGGCGCCGCCGGGGCTCGACCGCCAGCACCTCGGCATGGACGACGCCGTCCCAATCCTCGACCGGCTTGCCCTTGAACGTGAAGCGGTGCCCGACCTCGGCGCGGATGTCGTTCGCCATCAGCCAGCGCGACAGTATCTCCGGGTCGGTCAAGGCGCGCCAGACCTTGGCGGGCCGGTGCGGCAGGTCGCATTCGAGCACAATCGATTCGCGGGCATCGCGCGCGGTCTTGAGGCTCGTGGTCATTCGTCCATGTCCCGCAGAACCGATTTGAGCTTCTGCAATCTGCCGCGCCAGAAGCTCTGGTAGCGGTCGATCCAGGCGACCAGCGGCGCCAATCCGGCAGGGTCGGCGCGATAGAAGGCGTTGCGCCCGGACTGGCGCGCCGACACCAGCCCGGCGCGGCGCAGCGTGGCCAGGTGCTGCGAGATCGCGGGCTGCGACACGTCGAAGTCCTGCGTCAGCTCGCTCACGCTGGCCTCGCCGCGCGCCAGGCGCTCGAACACCGCGCGCCGCGTGGGGTCGGCGAGCGCGCGGAAGACCTGGGTCTCCAGGTAGATCATCTCCGCTTCCTCACGGAGAAAGCATAAGTCATTACTTATGAATACGTCAAGGTCACGCGCGGCGGGCCGTGACGCTGCGGCCGCGCTGCGTTGCTTGCGACGGGTCGGCGAAAACCGGGCACCGAGCTGACCGAATCCTGGGCCCTGCCTACGGGACGTTCAGATCCTTGCTGCAATTCGCGGCAAGACCGTTGATTCGCGGAAGAGTCGAACGGTGGCCCGACTCTTGCTCGGTTGCGAGGGAACCGGCCCGCGATACGGGCCGGCGCATCGCGCATGTTAGAGGGAGTCGGATCATGGGCGTACTGGGTAGATGGCAGGGGGGCTTGGCGATCGCGGCGGCCGTCATCGGCTTGGCGGGATCGGCGCAGGCCCAGGGCACGATCAAGGTCGGCGTGCTGCATTCGCTGTCCGGCACGATGGCGATCAGCGAGACGACGCTGAAGGACACCGTGCTGATGATGGTCGAGGATCAGAACAGGAAAGGCGGCCTGCTCGGTAAGAAACTCGAGGCGGTGGTGGTCGACCCGGCGTCGAACTGGCCGCTGTTCGCCGAGAAGGCGCGCGAGCTGATCCAGAAGGAGAAGGTCGCGGTGGTGTTCGGCTGCTGGACCTCGGTCAGCCGCAAGTCGGTGCTGCCGGTGTTCGAGGAGCTGAACGGCCTGCTCTTCTACCCCGTGCAATACGAGGGCGAGGAGAGTTCGAAGAACGTGTTCTACACCGGCGCCGCGCCGAACCAGCAGGCGATCCCGGCGGTCGAATACCTGATGAGCAAGGAAGGTGGCGAGGTCAAGCGCTGGGTGCTGGCCGGCACCGACTACGTCTATCCGCGCACGACCAACAAGATCCTCGAGGCGTTCCTGAAGTCCAAGGGCGTCGCCGCCGAGGACATCATGATCAACTACACGCCGTTCGGCCATTCCGACTGGCAGACGATCGTGGCCGACATCAAGAAGTTCGCCTCGGCCGGCAAGAAGACGGCGGTGGTGTCGACCATCAACGGCGACGCCAACGTGCCCTTCTACAAGGAGCTGGCCAACGCGGGCATCAAGGCGTCCGACATCCCGGTGGTCGCCTTCTCCGTGGGCGAGGAGGAACTGGCGGGCATCGACACCAAGAACCTGGTCGGCCACCTGGCGGCGTGGAACTACTTCCAGTCGGTCAAGAACCCGACCAACGACGAGTTCATCAAGCAGTGGCACGCCTTCATCAAGAACCCGAAGCGGGTGACCAACGATCCGATGGAGGCGCACTACATCGGCTTCAAGATGTGGGTGCAGGCCGTCCAGCAGGCGGGCACGACCGACGTCGACGCGGTGCGCCAGGCCATGTACGGGCAGAAGGTCAAGGCGCCGGGCGGGTTCGTGTCGGTGATGAACACCAACCACCACCTGTCGAAGCCGGTCTATATCGGCGAGATCCGGCCGGACGGCCAGTTCAACGTCGTCTGGAAGACCAAGGGCCCGGTCAAGGCCGACGCCTGGTCCAAGTACATCCCGGAGAGCGCCAAGCTGACCGCGGACTGGACCTATCCCTGGGTCTGCGGCAACTGCGAGAAGCCGAAATACGCCGCCAACTGACGGCGCCGTTCGGCCTGTGACCTCAACCGGCCCCTCTCCTTGCGCTCGGAAGGGAGAGGGGCCGGCCGTCCCCGCGGAGCGATCAGTGTCATTGAGGCGCGTTCTTTCCCGGTTGCTTTCGAGCCCGCGGCTCGCGGCGCGGGCGGCCGCATCGACCGCGTTCCCCGGCCGGATCGTCCCGTGGCTGTCCGCTTGCGTGCTGGTCGCCGCCGCCGTCGTCCTGGCGGCGCCAGCGGCGCGCGCGCAGGACCTGGGCGCGCTGCTCGCGGGCCTCGCCGAACCCGATCCGAAACCGGCGATCCAGGCGCTGGCCGCCAGCGGCGAGCCCAGGGCCAAGGCGGCGCTGGCGGCGCTCGCGGCGGGCAACCTCTACAGGCGCCTGGCCGACGAGGCGATCGTGATCGGCGAGAAGGACGGCGCGATGGTCGTCGTCACCAATGCCCTTTCCGGCGAGGTCGAGGACATGGCCAGGCCGGAGGAGCTGGAGGCGATCGCGCTCGACGACGCGGCCCGGGCGCTCGACGCCGGCGCGGGCCCGGGCGCCGCCAGGGCAGACGACAAGCCGCTCGACTTCGCCGGCGCGGTCGACGGACTGCTGGCCGACAGCTTCGCCGAGAAGGGCAGGGCGATCGAGCGGCTGACCGCCCTGGGCGACCCGCGCGCCGTGCCGGTGCTGCTGGCGCTGGCCGACGGCCGCCTGTTCACGCGCAAGTCCGACAACGCCGTGGTGATCGGCGAGCGCGCGGGCAACGACACGCGCGTCACGCTCGCCGCCACGCTGCAGGCGCAGGGGATCGTCCGCCCGTCCGAACTCGAACCCGTGGTCATCAACAACAACCTGCGCAACGTGGTGCGCGACGCGGTCGGGCGGCTGGGACTCGTGAACCCCGACGCGGGCGCGCGGCGAAGGGCGGCCGACGCGCTGATCGGCGGCGCCACGGCGGATTCGATCGGGCTCTTGCGTGAGGCGCTGGGCAAGGAAAAGGACACCGGCGTCAAGCGCGCCATCGCGCGGGCATTGGCCGCGGCCGAACTGACCGACCCCGACAAGGCCAAGCGCCTGGCCGCGATTGCCGTCCTGTCCGCCTCGACCGACATGCGCGTGCGCTCGCTGCTGCAGGCGCGGCTGGCGGGCGAGAGCGATCCCGCGGTGAAGGCGGCCGTCGCGCAAGCCTTCGACAAGGTGCAGGGCCGGTTGCGGATGGTCGGCTGGGCGGAAAACCTGTTTCAGGGCATCTCGCTGGGCTCGGTGCTGCTCTTGGCGGCGATCGGCCTCGCCGTCACCTTCGGCGTGATGGGCGTCATCAACATGGC
>CAYMTM010000008.1:0-47628 GCA_964393375.1 uncultured Rhodospirillaceae bacterium
GCTCCACCATCCAGTCCACCAGCTCGACGAAATCGATGCCGACATGGGCGGCTTGCTCGGGCACCAGCGACAACGGCGTCATGCCGGGCTGGGTGTTGAGCTCGAGCAGGTAGACCTTGCCGGTTCCGCCCTCGGTGTCGTCGTAGCGGAAGTCGGCGCGGCTGACGCCGCGGCAGCCGAGCGTCTGGTGCGCCAGCAGCGCGGTGCGCATCACCTCGTCGTACACGTCCTCCGGCAACGGCGCGGGGACGACGTGGTCGGTCTTTCCTTCGGTGTACTTGGCGGCGTAATCGTAGAATCCCTCGTGCGGGCGCAGCTCGGTGACGGCAAGCGCGCGCTCGCCCATCACGCCGCAGGTCAATTCGCGGCCGGGGATGTAGCGCTCGACCAGCACTTTGGTACCGTAGTGCCAGCCCTCGTTGTGGAAGCGGGGCAGCCCGCCGTCGGTGACGATGGTCACGCCGACGCTCGATCCCTCGTTGACCGGCTTTACCACGTAGGGCGGGGGCAGGGGATGGCCGCGCAGCACCTCGTCGCGATCGACCACGCGGCCCTCGGCGCAGACGATGCCCGCCTGCGCGAAGTGGCGCTTGGCCGCCGGCTTGTCCATCGCGAGTGCCGAGGCGAGCACGCCCGAATGGGTGTAGGGGATGCCGAGAATCTCGAGCAGCCCCTGGATGCAGCCGTCCTCGCCGACGCGGCCATGCAGCGCATTGAAGCAGACGTCCGGCTTCACGCGCGCCAGCACCTCGGCGATGTCGCGGCCCATATCGATCTCCGAGACCGCGTAGCCCGCCTTCTTCAGCGCGGCGGAGCATTCCCGGCCGCTCACAAGCGAGACCTCGCGCTCGGCGGACCAGCCGCCCATCAGAACCGCGACATGCTTCTTCATGCACCCGCATCCCTGGCCAGCGGACCGGCGGGCACGCCGATGCGGCGGATTTCCCACTCCAGGGTCACGCCGGTCGCCTCGAACACGCGCCGGCGCACTTCCTCGCCCAGGCCCTCTATGTCGGCCGCGGTGGCGTCGCCGGTGTTGATGAGGAAATTGCAGTGCTTCTCCGACACGACCGCGCCGCCGCGCTTCAGGCCGCGGCAGCCCGCGCGGTCGATCAGCTCCCAGGCCTTGTGGCCGACGGGATTGGCGAAGGTCGAGCCGCCGGTGCGCGTGCGCACAGGCTGCGAGTCGGCGCGCTCCGCCTGGATTTCGGCCATGCGTCGGCCGATCGCCGCCTTGTCGCCCGGACGGCCCTTGAACATGGCGGAGGTGAACAGCCAGCCCTCGGGCACCGCGCAATGGCGATAGCCGAGGCCAAGCCGGTCGGGCGCCAGGCAGTAGCGCCGGCCGCGCGGGTCGAGCGCCTTGGCCCAGACGATCACGTCCTTGACTTCCGCTCCGTAGGCGCCGGCGTTCATGCGCAAGGCGCCGCCGATCGTGCCCGGCACGCCGCACAGGAACTCGAGCCCGGCAATCCCGGCCTCGGCCGCCACATGCGCGACGTTGAGGTCGAGCGCGCCGGCGCCGGCGACGACGCAGTCGCCCTCGACGCGGATGTCGGCGAAGGCGCGGCCGAGCCTTATCACCACGCCCGGCACGCCGCCGTCGCGCACCAGCAGGTTCGAGCCGACGCCGATCACCGTGACCGGCACATCGGCCGGGCGTCGGGCCAGGAAGTCGGCCAGGTCGTCCAGGTCGGCCGGGCGGAACATCACCTCGGCCGGACCGCCGACCCGGAACCAGGTCGTATTGGCGAGGACCGCGCTCTCGCTGTAGCGCCCGCGCACCGCGGGCAGGCGTTGGAGCAGGGAAGGGGTGGACTTGCGTGCCGGCATCATGGTCAGGCTCCCGTCTTGCGCAGGGGCCTGTGGTTCCTGCCGTTCGCGAAGGCGCGGTCGAGCTCGCCGGGCAGCGCATTGGCCCAGGTCGTGATCGAACCGGCGCCGAGGCAAACGACCAGGTCGCCCCCTTTCGCCATGCCGGCCAGGAGGCCGGCCAGATTCTTCGGATCGTCGAGCGCGATCGCGCGGCGGTGGCCGTGCGCAACCAGGCCCTGCACCAGCGCGTCGCGGTCGGCGCCCTCGATCGGCTCCTCGCCCGCGGGATAGACGTCGGCGACGATCACCGCGTCGGCGTCGTTGAAGCAGGTGCAGAATTCCTCGAACAGGTTCTTCAGGCGGGTGAAGCGGTGCGGCTGGACCACGGCTATGACCGCGCCCTTGGTGGCGCCGCGCGCGGCCTTCAGGACGGCGGCGATCTCCACCGGATGGTGGCCGTAGTCGTCGATCACGCGCACGCCGTGCGACTCGCCGGTGAGCGTGAAACGCCGCTTGACGCCGGCGAAGTCGGCCAGCGCCTTCTTCATCGTCGCCTCGTCCATGCCCATCTCGTGGGCGACGGCGATGGCGGCGCAGGCGTTCTGCACGTTGTGCGCGCCCATCATGCGGGTGGCGAAGTCGCGGATGCGCCGGGGTTCGGCGCCGCGGATCTGGATCGCGGCGTCGAAGACGGCGCCGTCGGAGCCGAGCCGCAGGTTCTCGGCGCGCACCTCGGCCTGCGGGCTGAAGCCGTAGGTGACGATCCGGCGGTCGGTGATGCGCGCGATCATCGCCTGCACCGCGGCATGGTCGATGCACAGCACCGCGAAGCCGTAGAACGGGATGTTCGAGACGAAGGCGTCGAAGCCGGCTTGGAGCCTGTCGTAGTCGCCCCAGTAGTCCATGTGCTCGGGGTCGATGTTGGTGACGATCGCGACGGTCGCCGGCAGCTTTATGAAGCTGCCGTCGGATTCGTCGGATTCCACGACCATCCAGTCGCCCTTGCCCAGCCGCGCGTTGGTGCCGTAGGCGTTGATGATGCCGCCGTTGATCACGGTGGGATCGAAGCCGCCCGTCTCGAGCATCTGCGCCACCAGCGAGGTGGTGGTGGTCTTGCCGTGCGTCCCGCCGATCGCGATCGACCATTTCAGCCGCATCAGCTCGCCCAGCATCTCGGAGCGGCGGACTACCGGGATGAACCGGGCGCGGGCGGCCTTGACCTCGGGATTGTCGGGCTTGACCGCCGAGGAGACGACGACGACCTGCGCGCCCTCGACATTCTCGGCCCGGTGGCCGATCGCGATCTCGATCCCCAGCGCGCGCAGGCGCTTGACGTTGGCGCTGTCGGCCAGGTCCGAGCCGCGCACCGCATAGCCCTGGGTGTGCAGGATCTCGGCGATGCCGCTCATCCCGATGCCGCCGATGCCGACGAAGTGGATCGTGCCGATGCCGAGCGGAAGGGGCTTCATTGCGCCGCCTCCAGCCGGGCTTCGCCGGGCTTCGCGTTGCCGTTGGTGGCGGGCAGGAACTGCCCGACCACGCCGGCCAGCCGCTCGGCCGCATCGGCGATGCCAAGCGCGCGCGCGCAGGCCGCGGCCTCGACCAGGATCGCCGGGTCGTCCAGCAGGCGCTGCAGCATGGCGGCAAGCGCGTGCGGCGTGAACGTGTCCTGCGGCATCAGCCAGGCGCCGCCGGCGGCCGCCACGGCCTGGGCGTTGGCGCTCTGGTGGTCGTCGGTCGCGTAAGGATAGGGAACCAGGATGGCGGGCCTGCCGGCGGCCGTGATCTCCGCGACGGTGGTGGCACCCGAGCGGCCGATCAGCAGATGCGCGGCCGCCAGGCGCTCGGCCATGTCGGGGAAGAAGGGCTGCAGATCGGCCGCGACGCCCGCGCCGGCATAGGCGGCGGCGGCCGCTTCGACCTGTTCCTGTCGGCATTGCTGCACGATCGCAAGCCGCCGGCGCTGGGCCTCCGGCAGCAGGGCCACGGCGGCGGGCACCACCTCGCCGAACACGCGCGCGCCCTGGCTTCCGCCGGTCACGAATAAGGATAGCGGCCCTCCGGGGATGGGGGTCGGGTAGGGCTGATCCCGGAGGGCCGCTATTGCCGCCCGGACCGGGTTTCCGGTCCGGATGGTCCGGCTGCCTACATATGCAGCCAAACCGGCGACAACCTCGAAAGACGTGCAGATCGCCTGCGCCTTGCCGACCGCGACGCGGTTGGCGCGGCCGATGACGGCGTTCTGCTCATGGAGGATGGTGGGGATGCCGAGGCGCCCGGCCGCCAGCACCGTCGGCACCGAGGCGTAGCCGCCGAAGCCGACCACGGCGGCGGGCCGGTAGTGGCGCAGGCGCCGCATCGCCTTCCAGGTGCCGTAGGCCAGCTCGCCCAGCGCCAGCGCGCGGCCCACCGGACCGCGCCCCGCCACGCCCTTGGCGGGAAGGCGCTCGATCGGCAGGCCGGCCAGCGATGCCGGCAACTTCACCTCGCGCCGGTCGGTGAACAGCGCCAGCGCGCAGGCGCGCTGGGCCAGCACCTCGGCCAGCGCCGCGGCGGGGAACAGATGCCCGCCGGTTCCGCCGGTGGCGAGCACGACCAGGCGTCGCGGGGCGGCCGTCATGCCATCGCCTCCAGGCCGTAGCGCTTGCGGGTCAG
This sequence comes from uncultured Rhodospirillaceae bacterium, assembly GCA_964393375.1. GTDB lineage: Bacteria > Pseudomonadota > Alphaproteobacteria > JAEULC01 > JAEULC01 > JAEULC01. The sequence goes on from CAYMTM010000008.1 coordinate 4,471, forward strand.
CGCCAGCGCCATGCCCATGCCGATCGCCAGCGCCAGCAGCGAGGAGCCGCCGTAGCTGATGAAGGGCAGGGTCATGCCCTTGGTCGGCATCAAGTGCAGCGCCGAGCCCATGTTGATGATCGCCTGCAGCCCGAACTGGACGAACAGCCCGGTGGCGGCCAGCAGCACGAACAGGTTGGTCTCCTGCAGCGCGCGGCCGAAGCCGCGCAGCACCACGAAGGTGAACAGCGCGACGATCAGGAGGCAGGCGACCAGCCCGAACTCCTCGCCCGCGACCGCGAAGATGAAGTCAGCGTGCGCGTCCGGGATCGTGCGCTTGACGATGCCCTCGCCCGGGCCGCGGCCGAACAGGCCGCCGTTGACGAACGCCTCCATCGCGCGGTCGACCTGGTAGCTGTCGCCGGAGCCCGGATCGAGGAAGCGGTTGATGCGGCTGGTGACGTGCGGCAGGAGCGCGTAGGCCGCGAACAGCCCGGCGAAGCCCGCCAGGCCCAGCGCGCCCACCAGCCACAGCGGCAGGCCGGCCAGGAAGAACTGGGTGAACCAGACCGCGCTGACCACCACCGCCATGCCGAGATCCGGCTGCTTCACCAGCATCGCCACGATGCCGAGGTAAAGCACGACCGCCGCGACGTAGCCGGGGAAGCGGGGGTTGACCTTCTGCGCCGCGAACAGCCAGGCGGCGACCACGGCGAAGAAGGGCTTTACGAACTCCGAAGGCTGCAGCTGGAAGCCCGGCAGCATCACCCAGCGCCGCGCGCCCTTGATCTCCGGCCCCAGGAAGGTGAGCGCGGTCAGGCCGGCGAACAGCGCCAAGCCCAGGACCGACAGGCGCACGACCTGGCGCGGCGTCAGCAGCGAGCAGGCGAACAGCAGCACGACGGCCAGCGGCAGGACCATCATCTGCCGCTTGACGAAGTGGTAGGGCTCGGCGCCGATGCGGCCGGCGACCGCCGGGCTCGCCGCCATCGCCAGGATGACGCCGCAGAAGATCAGCGCGCCGATCGCCGCCAAGGTCCAGCGGTCGACGGTCCACCACCAGCGGCCGAGGACGGAGGTGTCGGTGCGGGCGATCGCGCTCATTGCACCGCCCCCTTGCGCGTCGCCAGGTCCTGGACCAGTGCGCGGAAAGCCTCGCCGCGCGCCTCGAAATCGACGAACTGGTCGAACGAGGCGCAGGCCGGCGACAGCAGCACGACGGGCCCCGGCGCGCGGTCGGCGCGGGCCGCGGCAAACGCGCGCGCGGTCGCGGTCTTGAGATCGCCGCACTGCTCCAGCGCGACCCGGGCATCGAGCTCGCGCGCGAAACGCGCGCTCGCCTCGCCGATCAGGAAGGCGCGCCGCACGCGCCCCAGATAGGGATGCAGCGCGTCGAGAGGGCCTGCCTTGGGCCTGCCGCCGGCGATCCAGTAGATCGCCGCGTAGCAGGCCAGCGCCTTGGCGGCGGCATCGGCGTTGGTCGCCTTGCTGTCGTTGACGAAGCGCACGCCGTCGACCGTGCCCACAAGTTCCTGGCGGTGCGCCAGGCCGGGATAGGTGCGGATGCCCTCGGCGATCGCCCGGGGCGCGATGCCGGCGGCGCGCGCGGCGGCGTAAGCGGCGGCGGCGTTTTGCCAGTTGTGCCGGCCGGGCAGGGTCGGGACCTGGCGCAGGTCCATGGCCGGCGCCGCAGTGCCTTCGATGTCGTCGATCAGCAGCCCGTCGCGGGCATAGACGCCGCCCTTGACCTCGATCTCGCTGGAGATAGGCAGGACGTTCTGGTCGCCCTGGCGCTTCAGATCGGCATGGATCGCGCGGCAATGGTCGTCGTCCACGCCGACCACGGCGGTGCGCGGCCTGACCTGGCGGTGGAAGATGCGCCGTTTGGCGGCGACGTAGCCGTCCATGCCGCCGTGCCGCTCCAGGTGGTCGGGCGTGATGTTCAGCAGGACGGCGACGTCGAAGGTGATCGAGACGGTCAATTCGAGCTGGTAGGACGACATCTCGATCACGTAGGCCGCACCCTCGCCAAGTTCGCGGAGGCTCAGCGCCGGGGTGCCGATATTGCCGCCGACCTCGACCGTGCGGCCGGCATGGCGCATCACGTGGCCGATCAGCGCTGTGGTGGTCGACTTGCCGTTGGTGCCGGTGACGCCGACGAAGGCGGCGTCGCGCTGCGAGCGGCCCAGCAGCTCGATGTCGCCGATGATCTCGACCCCGGCCGCGCGCGCGGCCGCGGCGACGGGATGCGGCTTGGGGTAGGTGTGCGGAATCCCCGGGCTCAATACCAGGGTGGTGAGCTGGCTCCAATCGCAGGTCGCGAGGTCGACAATCGGTATGCCGGCGGCCCTGGCCTCCTCGCGCCTGCCGGCGTCGTCGTCCCAGGCCCAGACCTCGGCGCCGCTGGCGAGCAGCGCCGCGGCCGTCGGCAAGCCCGACTTGCCCAGACCCATGACGGCGACCGGCAGGCCGGCCATGTAGGGGCACGCGATCATCGCCGTCACCGCAGCTTCAAGGTGGACAGCCCGGCGAGCGCCAGGATGACCGAGATGATCCAGAAGCGTATGACGATCTGCTGCTCGTGCCAGCCCTTCTTCTGGAAGTGGTGATGGATCGGCGCCATCAGGAAGATGCGCTTGCCGGTGCGTTTGAACCAGAACACCTGGATCATCACCGACAGCGCCTCGATCACGAACAGGCCGCCGATGATCGCCAGCACCAGCTCGTGCTTGGTGGCGACCGCGACCGCGCCAAGCGCGCCGCCGATCGCCAGCGACCCGGTGTCGCCCATGAAGACCTGCGCGGGGTGGGCGTTGTACCACAGGAACCCCAGTCCGGCGCCGACCAGGGTGGCGCAGAACACGGCTAGCTCGCCGACGCCGGGGACGTGGTGGATCTGCAGGTAGTTCGCAAACACCACGTTGCCGCAGAGATAGGCGATCAGGCTGAAGCAGCCGGCGGCAATCATCACCGGCCCGATCGCCAGCCCGTCGAGCCCGTCGGTCAGGTTGACCGCGTTCGACGCGCCCACCATCACGAATACGGCGAACGGCACGAAGGCGTAGCTGAGCGGGATCAGCAGGTCCTTGAACACCGGGACCGCGAGGCTGGTCGACAGCGGGGTGCGCGTCAGGTAGACGAACCACAGCGCGGCCACGAAGGCGATGGCGATCAGCGCGATCAGCTTCACCCGGCCCGACAGGCCCTTCGGGTTGCGCCGCGACAGCTTGAGGAAGTCGTCGACGAAGCCGACGGCGCCGAAGCCGAGCGTGACCATCAGCGCCACCCAGACATAGCCGTTGGTAAGGTTCGCCCACAGGAGCGTGCTGACGACGATCGCCAGCAGCATCATGAAGCCGCCCATCGTGGGCGTGCCCTTCTTCAGCAGGTGCGATTCCGGAATGTCGTCGCGGATCGGCTGCCCGGTCGGCTGCAGGCTGCGCAGCCAGGCGATGATGCGCGGCCCCATGGCGAAGCTGACCAGCCACGCCGTGGCGACCGCGCCGCCGCTGCGGAAGGTCAGGTAGCGGAACACGTTCAGCGGCCCGAGCTGGTCGGAGAGCGGGTAGAGGACGTGGTAGAGCATCCGCCGCCCCCTAGTTCCCGTTGGCCGCTTTGGGCGGCACCTCGCCCAGCTGGCGCAGGGCGGCGACGATCGGCGCCATCTTGGTGCCCAGCGAGCCCTTGACCATCACGACGTCGCCCGCGCGCACGGCGCTCGCCACGCGCGGCGTCAGTTCCGTCGAGGTGGAGGCGTGGGCCGCGCGCAGCTTTGCGGGCAGCGCGTCGTAGAGCAGGCGCATGTTGGGGCCGCAGGCGAAGACCAGGTCGACGCCGGCGGCGGCGATATCCGGCGCCAGTTCGCGATGCGCATCGCCGGCGATCGCGCCCAGCTCCAGCATGTCGCCCAGCACGGCTATCCGCCTTCCGCCGGCGCCCGGCTTCATGCCTGCCAGCACGTTCAGCGACGCGCGGACCGAGGCGGGGCTGGCGTTGTAGCTGTCGTCGATCAGGTCGAAGGCGCCGCCGCGCGGCAGGTCGACCCGCACGCGCTCGCCGCGCCCCTTGAGGGGCTTCAGGCGGCTCAGGCTCGCGGCGGCGACGGCGACATCCGCGCCGGCCGCTTTGGCGGCGGTCAGCACCGCCAGGCTGTTGATGACCCAGTGCCGGCCCGGCATGGCAACGCAGTAGTCCAGCCGCTCGCCGCCGATCTCGGCGGTCACTGCGCTGCACGTGGGGTGCAGCGAGCAATCGATCAGGCGCGCATAGGCGGTTTCGTCGGCGCCGAAGGACAGCACGCGCACGATGCCGCGCCCGAAGGCGAGCTTGCTCAGCCGCTCGAAATGCGGGTTGTCCATGTTCAGGACCGCGGCGCCGGCCCGCGTCATGCCGTCGAAAATCTCGCCCTTGGCGTCGGCGATCGCCTCCACCGAGCCGAAGAACTCGATATGCACCGGCTCGACGTTGGTGATCACCGCCACGTCGGGCCGCACCAGCTTGCTCAGATAGGAAATCTCGCCCGGATGGTTCATGCCCAGCTCGAACACGGCGAACTGCGCGTCGCGCGGCAGCCGGGCGAGCGAGAGCGGCACGCCGATCTCGTTGTTCAGGTTGCCGACGGAGGCGTGCGTCTTGCCCTGGGTGGAGAGCGCGAGCGCGATCGCCTCCTTGGTGCCGGTTTTGCCGACGCTGCCCGTGACGGCGACTACGCGGGCGCGACAGCGGGCACGCGCCGCCAGGCCCAGCGTGGTCAGCGCCCTGAGCGTGTCCGGCACGACCACGAGGTGCTTTTCCTCGGAAACGCCGGCCGGCGCGCGGCTGACGACCGCAGCGGCCGCGCCGCGCCTGAAGGCGTCGGCCACGAAGTCGTGTCCGTCGTGCCGCTCGCCCTTGATGGCGACGAACAGTTCGCCGCCGGCGATCGTGCGGCTGTCGATCGACACGCCCATGGCGCGCCAGCCGCGGCCGGCGCGAACGCCGAGCGCGGCGGCAACCTCGGAGGCGGTCCACAGCAGCGCCTTACCGATCACGGCCGTCCTCGCGGTCTGAAGGAGAGGGGGCCCTCCTGGCCAGCGCGGCGACAACCACGCGCGCCTCCTCGGCGTCGTTGAAGGGCAGGACCGTGTCGCCCACGGTCTGGCCCTGTTCGTGGCCCTTGCCGGCGATCACCAGCACGTCGCCGGCGCGAAGCCCGTCGATGGCGGCGGCGATCGCGCGGGCGCGGTCGCCGATCTCCAGCACCTTGCCAGCATCGCGCGCCGGGCAACCGGCGAGAATGGCGCGGCGGATCGCGGCCGGGTTCTCGCTGCGGGGATTGTCGTCCGTGACGATCACGCGGTCGGCCAGGCGGCAGGCGATCTCGCCCATCTGCGGTCGCTTGCCCGGATCGCGGTCGCCGCCGGCGCCGAACACGACGACCAGGCGCCCGCGCGTAAGGGGCCGGAGCGTCTCGAGGATCGTGCGCAGCGCGTCGGGCTTGTGCGCGTAGTCGACATAGACCGGCGCGCCGCTGTGGTGGGTGGCCACCAGCTCGATCCGGCCGGGGACGACCGACAGCTCCGCCAGCGCCGCCACGGCCCGGGCCGGCGTCGCGCCGCAGGCAATGGCAAGCCCGGCGGCGCAGAGGGCGTTGTGCGCCTGGAATGCGCCGGCCAGCGGCAGGCGCACCGCCATGCGCGCGCCGAAGGCGCTGAGGGTGAGATCCTGGCCGGTTGCGCCTTCCTGCAACGCCTCCAGCCGCAGCTCCGCACCGTTGCGGCCGTAGGCGATCACGCGGTGGCGCCGCCGCTTCGCGACCGCGACCAGCGCGTCGAATTCCGGCACGTCGGCGTTCAGCACCGCCGCGCGGCCCGCCGGCATCACCTCGTCGAACAAGCGCAGCTTGGCGGCGAAATAGGCGGCCATGTCGGGGTGGTAGTCGAGATGGTCGCGCGACAGATTGGTGAACCCGGCCGCGGCGATGTCGATGCCGTCGAGGCGGAACTGGTCGAGACCGTGGCTCGACGCCTCGATCGCCAGATGCTCGATCCCCGCGCGCTTCAGCGCCGCCAGCTCGGCGTGCAGTTCGACCGGATCGGGCGTGGTCAGCGCGCCCTTGCGTTTCACGCCCGGCGCCACGATGCCGAGCGTGCCCATGCTGGCGGCCTTGAGACCGAGCGTGGCCCAGATCTGGCGCGTGAACGCGACGGTCGATGTCTTGCCGCTGGTGCCGGTGACGGCCGCGACCGTCGCCGGCTGGGCGCCATGGAAGCGAGCCGCCAGCATCGCCAGGCGGCGGCGCGGATTGGCGTCCGCGATCACCGGCACGGGATTGCCGTCCTCGGCGACCGGTGCAGGCAAGGGTTCGCGCAGGTCGGTCAGGACCGCGACCGCGCCCTTGGACAGCGCGTCGCCGATGAAGGCGCGGCCGTCGCTGTGGGCGCCCTTGAGCGCGGCGAACAGGAAACCGGGACGTACCGCCCGGGAATCCGCGGTCAAGCCGAGGATTTCGGGAGCGCGATCGGGGGCCGGACCGGCGCGTCCCATCTCGTCCCCCTCGATCAGCTCAGTTAGCCGCAATGCTCGGCCCCGACACGCGCGCGTTCTGCACGGGCGCCGCGGGGCGGGCAGGCGGACGTTCGACCGGCTCGAGGCCCATGAGCGGCCCCAGGCGCGCCACCAGCCGGCCCACGGTGGGCGCGGCGACCGCGCCGCCGGTGGCGAAGCCGCCGGTCGCCTTGGTGCCATGCGGCTCGTCCAGCATCGCCAGCACCACATAGCGCGGGTCGTCGATCGGGAAGGCGCCGACGAACGAGGACAGCAGCGCCTTGCGCGCGTAGCCGCCATGCGCGCTGACCTTCTCCGCCGATCCGGTCTTGCCGCCGACGCGGTAGCCAACGACCTCGGCCTTCTTGCCGGTGCCCTTCTCGACCACCATGCGCATAAGGCCGCGCATCGTGCGCGAGGTCTCCGGCGAGATCACCTGCGTGCCCGGCGGAACTTCCAGCGGATCGCGCTTGAGCAGGGTGGACGGCCGCAGGACGCCGCCGTTGACCAGCGCGGCGACGCCGTTGACGAGCTGGAGCGGGCTCACCGCCAGGCCGTGGCCGAAGGCGATGGTCATGGTGTTGATCTCGCGCCAGGTCGCCGGGTACATCGGCTGGCCGGTTTCGGGCAGCTCGACCGGCGCCGGCTCCAGCATGCCGATGCGGCGCATGAAGTCCTTCTGCCGCGCGGGTCCGACCGCCACGCCGATGCGCGCCGCACCGATGTTCGAGGAGTACTGCAACACCTCCGACGTGGTCAGCCAGCGCCGCTCGCCGCCGCGGAAATCCTTGATGGTGAAGCGCGAGATCTGGATCGGGTGGGTCGCGTCCCAGGTGCTGGTGAGGTTGGCGACGCCCAGGTCCATCGCCATCGCCAGCGTGAACAGCTTGAAGGTCGACCCCATTTCGTAGATGCCGAGGGTGGGGCGGTTGAAGCGGTTCTCAGGCGCCACCGTGCCCGGCAGGTGCGGGTCGAAGTCGGGCAGCGAGGCCATGGCGAGGATTTCGCCCGTGCGCGCGTCGAGCAGCATGCCGGCCGCGCCGACCGCGCTGAACTCCTCGATCGAGCGCTGCAATTCCTCGCGCATCACGTACTGTGCGCGCACGTCGAGCGACAGCCTGACCGGACGCTGCGCCGATCGGAGCTGCTGGTCGAAGCGCCGTTCGATGCCGGCCAGGCCCTTGTTGTCGATGTCGGTGAAACCGACGATGTGCGCGGCGACGCTGCCGAGCGGGTAGACGCGGCGCTCGTCGCGCTGGAAGTCGACGCCGGGGATGCCCAGGCGGATGACCTCGAGCTGTTGCTTCGGCGTCAGGTTGCGCCTGAGCCACACGAAGGTCTTGCCCGAGGCGAGTCTAGCCTCGAGCTCGGCGGGCTCGGCGCCGATGACCTGGGCGAGCTTGCGGGCGGCGTCGGCCGCGTCGGGCACGCGGCGCGGATTGGCGTAAAGCGAGGCGGTCTCGAGGCTGGTGGCCAGCAGCACGCCGTTGCGGTCGGTGATGTCGGCCCGGAAAGTTTCCAGCGCACTGGCGCGCGGCGCGGCGGCGACGCGGGGTTCGATCGCACGGCCGATGAGCGTCACGTCGACCAGCCGGCCGGCGATGACCAGGAACACGAGCGCGAACAGCGCGCCGGTGACGATCAGGCGGTTGCGGCCGGTCTCCAGCGCGAGCTTTCCCTCGCCCTCAAGGCGCACACGCCCCGCGGCCGGGTTTGCCGGTGGCGGGGCGACAGTGTGGCGCGCGCGCGCGAAGAGGGCGCTGTCTGTCATTGGCGCTGCTTGACGCTCGCGAGCATGGGGTTGGCGATCGGCTGGTCGAGGCGGGCCGCCGGCAGCTCGGCTACCGCCGGCGCGCGCGGCGCCTGCGCCAGGGCAGGCGGCGGGCCCTTCAAGCTCGCGGCTTGCGCCGGCGGCACCGCGACGGGGGCAGCGGCCAGCATATTGCCGTTCTGGCGCTGCGGCAGGTCGGCAAGCGCGCCGATCTGGTGGGCTGCGACCGGCTTGAGCGCGAGGTTGTCGAGCGCGCGCTTGCCGAGCTCGGTCGGCTGGTTGAGCAGGCTCCACTCCGCCTTCAGCACATGGATCGCCTGCTGGTCGGCCAGGATGGCGCGGTTGATCCGGTCGAGCCGGCCTTCAAGGGCCTGGACCTCGTACTTGACCTGGAACAGGCCTGTGGCGACGCCCGCCGCCAGACCCACCCACATGAGCGTGTAACGCCCGATCATGCTGCTGCTCCCATGCTCGCGGGTATTGTTGTCCTTTCTGCGGCCCGCAGCCGGGCCGAACGCGCGCGGGGGTTGGAGCTGACCTCGTCGGCACCGGGGGTCAGGGCGCCGCGGAACAGCAGTCGAAACGACGGCTGGGGGGTGTTCCTAGCGGCGATGGGTAGGTGCCGAGAGGCACGCGGTTCGGCCCCGCTGCGGGACCGCAGAAAGCTCTTGACGGCTCGATCCTCGAGCGAATGAAAGGAGACCACGGCGAGCCGCCCACCGGGATTCAGAAGAATCTCGGCGGCGCTCAAGCCGCGGTCGAGTTCGCCAAGCTCGTCGTTGGTGTAGATGCGGATGGCCTGGAAGCTGCGGGTGGCGGCGTCGATGCCTTTGGGCGCGCGGCCCACGGCGCGGCGCACGATCTCGGCCAGCTCCAAGGTGCGGGTGATCGGTTTCGTGGCGCGGGCGGCGACGATGGCGCGCGCGACGGCGCGCGAGCGCCGCTCCTCGCCCAGGCGGTACAGGATGTCGGCCAGCGCTTCCTCGGACAGCGAATTGACGGTCTCGGCCGCGGTCGGCCCCTCGCTGCCCATGCGCATATCGAGCGGCCCATCGGCGCGGAAGGAGAAGCCGCGCGCGGGATCGTCGAGCTGGGGCGAGGATACGCCAAGGTCGAATGCCACACCGTCGGCGCGCGTGACGCCGCGCGCCTTGAGCAGCGAAAGCATCTCGCCGAAGCGGCCGAGCACGAAGGTGAGGCGCCCGGGATAGCGTAGCGCCAGGCATTCGGCGCGCCGGGCCGCCGCGGGATCGCGGTCGATCCCGACCACGCGGCAATCGGCGGCGTCGAGCAAGGCGGTGCTGTAGCCGCCGCCGCCGAACGTCGCGTCTATATAAAGAGCGCCGGCGCGCGGGTTCAGGGCCGCGAGCACCTCGCGCACCATGACCGGGGCGTGGGCGGGGGCGCCGGTCATCGCATGCTTCCCAAGGGCGGCTGGTTCGCCAGCATCTGGTCGGCGACGGCCAGGCCCTGCTGCATCTGGTCGATCTCGTGCTGGGCGTAGGCGGACGAGTCCCACATCTCGAAATACGGACCCTGGCCGACGAAGGTGACCCGCTCGCCCAGGCCCAGATGGGCGATGAACACCTCGGGCAGGACGATGCGGCCCTCGCCGTCGAAGGCGAGGTCGCGCGTGCGGCCGAGCAGGAACTTGATCATCTGCGTGGACTGGTCCGGCATCACGCCGTCGGCGGGAATCGAGGCGCTCATCCGCGCGATCCGGTCCGAGCCCGAGCATTCCAGCGCCTTGCGCTTGGTGCCGTAGCGCATGGAGGGAAAGACGCTGATGCCGTCGAAATCGAGCCCGCGGAGCTGGGCACGGAACTCCCCGGGGACGGAAACCCGCCCCTTCTTGTCGAGCCTGTTCTCGAACGTTCCCCGGAACGACGCAGGCACGGCACGTTCCCCACACCCCTTGAACTGCCGTCCCAAGAAGGGAGACGAAACCCCATGGGGAATCGAATCCGCCCTGCATTTGGGACAGCATGGGATATCATGGGATTTAACTGCCCGTCAATGGGGGGATGGAAATTTTCTTTGGAATTTCCTTGGGTTAGAAGTACCTCATTTGTTCTCATCGAGTCCGCTAGTTCGCAATGCTCATCCTGAGCGAGCAAAAGTTAACGCAAGCCTTTGCAGCGCTGAACGAATCTGTAGCAGAAATCCGGCGAAACTTTGGTGCCGTCAGGGGCGCGGGTGGGCGATTTGGCGGTCGGATCGCGGCGTTGGCGGCGATGACGAGGGCCGAGAAAAATGCCAGACGGCCTGTAAGCCGGGTTCTGTCCTGGCCTTTTGGGCCAGGGACGGCCATTCCTCTGGGACGTCCGTTGCCGGACGCCTCGCGCGACCGACCCGGGCGGCGGCGCTGGAACCCGCCTGTCGCGCCAAAAGCGCGGCGCGCCGCCCCTATTTGGTCTTGCTCCCGGTGGGGTTTGCCGTGCCGCCCCCGTCGCCGGGGGCGCGGTGCGCTCTTACCGCCCCGTTTCACCCTTGCCGGCGCGCCGTTCTAAGGCGCGTGCCGGCGGTCTGTTCTCTGTGGCACTTTCCCTGGGGTCGCCCCCGCCGGGCATTACCCGGCACCGCGTTCCCGTGGAGCCCGGACTTTCCTCCACCCGCCGCCGTCCCTCGCGGGAAAAGCGCCGGGCAGCGGCCGTCCGGCCGTCTGGCAGCATGGAAGATAGGCGTCCTAGCGTCGCCCGGCAAGGCAACAACAATAACAAGTTATAGATAAATAGTATTGTCATTGATAGTATACTTTGCACGCCCGAAACTTCGTTTGCGCGATTTGGGGGGGCTTGCGATGGCGGAGCGGTCGAACCTCCGGAACGATTCTCCGGAGTTTGTGGCGGGAAGCTGTGCCAGCGAGGTCCAGCGCTCGGAGGCAGCCTACATCGCCAAGAGACGCGACGATCTGCGTATCGGCGGCGTCGCATTGGGATCGGAACGGCCGGACAGCGACGCGCGCGCGTCGGCCGGCTGTGTCGGACTGGCGCTCTCCGGCGGCGGCATCCGGTCGGCGACGTTTTGCACCGGGATACTGCAGTATTTCGCCGCAAACGGCTTGCTCAAGCACATCGACTACCTGTCGACGGTGTCGGGCGGGGGCTACGCCGGCAGCTCGCTGACCTGGTTCCTGCAGGGGCCGCACGGTCTGGGTTCGTACGATGTGGAGCACGGATTTCCCTACGGCATCGCGTCGCCCGACCGCCGCAGGACACCCCCTCCCGAGGAGAACGAGAATTTAGTGTATTTGCGCAACCGCGGCAGGTTCCTGACGCCGGGCAAGGGCGTCACCGCCTTGTCGATGGCGGCGGTCGTCCTTCGCGGCGTGGTGCTCAACCTATTGGTATGGGTACCGATCGTGACGCTGGTTTTCCTGGCCTACCTGCGCGCCATGAACAGCGACCGGTCGTTCCGGGAACTCGGCTGGTGGCTCGAACGCGCGTGCAGTTTCCTCGCTGCGGTCGATCCGCAAGCGATCTGGGATTGGAGTGGTTGGAAACAGACTGCGGCCGCCCTGGGCGAGTTCCAGGTGAGCTCGAAACCTGCGGGCCCCGATTTCTTCTTCACCGAGCTTCTTGTCGCCGCGTCCACCGTCTTCGGCCTGTTTGTCCTGGGAAGCATTTTCTACTCGCTCTCGACATGGGCCACATTGGATCGACTTGGGGCAAGAAGGGTCGACATCACCCGATACTACGGAAGGCGCCTGTTCGAGAAATTCGGGCGGTATGCCGTGGGTATCATCGCGTTTCTGGTCGTGGTGGGATCCATTCCGATCGTCGCGTCGTACCTGGGGAAGATCTGGAGCGGCGCCGTGGTTTTCCTAGGCGGCCTTAGCAGCGCCGCAACTTTCCTGCGGTCGCGAAGCGGAGAGGAATCCGATCTCCTTGGCATGAAGCGGATCGCGCCGGTGGCGGCTGCCCTGCTTCTGTACGGCTTCGGGCTGATGTGCTTTCTCTTGGCGGTCGAGGTCTACGCCAACGGCACGCGTGCCCCGGGCGCGACGCATCTGCAAAAGATATTCGCCCTATCCGTGATTGCCGCGATTGCGACGGGCCTGATCGTGAATCTGAACATGACCACCTTGCACCGCTTCTATCGCGACCGCCTGATGGAGGCGTTCCTTCCGGACCGGAAGAAGCGCTGCGGCGGGATGGCGTTGGCGGCCGATCGGTATTATCTTTGCGATCTCGCCTATCCTCCGTTCCGGGACGACGGCGTAGAAGGTCGTCCGCCCCCGAAGGGGCCGTACCACCTCGTCAACACGCACTACATTGTCGTCAACAGCGACGATCCAAAACTCAAGCGGCGTGGAGGGGACAATTTTGTCCTGTCGCCGCACTACTGCGGTTCCCAGACGACGGGCTGGAAGCGGACTGACCGATACATGGATACATTGTCACTGCCCACCGCGATGGCGGTATCGGGGGCCGCGGTAAACCCGGACGCCGGGGTCGGCGGCGTCGGGTTCACGCGCAGCAGGGCCGTCGCGCTCATCATGGGCCTGCTCAATCTGCGCCTGGGCTACTGGATGCCCAATCCGTCGCGCAGGAGCGTTCTCTTCAAACGCTGCAATCATTTCCATCCGGGCTTGACGGCGCTCTTTCCCCTCGACGATACGAAGCACTACTGGATTCAACTCAGCGATGGCGGGCATTTCGACAATACAGGTGTGTACGAATTGCTGCGACGTCGCGTCCGATTGATCTTTCTCTGCGACGGCGGCGCCGACCCGAAGTATCGGTTCGAAGACTTCAACAACCTGATCCGGCGGGCGTACGAGGACTTCCGAATCGTCATCGAGTTTCCCCGCGACGACGACCAGCGCTGCGACCTCGACTTCCTGATCCCGCGGCAGGACAACTGCAAGTATCCGCTGGACATGCTGCTGTCCGAGCGGGCGTTCGGCGTGGCTTCGATACGCTATCCCGCCAACGAGGTTGGGGGCAGCGAGGAAACCGGTTTCCTGATCTACATGACAACGACGGTGACGCGCGACGTGAGCATGGCGCTGCTCAGCTACAAGGACGCGCACCGGCTGTTCCCAGACGAACCCACGCTGGACCAGTTTTTCGAGGAAGACCAGTTCGAGGCGTATCGCGAGCTCGGTTGGGTCGTCGCCGATCTTGCGGTCAACGGGACCCAGACACGTTCGGTATCGGTCGCCTCCGGCCAGGACACGAAACACTGGCTTGTCTGCGGTCGGCTTTCTGTCCCGCCGCCCAAGCCGACACCGGGCGGCTAGGTAATGGCCGTCCGGTTGAGGAGCCGCGCCGCCACCGCCGCCGTCTCCGCGTCCGCCACGCCGTCCACGCGCGCCGGGCGGAAGTGGCGCTGGAAGGCGCTGACGACCGTCGCAGTCTGCTCGTCTTCAATGCCCGTCAAAGCGACTTCGTAACCGAAGGCGGCCAGCGCGCGCTGCATTGCCGCGACATCGGCAATCGCGGATTTCACGATTGGCGCCGGCGCCTCGGGCCACCAGCCAATCCCTTGGCCGGCAAGCCAGCGCCAGTCGAATTTCTCGCCCGGGTCGATCTTGCGCCGGGGCGCAACGTCGGAATGGCCGAGCACGCGGTGCGGTGGGATCGGATGGCGCGTGACGATGCCGCGCGCAAGCTCCACGAGCGCCGTCATCTGCGCCGCGGGGAAATCGCGATAGCCAAGCTCGTGACCGGGATTGGCAAGCTCGATGCCGATCGAGCGGCCGTTGACGTCGCGTTCGCCCGCCCAGAACGCCACGCCCGCGTGCCAGGCGCGCCGGTCCTCCGGCACCAGGCGGTAGACCAGGCCGAACTCGTCGACCAGGTAATGCGCGCTGACCTCGGCGCCCGGGTCGCAGAGGCGCGCGAGCGCCGCGGCGGCGCTCATCATGCCGGTGTAGTGCAGCACCAGCATGTCGATGGCGGCGCCGTCGCGCCGTGGGCCGTGATTGGGGGAGGGACGCTCGACGATTCGCAACGCGGCCGCGCTCATACCGCGCCGTTCACGCCACCGGGCTCAGGCCGGCGCCGGCGCGCGGGCGCGCTCGGCGCGGATGGCGTCGTAGGCGGCGTTGATCTTCGCCAGCTTGTCGTTGGCGACTTGCACCATCTCGCGCGGCAGGCCCTGCGCCACCAGCTTGTCGGGATGGTTGTCGCGCACCAGCCGGCGATGCGCCGCCTTGATCGCCGCATCGTCGTCCGCGCTGGTCACGCCGAGCAGCGTGTAGGGATCCTGCTCGGGCGGCGCCAGGTGCTCGGCGCAGACCCGCCGGAAGCAGGTGGTCTCGAGCCCGAATATCTCGGCGACTTGGCGCAGATAGTCGATCTCGGCCGGCGCCGGCGTGCCGTCGGCCTTGGCGATCAGGAACAGCGCCTCGACCAGCTCCTCCAGCACTTCCGGCTCGTTGGGGAACATCGCCGCTACCTGGCGCGCATAGGCGTCGAAGCCGGCGGTGCTGCGGCGCGCGCGGTCGAACACGAAGCGCACGTTCGCCTCTTCGTCGGGATCGACGCGAAACAGTCGGCGGAATTCGGCGATCTCCGCGGCGGTCACGTCGCCGTCGGCCCTGGCCATCTTCGCCGCCAGGGCGACGACCGCGATGGTGAAGGCGACCGACTTGGTGCGGTCCTCGACGGTCGCCAGCGCGGTTTCGGACTCCTCGCGCATGACGTCGACCGCATGGCCGGCCGCCACGCCCAGGATCGCGCCCAAGGGCCCGCCGACCGCATAGCCCGCCGTGCCGCCGATGACCTTGCCCCAGTAGCTCATGGTGTCCCGCGCAACCGACTCGGACGCACGATAGCCGAGACGGTGCGTCCGGCGCTATCGCGGAACATCCTTACGCGCAGGATAGGCAATGCCGACAGGAAATGTCGGTGCACCGCGGGCAAGCGAACGATTGCTGCGGATGCGGCAGTGGTCTTGCAATCGCCATGGTCGGGCGACACATAAGCAGACAGCGCCGAGCCGGCAGGGGCCGGCGCCGGAAGGGAGAAACGCCCGGGAAGTGCGTCGCGACTTTCATGATGGAGATCGCCATGCACGTCATCCGGACGTTGTTGCCGACCGAGTTCGGCCTGTTGAAAGAGCACCTGCTGCGCCTCGAGCCCGACGACCGCCTGCGGCGGTTCCAGGGCCATGCCTCCGACCAGCGCATCGCCGATTATGTCGGCGGACTCGACCGCTTCCATGTCGTCGTGGTGGCCTGGATCGAGCACGGCCAGGTGCGCGGCGCGGCGGAGCTGTCGCGCTTCGGCGCGCCAGTGCCGACCCGCGGCGAGATCGCCGTCACGGTGGACAAGGCGTGGCAGGACCGCGGCGTCGGCACCGAGCTGCTGCGCCGGGCGCTGACCATCGCGCGCAACCGCGGCATCGAGCAGATCTACATGGTCTGCCTGGCCGAGAACGGGCGCATGCGCCATATCGCCGACAAGTTCGCCGGCAAGCTGGTCGACCTGGGCGGCGAGATCGAGGCCATGTTGGCACTGAAGGCGCCCGACGGCTTCTCGCTATGGCAGGAAGCGATGGATCTCGGCCACGCGACCGTGGCCTCGGCCTTCGCCCAACTGGCGCCCGGCCGGTCGAACCCGTCCTGAACGCCTAGGAAGAAGTCGCGGCCGGCCCGATCCGCCCCAGGCCCGGCAGCTTGAGGGCCGGCGCGCTGGGGTCGACGCCGAAGGTGAAGCCGAGGAAGTTGACCTCGAGCCCTTCCCGTCGCGCCGCCAGCACGCCCAGCGCCCCGAACAGCGAGACCTGGTAGCCGGTACCGCTGGGGCTGGGCGCGAATACCCTGGTCAGGCCCAGATAGTCCTTGCCCAGCGCAGTGGCCGGCAGGTCCATCGCCAGCTCCGGCACCAGCCGGCCGACATGGGCGGTGAAGCTGTTGCTGTTGGGGCCCGGCCACATGCGGTAGTTGTCCTTGTGCGGGTAGGATTCGATCGCGGCATGCACGCGGCCGAGCACCGCCTCCGCCTGCGCGCCGCGCAGCTCGCTGACCACCCACGGTCGATTGCCGAACCAATAGCCGTCCGGCGCGCGGTTGTGCGCGACGAACACCGGCAGGCCGCGATACTGCCGCCAGCCGATCACCTCGTAGACCGTGTATTCCTGCGCGCCGCGCGGCTTGATCGCGATCCAGGTGTGCAACCCGAAGGCGCCGCGCCAGCCCAGCGTGCGGGCGGCATAGACCTGGATCACCGCTTCGGTGGTGACGGCCGGATCGGGCGCCAGCCCCGCCGGGTTGCGGTGCCCGACATGCCAGGGGCGCGTCACGTCGACGATCCCCAGCGCGATCGCCGCCAGCGGTCCGGCCAGGATGATCGCAGGTACGATCAGGGCAAGCTTCCACATCATGCGGGCCCTACCCTACGTAAGGCGGGGCCGGCCGGCAATGGGCCGCGCGATCACGCCTTGTTTATGCCGGGTCGGCCCGGCTGGACGGCGTAGGAAACGAAGGTCCGGATCGCCGAATCGGCGCGGCGATGGTCGTCCAGCGCGCGGAAGGCGACCTCGGCCCCGCGCCGGTTAAGGACGCAGCGCCCATAGCCCTTGAGACGCCCTTCGGCCAGGTGGATGTGCGGGTTGTTCCTGATCCAGGCGTCCAGCAGGTTCTGCGGCGGGGCCTGCGAGGTGATCGAGCCACCGACGAACTCGGTGGCGACGGTGGCCGAGCCGGGCCGGTCGTAGTCCCGTTTCACGTCGGCCGCATAGAAGGTGTGCATGTCGCCGCCGACGATGATCGGGTTGGCCGCGCGAGAGTCCGCGATCGCGTCGATCATGCGCTGGCGCGCGGCCGGATACCCGTCCCAGGCCTCGGTCCAGAACTTGCGGCCCTTGCCGTCGTTCTCGTCGAGCTGCGCCACCAGCGTCTGCTGCGCCAGGATGGTGAAGCGCGCCCCGGTCTTGCCCAGCGTGCCGGCCAGCCAGCGCTCCTGCGCCGCGCCAAGCATGGTGCGCCGGGGATCGACCCTCTCGGCGCACTCCTCGCCCACCACGTTGGCGCCGCCGCGTCCCGGCTTGGGACAGGCGTGGTAGGACCGGTATTGCCGGTCGTCGACCAGAATGACGGAGGCGATGCCGCCGAATCGCAGCGCGCGGTAGAGCTGCGCGTCCGGCCCGCGCGGGCGCTGCGCGGGCCTGAGCGGCATGTGCTCGTAGAACGCCTGGTAGGCCGCCGCGCGGAGTTTCATGAACTCTTCGCGCGGCTCCAGCGTTTCGGCGCGATCGGCGGCGTAGTCGTTGGCGACCTCGTGGTCGTCCCAGGTGACGGCCCAGGGGCAGGCGGCGTGCGAGGCCTGCAGGTCGCGGTCCGACTTGTAGAGCGCGTAGCGCCGGCGATACTCGGCCAGCGTCCGCGGCGTCGGCGCATTGTGCTGGCGCACCTTCTCGCGGCCATAGTTGATCTCGTAGATGTAGTCGCCCAGGAACAGCACCAGGTCGAGGTCCTCCGCCGCCATGTGGCGATGCGCTGCGTAGTAGCCCTGTTCGTATTGCTGGCAGGAGGCGAAGGCGAAGGCGAAGCGCTCCGGCAAGGCGCCCGGCGCGGGCGCCGTGCGCGTGCGCCCCACGGGGCTGGTCGCGCCCGCATGGTGGAATCGGTAGCTGTACCAGCGCCCGGCCTGCAGGCCGTCCGGCACGACATGCACGGCGTGGCCCAGCTCGGACGAAGCCGCAACCTCGCCGCGCCGGACGATGCGGCGGAACCCGTCGTCCACCGCCAGTTCCCACTGCACGGTGGCGGATTGCGGCGGCGGTGCGCCGGGATCGGCCAGGATCAGCCGTGTCCACAGCACCACGCTGTCCGGCCACGGATCGCCCGAGGCGACGCCGAGCGCGAAGGGATCGGATTGCGCCCAGGCCACGGGGAAGCGCAGCAGGGCGGGCGCGGCAAGCGCGGCGCCGGCGGTCAGCAGGAAGCGGCGGCGGGCGGGCAACGGTTCATTCTCATTGGAAGGCGGTGCCTTGCAGGTATGGAGATACTTCGGCGCTCATAGTATCGAGTATTTGGGACAAACGCATGACCAGACAGAAGTCGATCGATGCGGATCAGGCGGTACAGTTCGTGGAGCGGCCGCTCACATTGGCAAGCAAGGATCGTGGGTTCGCGGTGACGGTCGGTGGTCGAGGAGTGGCATTCATCGTAGCGCCCGCTTCCACGCCGCGACGCCAGATACCATGCGCGCGAGACGGTCGACGCTCCCGCGGCGTCAGACGCTTGCGTCGGAGGCGCTACGGCTTGCGCTGATCCCCGGGGGTTGCTAGGTCAACCCGAACAGCCCCGTCTTAATGTCCGAGGAATTCCGCGATGGCTCCCACCGCCGGCCAAGCCGCCGACCAATGGCAGTTCTGGATCGACCGTGGCGGCACCTTCACCGACATTGTCGGCCGGCGGCCGGACGGAACGCTCGTCACGCACAAGCTCCTCTCGGAAAACCCCGAGCGCTACAAGGACGCGGCGGTGCAGGGTATCCGCGATCTGCTGGGCGTGGGCGCCAACGCGCCGATTCCCTCCCGGCGGGTGGCGGCGGTGAAGATGGGCACGACCGTTGCCACCAACGCGCTGCTCGAGCGCAAAGGCGACCGCACGCTGCTCGCCGTCACCAAGGGCTTCGCCGACGCGCTGCGCATCGCCTACCAGAACCGGCCGAAGATCTTCGCCCGCAAGATCGTGCTGCCCGAGATGCTCTACGAGCGGGTCGTGGAGATCGACGAGCGGGTGGACGCCAAGGGCGCGGTGCTGGCGAGGCTCGATCTCGATTCGGCGCGCAGGGAGCTGAAGGACGCCTATGACGCGGGCATCCGCGCGGTCGCCATCGTGTTCATGCACGGTTCCCGCTTTCCCGCCCACGAGCAGGCGGTGGCGAAGCTCGCGCGCGAGATCGGCTTCACCCAGGTCTCGGCCAGCCACGAGGTCAGCCCGCTGATGAAGCTGGTCAGCCGCGGCGATACCACGGTGGTCGACGCCTATCTCTCGCCGATCCTCCGGCGCTATGTGGACCAGGTGGCCTCGCAGCTCGGCGACGTGCGGCTGATGTTCATGCAGTCCAACGGCGGCCTTACCGACGCGCACCGCTTCCAGGGCAAGGATGCGATCCTCTCGGGTCCCGCCGGCGGCGTGGTGGGCGCTGTCGAGACTGCCACCAAGTCGGGCTTCGGCAAGGTGATCGGCTTCGACATGGGCGGCACCTCGACCGACGTGATGCATTACGACGGCGAGTACGAGCGCGCCTTCGAGACGCTGGTCGCCGGCGTGCGCATGCGCGCGCCGATGATGCGCATCCACACCGTGGCGGCGGGCGGCGGGTCGATCCTGTTCTTCGACGGGGCGCGCTATCGCGTCGGGCCCGAGTCCGCCGGCGCCAATCCGGGCCCGGCCTGCTATCGCCGCGGCGGGCCGCTCTGCGTGACCGACGCCAACGTGATGCTCGGCAAGATCCAGCCGGATTTCTTTCCGAAAGTGTTCGGGCCGGATGGCGACCAGAAGATCGACGCCGACATCGTCCGGCGCAAGTTCGCGGCGCTGGCCCAGGAAATCAAGGACAAGACCGGCAACGACCGCCGGCCCGAGGAGGTCGCCGAAGGGTTCCTGAAGATCGCGGTAGAGAACATGGCCAACGCGATCAAGCAGATCTCGGTCCAGCGCGGCTATGACGTTACCGAATACACGCTGAACTGCTTCGGCGGTGCCGGCGGCCAGCATGCCTGCCGGGTGGCGGATGCGCTCGGCATGACCACCGTCTACATCCATCCGCTTGCGGGCGTGCTGTCGGCCTACGGCATGGGACTGGCCGATCTGCGGGTGATGCGCGAGCAGGCGCTCGAGCTGAACCTGGACGACCAGGCCATGCCGCGCGCGGCGGCGACGCTCGACCGGCTGGCTGAAGACGGGCTCGCCGAGTTGCGCCGCCAGGGTGTGCCCGAGGAGCGGATCACCGTGCATCGCCGCGTTCTGGTTCGTTACGCCGGCACCGACACGCCGATGCTGGTGGATTTCGCCGACCGCGCGGGCATCGTGAGAGCGTTCGAGGCCGCGCATCGGCAGCAATACGGCTTCTTCATGCCCGAGAAGGCGCATGTGATCGAGGCGGCGTCGGTCGAGGTGGTGGGCCATTCCGACCCGGTGGTGGAACCGCCCCCGCCGGCGGCGGGCGTCCAAGCGCAGGAACGGGCCCGCGTCGCCATGTTCACGGAGGGCGGCGCGCACGAGACGCCCGTCTTCGACCGCGACGACCTCACGCCCGGCCAGTCGATCGACGGCCCGGCCATCATCATCGACGCCAATGCCACGACGGTGGTGGAGCCGGGCTGGCGCGCGACGGTCACGCCGCTCAATCACCTGGTGCTGAAGCGCGTGGTCGCCAAGCGCCGTCAGGCCGCGATCGGCACCACGGTCGATCCGGTGATGCTCGAGGTGTTCAACAACCTCTTCATGTCGATCGCCGAGCAGATGGGCGTGACGCTCGGCAACACGGCCTATTCGGTGAACATCAAGGAGCGGCTTGATTATTCCTGCGCGCTGTTCGCCGCCGACGGCGCGCTGATCGCCAACGCGCCGCACATGCCGGTGCATCTCGGCTCGATGGGCGAGAGCGTGCGCACGGTGATCCGCGAGCGCACCGGCACGATGAAGCCGGGCGACGTCTACGTGCTGAACGCGCCTTATAACGGCGGCACGCATCTGCCCGACATCACCGTGATCACGCCGGTGTTCGACGAGGACGGCAGGGCCATCCTGTTCTACGTGGGCAGCCGCGGCCACCACGCCGACGTAGGCGGCATCACCCCGGGCTCGATGCCCCCGGACAGCAAGGTTGTCGAGGAAGAAGGCGTGCTGCTGGACAACGAGGTGCTGGTGGAGCAGGGGCGATTTCGCGAGAAGGAGATCACGGCGCTGTTCCTCGGCGCAAGATATCCCGCGCGCAACGTGCACCAGAACATCGCCGACCTGCGCGCGCAGATCGCGGCCAACGAGAAGGGCGTTCAGGAGTTGCGGCGGATGGTCGAGCATTTCGGGCTCGACACGGTGCAGGCCTACATGAAGCACGTGCAGGACAACGCCGAGGAGCAGGTGCGCCGCGTGCTCGATGTCTTGAAGGACGGCAGCTTCGCCTACGAGATGGACGACGGCAGCGTCATCAAGGTGACGATTTCGATCGACAAGAAGGCGCGACGGGCGAAGATCGACTTCACCGGCACCAGCGCGCAGCGCCCGACCAACTACAACGCGCCCTCCGCGGTCTGCCGCGCCGCCGTGCTCTACGTCTTCCGCACCTTGGTGGACGACGACATTCCGATGAACGAGGGCTGCCTGAAGCCGCTCGACATCGTGATCCCAGAGGGATCGATGCTGCGGCCGCGCTATCCGGCCGCGGTGGTGGCGGGCAACGTCGAGACCTCGCAGGTCATCACCGACACGCTTTACGGCGCGCTGGGCGTCATGGCGGGCGCGCAGGGCACGATGAACAACTTCACCTTCGGCAACGAGACGCACCAATACTACGAGACGATCTGCGGCGGCTCGGGCGCCGGCCCGGGCTTCGACGGCACCTCGGCCGTGCACACCCACATGACCAACTCGCGGCTCACCGATCCCGAGGTGCTGGAATGGCGCTTCCCGGTGATCCTCGAGGACTTCGCGATCAATCGCGGCTCGGGCGGGGCTGGGCAGTGGCGGGGCGGCGACGGCACGATCCGCCGCGTGCGCTTCCGCGAGAAGATGACCGCCGTGATCCTGGCCAACCGCCGCCGCATCCCGCCATTCGGACTCCAGGGCGGCGCGCCGGGCATGGCCGGCCGCAACTGGGTCGAGCGCACCGACGGCGCGCGCGTCGAGCTCACGGCCTGCGACAAGGCCGAGATGAACCCGGGCGACGTGTTCGTGATCCAGACGCCCTCGGGCGGCGGCTTCGGCCCGCCGGCGGCGCGGCGCGAAGAGCCGCCGGTCAAGCAGGCGGCGGAGTAGATCATGATCGACCTCCTTCCTGCGCTCCCAACCTTCCTCGCCTTTCTCGCGGCAGGTTTGGCGCTGAACCTGACGCCCGGGCCGGACATGCTCTATGTCGCGGCGCGCGGGGCGGCGGAGGGCAGGCGGGCCGGCATCGTGTCGGCGCTGGGGATCGGCGCGGGGGCGCTGGTGCATACCGCCTTCGCGGCGCTGGGATTGGCGGCGGTGCTGGCGGCTTCGGCGATCGCCTACGAAACCATCCGCTGGGCGGGCGCAGCCTATCTTTTGTGGATCGCGGTGCAGCTCTGGAAGCAGGGCGAGCTGCCGCCTCGGCCCGGCGACCTGCCGCGCACGGGCCTGTGGCGCATCTTCGCCCAGGGGGCGGTGACCAACGTACTGAACCCCAAGGTGGCGCTGTTCTTCCTTGCCTTCCTGCCCCAGTTCGTCGACCCGGCGGGCGGCAACGTGGCGCTGAAGCTGGTGGTGCTGGGCACGGTGTTCAACATCTGCGGCACCGCGGTGAACCTGGCGGTGGGCGTGCTTGCCGGTCAGGCCGGCGCGTTTTTCGTCCGTCGGGCAAGCTGGTGGCGCTGGCAGAACCGCGTCGTCGCGGGGATCATGGCTGCGCTGGCGGCGCGATTAGCCATAGTGCCCACAAGGTCTTGAGCCGCGGCGGCGGGCTTGTTCGCCTGGGCCTCGCGGCCTAGGATGAAACCGCTCAACGGAATGTAGGGATCGGGCAATCGCATGGTCGCCAAGGCAGCGCCGCGCAACAGCGCGACGGTCGAGGAACTCACGCGGCGCTTCGGCGAGCGTGTCTCGACCTCGCCGGGGGTGCGCGAACATCACGGCAAGGACGAGTCCTATTTCCCCTACGCGCCGCCCGACGCGGTGGTGTTCGCGCAGTCCACCGAGGAGGTCAGCGAGATCGTCAAGATCTGCGCGCGGCACAAGACGCCGGTGATCGCCTACGGCACCGGCACCTCGCTCGAGGGCCATATCCTGGCGATCCACGGCGGCATCTGCGTGGACGTCAGCGGGATGAACAAGATCCTTCGCGTCAGCCCCGAGGATCTCGACGTGACCGTCGAGGCGGGCGTCACGCGCAAGCAGCTCAACAATCACATCAGGGACACCGGCCTGTTCTTCCCGATCGACCCGGGTGCGGATGCGTCCTTGGGCGGCATGGCGTCCACCCGCGCGTCGGGCACCAACGCCGTGCGCTACGGCACGATGCGCGAGAACGTGCTGGGCCTGACCGTGGTGATGGCGGACGGCCGCGTGATCAAGACCGCGCGCCGCGCCAAGAAATCGGCCGCCGGCTACGACCTGACGCGGCTGTTCGTGGGCTCCGAGGGTACGCTCTGCATCATCACCGAGGTGACGCTCAGGCTCTACGGCATTCCCGAGCAGATCAGCTCGGCGGTCTGCCCGTTCCCCAGCGTGAAGGCCGCGATCGACACGGTGATCGCCATCATCCAGTCGGGCATACCCATCGCGCGGGTCGAGCTCCTGGGCGCAAGCCTGGTGGAGGCGGTCAACAGGTTCTCCAAGCTCGACAACAAGGTGGCGCCCACGCTGATGTTCGAGTTCCATGGCACCAAGGCCTATGTCGCCGAGCAGGTCGAGATGGTGCAGGCGATCGCCCGGGACAACGGCGGCGACGACTTCCGCTGGGCGCATACGATGGAGGAGCGCAACAAGCTGTGGCAGGCCAGGCACGACGCCTATTTCGCCGGCCTGCAGACCCGTCCGGGCGCGCGCGCCGTGTCCACCGACGTGTGCGTGCCGATCTCGCGCTTGGCCGAATGCATCGTCGAGACCGAGCGCGACATGGCGGCGGCCTCGATGCCCATCCACATCCTGGGCCATGTCGGCGACGGCAACTTCCACCTGATCATCCTGATCGACCCGAACGACCCCAAGGAGCTGCACGAGTCGCACGAGATCAACGAGCGGCTGGTGAACCGCGCGCTCAGCCTCGAGGGCACCTGCACCGGCGAGCACGGGGTGGGCATGGGCAAGATGGATTTCCTGGTCGCCGAGCACGGCGACGCGATCAGCGTGATGCGCGCCCTGAAGAAGACGCTCGACCCGGACAACATCATGAACCCGGGGAAGATCTTCCGGATGAATTGAGGGGCGCGCTTCCCTCACCCCGAGGAGACCGCGCAGCGGCCATCGCGAAGGGCGAGGCCCTGCTACACGTTGAAGCGGAACAGCATCACGTCGCCGTCCTTGACCACGTAGTCGCGGCCCTCCAGGCGCATCTTGCCGGCGGTCTTGGCGCCCTGTTCGCCGCCGCATGCCACGTAGTCCTCGTAGGCGATCACCTCGGCGGCGATGAAGCCGCGCTGGAAGTCGGTGTGGATGGCGCCTGCGGCCTCCGGGGCGGTGGCGCCCTTGCGCACGGTCCAGGCGCGCGCCTCCTTGGGGCCCGCGGTGAAGAAGGTGATGAGGTCGAGCAGCCCGTAGCCCGCGCGGATCACCTGGCTCAAGCCCGTCTCCTCCAGCCCCAGGCTCTCCAGGAACGCCGCGCGCTCCTCGGGATCGCTGAGCTGCGTCACCTCGGCCTCGATCGCGGCCGAGATCACCACCGACGCCGCGCCCTCCGCCCGCGCACGGTGGGCGACGCGTGCGCTATGCGCATTGCCGGTGGCGGCCGCGCCTTCCTCGACGTTGCAGACATAAAGCACGGGCTTGGCGGTCAGCAGCTGGAGCTGCCTGAAGGCGGGCATAAGCTCGGGCGCGACCTTGACGGAACGCGCGGGACGGCCGGCGCGCAGCGCTGCCAGCACGGGCTGCATGACCTGAAGTTGCTGCTTGGCCTCGGCGTCCTGGCCGCGCGCCTTCTTCTCGGCGGCCTGCACGCGCTTCTCCAGGCTTTCCAGGTCCGCGAGCATCAATTCGGTGTCCACGGTGTCGGCGTCGCGGATCGGGTCGACCGAGCCCTCGACATGCACGATGTCCGCGCTCTCGAAGCAGCGCAGCACGTGGATGATGGCGTCCACCGCGCGGATGTTGCCGAGGAACTGGTTGCCCAGGCCCTCGCCCTTGCTGGCGCCGCGCACCAGGCCTGCAATGTCGACGAACTCGAGGAAGGTCGGGATCACGCGCTCCGACTTGGCGAGCTTCGCCAGCGTGTCGAGCCGCGTGTCGGGCACGGCGACGCGGCCCGAATTCGGCTCGATGGTGCAGAACGGATAGTTCGCCGCCTGCGCCTGGATGGTCGCGGTCAGCGCGTTGAACAGGGTCGACTTGCCCACGTTGGGCAGGCCGACGATGCCGCAGTTGAATCCCACGTCAGTCTTCTTCCTGCTGGTCTGGAGGCGGGGGAGGGGCCTTGGCCGGCTTCGGTTCCCTGGGCGGCTGGGTGAGCAGCGCCACCTTGGTCATGAAGGCGTTGTCGTTGTCCTGGGCCAGCAGCGGCGCCGCCTCGGCGATGGCGTCGATCGTCTTTTCCAGATCCTTGCGCTCGTCCCTGGCGAAGTCGTTCAGCACGTGCGCCAGCATCTTCTCCTTGTCGCCGGGATGGCCGACGCCGATGCGCACGCGGCGGAAATCGGGCCCGATATGGCTGTCGATGCTGCGGATGCCGTTGTGCCCGGCGGCGCCGCCGCCGGTTTTCACACGCACCTTGAAGGGCTTCAGATCGACCTCGTCGTAGATCACGACGACCTTGCCGGGCTCGAGCTTGTAGAAGCGCATCGCCGCGCCGACCGACCGGCCGGAATTGTTCATGAAGGTCTGCGGCTTCAGCGCGATCGTTTTTTCGCCGTCGATCGCGCCCTCCGCCGCCAAGCCATCGAACTTGACGCGCCACGGCCCGAACGCATAGCGGCGAACGATCGCGTCCACCGCCATGAAGCCGACATTGTGCCGGTTGCGCTCGTATTTCGGGCCGGGGTTGCCCAACCCGACCAGCAGCAGCATGGGAAGGTTCCGAAGAAAAAGGCCCCATCCTTCGACAAGCTCAGGATGAGGCCCGTGTGCGCTTCATTCGATGCCCTCGTCCCGAGCCTGTCGAAGGACAAGGGCCGACGTCGAGCGGGATCAGCCTTTCTTCTTGCCGCCGCGTTCGGGCGCAGCCGCGGCCGCCGCTGCAGCCGGGGGCGCGCCCTTGCCGCCGGGGGCGGCCGCCGCGGGAGCGGCACCCTTGCCGCCCGCCGCCGGAGTCGCTGCGCCGGCCGCGGGCGCAGCCGCGCCGGGCGCCGCGGGCGCGCCTTCGGCCGGCGCCGCGCCCGCGACCGCGCCGGCCGCCGCCGCCGCTTCCGCCGCTGCGCGGGCTTCCTCGGCCGCCGCCTTGGCCGCGCTTGGCACGGCGATCGAGGCGATGGTGAAGTCGCGCGCGATCGTCGGCTTGACGCCCGCAGGCAGGCTCACCTTGCTGATGTGCACGCTGTCGCCGATGTCCAGGCCCTCAAGGCTGACGTCGAGCTTCTCGGGGATGGTGTCGACCGTGCAGTAAAGCTCGATCTGCCGGCGCACGACGTTCAAGACGCCGCCGCGCTTCAGGCCCGGGCTCAGATCGTCGCGCACGAACTGCACCGGCACCTCGACGCGGATGCGCGTGCCCTTGTTGACGCGCATGAAGTCGAGGTGCAGCGGCTTGTCGGTCACCGGGTCGCGCTGGACGTCGCGCGGCAGCACGCGATGCGGCTTGCCGGCCAGGTTGATGTCGAGCGGCCGGGCGAAGAACCCGCGCTTCGACGTCACCGCGTCCACTTCCTTGGGATCCAGCGAGATGGTGAGGGGGGATTCCTTGTTGCCGTAGATGACGGCCGGTACCCGGCCGGTGCGGCGCGTGCTCCGGGCGGCCCCCTTTCCGGCCCGCTCCCGCGCCTCGGCGGTGATGCTGACGATCTCGGACATTGGCTTATCGCTCCTTTCGCGAACTATGCGTCCGTTTCAACCGGGGGCGCGGCCTCCAGGGGTGCCGCCGCCCCGCTGCCACCCGCCGCACGCGCGGCGGGAATCTCCGTGGGTCAGTCGAACAGGCTCGAGACCGACCGCTCCTCGCTGATGCGGTGGATCGCCTCGGCCAGAAGCGGCGCGATGGTGATCTGGCGCATGTTGTTGGCGCCCTTCATCTCCTCGGTCGCCTGGATGCTGTCGGTGGTCACAAGCGCCTCCAGCGGCGAGGCCTTCACGCGCGCCACCGCGCCGCCCGACAGCACACCGTGCGTGACATAGGCCGTCACCGACTTGGCGCCGTGCTCCTTCAGCGCCACGGCGGCATTACACAGTGTGCCCGCGCTGTCGACGATGTCGTCCACCAGGATGCAGTGCCGTCCGTCGACGTCGCCGATGATGTTCATGACCTCGGACATGCCGGCGCGCTCGCGGCGCTTGTCGATGATGGCGAGCTCGCTGTCGATGCGCTTGGCTATGGCCCGCGCGCGCAGGACGCCGCCCACGTCGGGAGACACGATCATCGGCGTCTCGCTGGGGAAGCTTGCAATGATGTCCTTGGTGAAGACCGGCTCGGCGTAGAGATTGTCGGTGGGCACGTCGAAGAAGCCCTGGATCTGGGTGGCGTGCAGGTCGAGCGTCAGCACGCGGTCGGCGCCGGCCGCGGTGATCAGGTTCGCCACCAGCTTGGCCGAGATCGGCGTGCGCGGTCCGGTCTTGCGGTCCTGCCGCGCGTAGCCGTAGTAGGGGATCACCGCCGTGATCCGCCGGGCCGAGCCGCGCCGGAGCGCGTCGATGCACACCAGCAATTCCATCAGGTTGTCGTTGGCCGGGAACGACGTCGACTGGATCACGAACACGTCCTCGCCGCGCACGTTCTCCAGCACCTCGACGAAGATCTCCATGTCCGCGAACCGCCGGATGGCGGCCTTGGTCATGGGAACGTTGAGGTAGGCGGCGATCGCCTCGGCCAGGGACCGATTGCTGTTGCCGGCGAGGATTTTCATACCGCCGTCCCGATACCGTTTTGATTTCTTAACGAAATGCCGACCCGAGCCCGAAAAGGCGCGCGGAACCTATCAATTCACCGGGACGCTGTAAACCTGGTTGCTGAAGGGCGCAACGGGCTTCGCCGCCTCCCATTTCTGGCCGGAAACGGGGGGGTAGGCGACGATTTCGCCCAGAGCCGTGAGTTGCCCGGCGAAACGCACGGTCAGGTACCTGCCCCTGGCGCCCTGGGGCAAGGCGATTTCCAGCGCGTCGCGTACCGGGACCTGGACCAACGGCGGCCCGGGCTGTGCCGCATTGTTGGACAGATGGACCGTCACCTGGTCGTTGCCGGCAACCTGAAGGCCCAGCAGATAGACGTGGCCCACCTCGGTCGCGCTTCCCAGGTCGATCTCCACTCGGCCGTCCGGCGGCATAGTGTGGGGCAGCATGTTGTCGAGCTTGCCGTCGGTCAGGCCGCGGAAGCCCAGGCCGGGGGGCACCAGCCTGGCGTCGCGTTGGCGCGTCAGCGGGGGCGGATTTTGACCCTGGACCTGGCGCGCGGCGCCGCGATAGACCGCGTGATAGACCGTGCCGTCGGCCTGGGCTTGATCCAGCGCCGCCAGCGGGCGGTAGGTCCAGGCGAATTCCTGCAGCATCAGGCGCGGCAGGGAAGCTTCCGGGACGCCGCTCAGGGGCGGCGTCAGCGCCGCGCCGCCGCCTGACGCGGCCAGTTCCACGCCATAAACCACCGGCTCCACGCGCTTGGCGCCGGGCAGCGGGGCCAGGCGGAAGGTGATGCGTTCGTCGCCGTTCTCGATCTTCGGCGCGCCGTCCCACAGGTAAAGCGGCGGCAGGCGGCCGCGCGCCGAAGCACTGGTGAAGGTGACCGTCGCCTCGGGGCTGCTCGCGCTGTCGACGTCCCCGCCCGCGCGCACCAGCCAGGTCTTGGCCTGGCCCGCCGGCGCGCGGGCGAGAGAGCCCAGATTGAAGCTGTAGCGTCCGTCGCGCGCGGTGCGCGCGACCACCAGCGGATCGCCGCGCCTGACCATCTCTGCCGGGTCGCGGCCGGTCACGTCGTACAGTTCGACCCGGACATTGGCGTTCGATCCGCTGCCGTCGACCTCGACCGATCCGGCGACCGTATTGGCCGGCACGATATCGACCGCGGCTTTCGGCGCCGGCGCATTGCCCTTGTGGGAACCGAACATGCCGACCCCGCCGCAGCCCGCGAGCGCCAGGCAGGCGGCCGCGACGACCATGCTGTGCGCCCGCCGCAGCCCTAGCGCTTGCATCGCTGTTCCGCCGGCTGCGCGGCCAGTTGGTCGAGCAGCTCGCTCAGGCCCTGCACGGCGCCCTCCGCCACGGCATAGGCAGCTTCGCCCCAAGGGCCGTCGAACTTGCCGGCGGGGATCTGGTTCGCCTGGCTGACGGTGCCCATGATGCAGCCCGCGGGCGAATACAAGGTCCACTCGATCCGGACCGATTGCTGGCGCTGCACCGGCGCGCCCAGGATCACCTTGCCGGCGACGATGGCGAACGGGCTTTCGTGCTCGCTCACCAGCGGGATCCCTGCAAGCTTCATGAAATGGTCCATCGCCTTCGGCAGCGATTCGCCGCCGTCGCCTGGCGCGCTCTCGATCGGCCGCAGGGCGACGGCCGGCGGCTCGCCGGACGGCCTCTTGCCGGACCCGCCCGCCTGCGGCGCCGGCGACGGGCCGGTCTGGGCGACCTGCGGGCGTTGCGGCGCGTTCGGGGTCGCGGCCAGCCGCGTGCCCATCGGCGGCACCACGTTCCTGGCCGGCCGTTCCGGAACGCCGCGTGCGGCGACCGTCGTCACGCGCTCGGGCAGCATCGGCACGACACCGGCGCTGGACTGGCGCGCCAGGAGGTTCATAAGGACGAGGTCGCCGCCGCGCCAGGCCTTCATGTCGACGACCTGGCGCACAAGATGGTTGCCGAGCGGCTGGCCGGCGGCGTTCGTCATGCGCCAGTGGATCAGGATCTCGACACCCTTCTCGGCCGGGCGCTCCAGCACCTGGCCGGTCAGCCGGTAGCTTTGGGCGTTGCCCCGCCCGACGCTGGCGGGGATCTCCGCGCGATGGAGCTGGGCCACCAGCGCGTCGAGGAAGGCCTGCTCCCCCGGCGCAGGGAAGCCGGCCAGTTCGGTGATTGCGATTCCCTCGGGGTTGGCGACCTGGAGCAGGGGGTTCTGCGATTCGCCGTCATGCGCGAACGGCTTCGGCGGCTCTCCGCAGCCCGCCAGCAGCGTCGCAAACCCCAGGGCAAGTACCACGCAGGCCGTACGCGCGAATCGCCTAGAGCAGGACACAGCCCACCACCAGCCCGATCAGCATGAACGCCAGCAGCATCAAGAGATGCGGCACAAGCCCCTTCCGGACAGATTCAGTTTACCACCAAATCGAGCGGCAGCTTCGACAGTGGCACGCAGCCCTGATCGGTGACTTCGACCGTGTAGCCCGGCGCCATGGCGATGTTGCGGTCGCTGTCCACCACAATCATGTGCAGAAAGAACACCATGCCGGGCTCGGCAATCACCGGGTTGCCGCGATAGAACATCGGCCAATCCATCCAGTTCGGCGCGAAGGTCGTGCCCAGGCTGTAGCCGCAGGCATTGAATCGATTCGCGCCGAAGCCGGCCGCGTCGAACACCCGCGCATAGGCGTCGAACACTTCGCCGATCGGCCGGCCGGGCTTGAGCGCCGCCTTGCAGGCCTCCATCGCTTCAAGCCCCGCCTTGTGCATCGCCACCTGCACGGGGTCGGGCTTGCCGATCAGAATCGTGCGCATCAGGCAGGCGTGGTAGTGGCGGTAGACGCCGGCGAATTCCAGCATCAGCTGGTCCTGGGCCTGCAGGTGCTTGCGGCCGGAGAAATAGCGGCAAAGCACCGCGTCCTTGCCGGAGCCGATGATGAACTCGTTGCCCGGGTCGTCGCCGCCGCCGCGATAGATCGCGCCGTGCATCGCCGCCAGGATGTCGCCCTCGAACGCGCCGGGCTTGGCGAGGCGGTTGGCCTCCAGCAGCGCGGCGTCCGCCAGCTCGGCCGCTTTTCGCACATAGACCAGCTCGGCCGGACTCTTGAGCACGCGCAGCTGGTTGACCAGCTCCGACGCGTCGACCAGCGTGCAGAACCCGGCCAGCGCCGCTTCCAGCCGCTTGCCGTTGCGCGCGGTCAGGCCATAGGCCTCGTACTCCACGCCCAGCCGGTTGCCCTTGCAACCATACTCCGCCAGCACGTTGCGCAGGTCCTCGGCGGGCGTGGCGCCCTCGCGGTCGACCCAGATGCGGATGTCCTGGATGACCGAGGTACGCTGCGCCTGGCGCAGGTCCGGTACGCGGGTCAGCAGGAACATCCGGCCGTCGGCGCCCAGATACAGGCACTGGAAGAACACGTAGCCGAACGTGTCGTAGCCCGTCAGGTAGTACATGCTCTCCTGGCGGAACATCAGCATGCCGTCGAGCCCCTGCCTGGCCATCGCGGCGCAGGCCTTCGCCCGCCTCCCGGCCAGTTCCTCGTTGCTGAAATGCACGGCCATCGTTCCTATTCCTCCAGTGCGATTGCAGAGAGGTTGCGCCCGTAATCCGGCTCGCCGCGCAGGGTCGCGCGGCGGTAGCTGAAGAAGCGCTCCTCCTCGCGGCAGGTGTCGTAGGGCAGGCCGGAGACGAATCGCAGGTGCAGCTGGCCAAGCCGACGGCCGAGATAGCCGGCAAGGTCGAACAGGAAATGCCCGGCGCGCGGCGAGGGCGCGAAGAAATCAGCATTGCCGGCGTTCTGGTCCAGGAACGGGCGCGGGAATTCCGGCCCCACCTCGTAGGAGCGGTGCGCGATGCACGGGCCGATCACCGCGTGGATGCGCTGCGGCTCGGCGCCGAGCCGCGTCATCGTTTCGACCGTCGCGTCCGTCACGCCGGCAAGCGCACCGCGCCAACCCGCATGGCAGGCGCCGATCACCCGCGCCTCGGGATCGACCAGCAGCACGGGCGCGCAATCCGCGCTGAGGATTCCGAGCGCGATGCCCGGCCGGTCGGTCACCATCGCATCGGCCTTGGGCGCCTGCCCGTGCGGCCACGGCCGGTCCACTACGGCGACCGTGCGCCCGTGCACCTGGTGGACCGTCACGAGCGCCTCGGCCGGCAGGTCGAGCTTCTCCATCGACAGCCGGCGATTCTCGGCCACGCGCTCCGGCCGGTCGCCCGACCCGAAGCCGCAATTGTTGGAGGCGTAGAGCCCTTCGCTGGAACCGCCGGCGCGGGTAAAGAATCCGTGCCGTACGCCGTCCAGGTCGTTCAGGGTGCCGAGCGTGATCATGGCCCGCGGTCAAGCCCCTCGCGTCGTTCGTCTTCCGTGAATCCGGCCGGCGGCGCGCTCGATCGCGGAACCAACGCCAGGGCCTTGAACAAAGTGCCCATTTCCGTTCCGCCGATCAACCGCGCACGGGCCAGCTCGATGGCGGCGGCCTGCGCGGGCGCCGCGCGCTCGGCGAGCGCGCGGCCGAGCGCGCCGATGCCCAGGCGCTCCAGCAGCACGCCCTGGGGCACGGCGCCGAACGAGGCGGCACCCTCCTGGCACGCGGCTTCGCCGAGGGCGGCAAAGTCGACGCGGGCGCTGAGATCGGCCTCGCCCGGATCGTCCAGCACGTCCGCCCGGTCGTGCCGGCGCACGGCCTGCAGCGTGTCCCCGGGGCCGCTCGCGGCCGCGCCATAGTCGATGATGAGCGCCGCGCCGCCGTGGCGGACGATTCGCCGGGCGATCGCCTGCACGATCCCGATCGAGGCCGGCGAATACTCCACGAGCGCGCCCACGGGCGCATCGAGAAGCGCCCGCGGCATCGCCGCCGCCCACGGGCTGCTTGCCGCGGCGAGGCCGAAGCGCAGGCGTTCGCCCGAGGGATCCACGCCGACCATGCGCTCGGCCATGCCGCGCTCGGTGCGCACGAACTGGCGCAGGGGCAGCGCGTCGAAGAACTCGTTCGCCAGCACGACGATCGGGCCGTCGGGCAAGGTGTCGATACCGTCGTGCCACTGCACGTCGCGGCCGGCGAGTGCCTCGCGCTGCTTGGCGCGCAACGTGGGGCTCGCCTCGACCAGGTGCACGGCCGCCGCCCGCACGAAATCCGGCGCGGCCTGCGCCGCGCGCAGCGCGTCGGCCATCAGCGTGCCGCGTCCCGGCCCCAGTTCGACCAGCGCGAAGCGGGCGGGCGCGCCCATCAGCCGCCGCCAGGCGTCTACGGCCCACAGGCCCAGCAGCTCGCCGAACATCTGGCTGATCTCCGGCGCGGTCACGAAGTCGCCGGCGCGGCCAAGCGGATCGGCGCGCACGTAGTAGCCGTCGCGCGGATCGAGCAGGCACTGCGCCATATACTCGGCGACGGAGATCGGGCCTTCGGCCTTGATGCGCCGGATCAGCCGGCGCCCGAGCGCGTTCACGATTTCCTGCCCGACGCGGCTACCAGCCATGCGCCGTAGGCGATCATGGGCAGGGTCAGGTACTGGCCCATGGTCAGGCCGAGAGCAAGGTAGCCGAGCTGGACATCGGGCTCGCGGACGAACTCGACCAGGAAACGCGCGAAGCCGTAGCCGATCAGGAAGACGCCGCTCAGCGTGCCGACCTTGTGGCGGGCGTCGGCGCGGCGCATCAGGACCCACATGACCGCGAACAGCACGATGCCCTCGAGGAACCCCTCGTAGAGCTGGCTGGGGTGGCGCGGCAAAGGGCCTGCGTCCTTGCCGGGAAACACGAAGGCCCAGGGCACGTCGGTGATGCGGCCGTAAAGCTCGCCGTTCACGAAATTCGCCATGCGGCCGAAGAACAGGCCGAACGGCACGCAGACCGCCACCACGTCGGCCAGCGCGAAGAAGCGGATGCCGCGCTTGCGGGCGAACAGGAACATCGCCAGCAGCACGCCCATGAGCCCGCCGTGGAACGACATGCCGCCCTGCCACAGCACGAAGACCTGCAGAGGGTTCGCAAGGAAATAGAGCGGATTGTAGAACAGCACGTAGCCGACCCGGCCGCCCAGCACGATGCCGAGCGTCAGCCACAGGATGAAATCGTCCATCTGCGCGGGCGTGACCAGTTCGGGCATCTCGCGGCACAGGCGCAGCGCGTAGCGCCACCCGAGCACGATGCCGGCGATATAGGCGAGCGCATACCAGCGGATGGCCAGCGGGCCGATCTGCACTGCGACCGGGTCGATCATCGGAAAGGGCAGGGCATACATGCGGCGGCTGTTTCTTCCTTGCGACGCCTCATCCTTGTTCAGGTTCAGGATGGCGCGCTTTGCGGTCTCCTCGTCCCGTGCTTGTCAAAGGACGAGATCGCGGTCGGTCTAGCGGTATGGGTCCAGCGCCTCCAGGAAGTCGCGCACGTAGGTGCCGACGCCGTCCTCCAGCGACGTGGTCGGCTTGCGGTAGCCGGCGGCGCGCAGGCGGTCGATTCTGGCCTCGGTGAAGTACTGGTACTTGGCGCGGATTTCCTTGGGCGTGTCGACCCACTCGATCTCGGGCGTGCGGCCCAACGCCTTGTAGACCGCGTGGGTCAGGTCGAGGAAGCTTCGCGCCTTGCCGCTGCCGACGTTGTAGAGGCCCTGTTTGTCCGGGTTGTCGTAGAGCCATAGCAGCACGTCGACGCAGTCGTCCACCCATACGAAGTCGCGCATCTGCGCGCCGTCGGCGTATTGCGGGTTGTGCGAGCGGAACAGCCGCGCCTTCTCGCCGCGCTTGATGCGCTGATGGGTGTGGTAGGCGACCGAGGCCATGTTGCCCTTGTGGTACTCGTTGGGCCCGTAGACGTTGAAGAACTTGACGCCCGCCCACTGCCGGGGCCGGGCGCCGTTGCCGGCGACGATGCGCGCCACGCGCCGGTCGAATGCGTTCTTGCTCCAGCCATAGGCGTTGAGCGGCCTGAGCTTGGCAAGGTGCGCGAGCGAGGCGTCGTCGTCGAACCCTGCCGAGCCGTCGCCGTAGGTTGCGGCCGAGGACGCGTAAATCAGCCGCTTGGCGTTCCTGGCGCAGAAATCCCAGAGCGCAAGCGACAGCGTGAAGTTCGACGCCACGATCAGATCGGCGTCCTTTTCCGTCGTCGAGGAGATCGCGCCGAGATGGAAGATCGTGTCGAGCGCGTCGCGGTTCAGCTCCAGGAACGCGCCCAGATTCTCCGGCGGCACGAAGGCCGCGATCTCGCGCTTGGCGATGTTGCGCCACTTGTCGTCGCTGCCCAGCCGGTCGCACACTACAAGGTCCTGCGTGCCGCGCGCCTCCAGCCCTGCCAGCAGGTTCGACCCGATGAAACCGGCCCCGCCGGTGACGAGGATCATGCAGCGCTCCCCATGGACATGGCGGCCTTATAGGTGGTCGGGACGGGGCGGGACAAGGCGCATTGAAGCGGGCTTGGCAGGCCCGCATACTTGAGTGGAGCCATCGAAACGGAGTTGTCGCTCATGCAGTTCGACCATCGGCTGATCGACGACCTGGCCCGCGTCGCGGGCGGGGCGCTGGGCACGCTCGCCGGCGTGCGCGAGGAGGTCGAGGCGCGGCTGCGCCAGCAGTTCGAACGTGTCCTGGCCGGCATGGATCTGGTCACGCGCGAGGAGTTCGAAGTGGTGCGCGCCATGGCGCAGGCCGCGCGCGAGGAGCAGGAGCGGCTGGCCGCCCGGGTGGCGGCGCTGGAGGCACGCCTCGCTCCCGGCCCCCGGGAGCACCAGCCCGACTAGTCCACAGTACCGTCACAACTTTCCTCTTGTGCGACTCAAGTCGTTACGGCAGTTTACCCCATGTTGTGGAAGTGGGCCGCAAAACCACAAGTACAAGTGGGGCCTACGACATCTTGGGGATGGGGCCCGCCGGCCGCCTGTGCGGGCGCCAGCAGGAGGGGATGGGCGATGACGGTTTCACTTGCCGAGCGCAGCCCCGCCCACTCCAACCCGCTGGACCTTGTCGAAGAGATTGTCGCCGCCCACGACTGGCCGTTCGAGCGGGCCGGCGAAGAGGAATTGCTGGCGCAGATCGCCGGGCGCTGGGGCGACTACCGCCTGTTCTTCGCCTGGCACTCCGATCTGTGCGCGCTGCAATTCTCCTGCTCGCTCGACGTCAAGGTGCCCGAGGCGCGCCGCCGGGCGGTGGTCGATCTCCTGGCGCTGATCAACGAATCGCTTTGGGCGGGGCATTTCGAGCTCTGCGCGGAGGACGGCACGCCGGTGTTCCGCCACTCCATGCTGCTGCGCGGGGCCGGCGGGGTGGCAGTGGAGCAGCTCGAGGACCTCGTCGACATCGCGCTGTCGGAGTCCGACCGCTTCTACCCTGCGTTCCAGTTCGTCATCTGGGGCGGCAAGAACCCGTCCGACGCGATGGTGTCGGCGATGATCGACACGGTGGGCGAGGCGTAGAAGCCGCATCCATCGGCCAGATCCGTCGCCGCGTGCTGCCGGCGGCCGCCGCATCCTTCGACAAGCGCGGGACAAGGCCCTAAGAGAGTCCTCGTGGCGGGTCTTTCGAACCATGAGGACGGTTTGGCGTGACTGACGAACCCCTGCTTCTTCTGGGCTGCGGCAAGATGGGCGGCGCGTTGTTGCGCGGCTGGCTCGACCGCAAGATCGCCGGCGCCGGCGCCGCGCCGGTCTTTGTCATCGAGCCCAACGCCGAGGCGATCCGCGGCTTTGCCGGCGTGGCGGGCCTCAGCCATGTGGCACGCACCGCGGATCTGCCGGTCGGTCTGCGCCCCGCGATCGTGCTGCTCGCGGTCAAGCCGCAGATGATGGACGAGGCGTTGGCGAGCATGGCCGGCATAGCGGCCGCCGGGCCGCTGTTCCTGTCGATCGCCGCCGGCAGGACGCTCGCCTATTTCGCGCGCCATTTTGGCGAGAGCGCGGCCGTGGTCCGGGCCATGCCCAACACCCCGGCAGCGGTGGGACGCGGCGCCACCGTGGCGGTGCCGAACCGCCATGTTTCGCCGGCACAGCGCCAGCGGGCCGACGCGCTGCTCGCCGCCGTGGGCGAGGTGCACTGGGTCGCCGACGAAGGCCTGTTGGACGCGGTGACCGCGCTGTCGGGCGGCGGGCCCGCCTATGTGTTCCTGCTGATCGAGGTGCTGGCGCAGGCGGGGATCGACGCCGGCCTGCCGCCCGATCTCGCCAAGCGCCTGGCGCGCGCAACCGTGTGCGGGGCGGGCGAACTCGCCCGGCTGTCGCCCGAGGAACCGGCGGTTCTGCGCCAGAACGTGACGAGTCCTGCCGGCACAACGCTCGAGGCGCTGAAGATCCTGATGGCCCCGGACGGCATCCAGCCGCTCTTCACCAGGGCCATCGCCGCCGCCACCCGCCGCTCGCGCGAGCTGGCGGGATGACCGCGCTCAGCCCCAGTGCCCAGAAGGTCCAGGATGCGCTCCTGGCCCTGGGCCTCCCCGGCAAGGTGGTGGAGTTCGAGGCCTCGACGCGCACCTCGGCCGAGGCCGCCGCCGCCATCGGCACGACCGTGGCGCAGATCGCCAAGTCGCTGATCTTCCGCACCCGCCCGGGCGACCGCCCGATCCTGGTCATCGCCAGCGGCACCAACCGGGTCGACGAAAAGAAGCTGGCGACGCTGGTCGGCGAGCACGTCGAGCGGCCGGACGCTGCGTTCGTGCGCAACCGCACCGGGTTTTCCATCGGCGGCGTGCCGCCGATCGGCCACCCCTCGCGGCTTGCCACCTATATCGACCGCGACCTGCTGTCATTGGGCCAGTTATGGGCGGCGGCGGGCACGCCCAACGCCGTCTTCCCGCTCACCGCCGACGAGCTGGTCGCCATGACCCAAGGCCAAGTCGCCGACATTGCGAAACGGTGAGGGGCAAAGGCTGTGACCCAAGCGCCGAGGCCCGGGCACTGTGCTATGCTTGCTTCATGCAGTTCTCCGAGGCCATTACGGTCGGCATCGTCGCCGAACGCCGGGCGCTGGCGAGCCCCTGGGCCGACCAT
This sequence comes from uncultured Rhodospirillaceae bacterium, assembly GCA_964393375.1. Lineage (GTDB taxonomy): Bacteria > Pseudomonadota > Alphaproteobacteria > JAEULC01 > JAEULC01 > JAEULC01. Next base: position 42,540 of record CAYMTM010000008.1, read on the forward strand.
GACTGGCGGCTGGCCGCCGTGCTGGAGACTGCGCCGGAGATCGAGCCAGGCAGCCTGATCGCCGAGGAGCCGGGCCGCGCACGCTATTATCTGGGACCGCTGGAGCTGCGGCTGCACCGCCGCGAGACCGACAGCTACCGCCACAACCTCGCGTCCGGCGTGCCGCGACTTTACGTGGCGCTGCGCCGGGGCGAAGGGCCGGCTGGTCTGCCGGTCCAGCCGTTCCTGGTCACCGCCGCGCCGGACGAAGGCCAGGCCTGGGCCGAGGTGGGCGACGATGTGGTCGACGGGTTGCCGATGCCCGCGGCGCTGGCGCAGTGGGTGGCCGATTTCGTGCGGCGCTTCCATGTCGACCAGCCCAAATACAAGCGCCAGCGCGTGCCGGCGGCGATCAGCCGGGGCGGTGCCGAACCGTCGCCGGGCACGGGCAAGGCGAGGCATGGGCGATGAGCCGCGGCGAATCGTTCTTGCAGCGTTGGTCCCGGCGTAAAACCGAGCGGAGTCAACAGATTGAGGGCGTATCTTCCACTGAATCGCAAGCACGCGACCGGAAACCCGAATCGGCGCCATCCGTCAAGGACCTGCCCGCGAGAGCTAAGGAGGAGCAGGAGCTTCCCTCGATCGACAGCCTAGGCAAGGACTCCGACTTTACGGTCTTCCTGCGCGAGGGCGTACCGGAGGCGTTGAAGCAGCAGGCATTGCGCAAGCTTTGGGCAAGCGACCCGGCCTTTGGCGCGCCTGACCTGCTCGACATCCACGCGATCGACTATTCGCAGCTGGGACGCGCGCAGGAGGTCGTCCAGACCGCCTACCAAGTCGGCAAGAGATTCATCGACCAGGTCGACAAGGCCGCCGACGCTCTCGCAGGGCAAGACAGTCGCGCGGCCGTCGACGACAAGACTTCGGCGCAAGAGCCGGGCAGGCTCGACGCAGCCAAGGCGGCTGCGGAGAAGCCTTCGTCCTGAGGTCGGCTGGCCTTGGTCGACGGTGCGCCTGGCAGGGACGATGGTTCGAGCGGAGCCTTCGTTACGGCGATCCCCGCCGATCCGTGTTTCCACGAGGAGGAAGCGGCCTATGCCGCGCTGGAGGCGATCCTCTGGCCGGATGGCCCGGTCTGTCCGCATTGCGGCAGCAACCGCAAGTCTTACGCGCTGAAGGGCCGGACGACCCGGCCAGGCCTGCGCAAATGCGCGGAATGCCAGCGGCAGTTCACCGTCAAGGTCGGTACGCCCTTCGAGTCGGCGCACCTGCCGCTCCACAAGGCACTCCGTGCCCTATACGTGTTTGCCGCAGATCGGGAAGCGCTCACCGCCCGGCAGCTCGCGGCCATGCTGAGCGTATCGTACAAGACCGCCTGGGCCGTGCTGGCGTTGCTGCGGCGCGAAATGCCGGAGCAAGATTGGCTGCCGGGGCGGCGGCGGCTGGTCCTCCAGCTATCGGGCAATACGTTGTCGCGGGTGTGCGAAGTATATCGCGTCCAATTTGAATTGACTTCGCGCACCTCGGTTGCTCAAAATACATCGTCCGTGAAAACCTCCAAGTTTTCTGGGGTTTATGCGGGCGCTTTGGAATCGACCAAAGCTCGATCCGCCGTCAAGAGCGGGCGCAAGAAACGGCAGCGTTTCGGATGGGTGAGGGAACGTAGGGTGTTGGCAGCCGAAGCCGCAGCCCTGGACATCGCGGAAGAAGAACAAGCGCGCGCGCAAGTGTATGCGCTATTGGGTGCAGCGCTGCGCTGTGCGCCGTCGGCCGCGCTCCTGGCGCGTTTCGGCGCGATCGAGGGCGACGACAGCGCGCTCGGGCGCGGCTTCTCGGCGCTCGCCGTGGCGGCGCGCAATACGACTCCGGCGGCGGTCGAGGAAGAGTTCAACGCGCTGTTCATCGGCCTGCCGCAGGGCGAAGTAACGCCCTACGCCTCCTACTACCTGACCGGGTTCCTCTACGAGAAGCCATTGGCGCGGCTGCGCGGCGATTTGGCGCGGCTGGGCATCGCCGCGGCCGAGAACAACCCCGAGCCGGAAGACCACATTGCCGCGCTGTGCGAGACGATGGCTGGGCTGATCGACGGACGCTTCGGCCCGCCGGCCGCGCTGGCCGAACAGCGCCAGTTTTTCGAGCGCCATCTGGCGCCCTGGGCCGGCCGGTTCTTCGACGACTTGGCCGGCGCCAGGTCGGCGCGGTTCTACATGCCCGTCGGCGGCATCGGCCGCCTGTTCATGGACGTGGAGAGGGAAGCTTTTGCGATGGCGTGAGCGCGCCGTCGCCATACGGAATGACGTGCGAGGAAAGGGTGAGGCCATGAGCGAGACGAAGCACGACACGCAGCGCGCCCCGGCCGCGATCGGCCGCCGCGCCTTCATCCGCAAAACCGGCCTGGGCGCCGGCGCGCTCGGCGCCGCGGCGGTCGCGCTGGGCGGGGCCAGACCCGCGCAGGCCGCGGCCGAACCCGTGACGGGCGTCGGCTATCGCGAGACCGAGCACGTCAAGACCTACTACAAGCTGGCCAAGTTCTAGCCGGCGCGGGAGGGACGTTCAGATGCTGACGAAACGCACGAATGGCGCCGCGACTGGCTCGCGGCTCGGCAAGGCCCTGGCGGCAAGTGCCATCACCGGCAGCGCGGTCGACCGCCGCACCTTCCTCAGGCGCTCGGGCATCGCGGCCGGCGGGCTGGTGGCGGCGGCGTCGCTGGCGGGCGGCATGGTCCGCAAGACCGAGGCGGCGGCCCCGGCCGCAGGCGGCGAGATCAAGCTCATCAAGAACATCTGCACGCACTGCTCGGTCGGCTGCACGGTCACGGCCGAGGTGCAGAACGGCGTGTGGATCGGCCAGGAGCCGACCTTCGAGAGCCCGCTCAATCTGGGCGCCCACTGCGCCAAGGGCGCCGCCATCCGAGAGCACGCGCACGGCGAGCGACGGCTGAAGTACCCGATGAAGCTCGTGGCCGGGAAGTGGACGCGCCTGTCCTGGGACCAGGCGATCAACGAGATCGGCGACAAGATGCTGCAGATCCGCGAGAAGTCGGGTCCCGACTCGGTCTACTGGCAGGGTTCGGCCAAGTTCTCGAACGAGCAGGCCTACCTGCTGCGCAAGTTCGCGGCGTTCTGGGGATCGAACAACATCGACCACCAGGCCCGCATCTGCCATTCCACCACGGTCGCCGGCGTTGCCCAGACCTGGGGCTACGGCGCGATGACCAACAGCTACAACGACATCCACAAGTCGAAGCTGATCTTCATGATCGGCTCGAACGCCGCCGAGGCGCACCCCGTCGCGATGTTGCACATCCTCAAGGGCAAGGAGCAGAACGGCGCGCCCTTGATCGTGTGCGATCCGCGCTTCACGCGCACCGCCGCGCACGCCGACGAATACGTGCGCTTCCGGCCGGGCACCGACGTGGCGCTGATCTGGGGCATCCTGAACCAGATTTTCGAGAACGGGTGGGAAGACAAGGAATACATCCGCAAACGCGTCTGGGGCATGGACGCGATCCGCGAGGAAGTGAAGAAGTGGACGCCGGAGGAGACCGAGCGCGTCACCGGCACGCCCGCCTCGCAGATCAAGCGCGTCGCGCGCACCATGGCCAACAACCGGCCGGGCACGCTGATCTGGTGCATGGGCGGCACCCAGCACACGATCGGCAACGCCAATGTCCGCGCCTATAACTGCCTGCAGCTCGCGCTCGGCAACATCGGCGTGACCGGCGGCGGGGCCAACATCTTCCGCGGCCACGACAACGTCCAGGGCGCCACCGACCTCGGCCTCGACGTGTCGACGCTGCCGGCCTATTACGGGCTGATCCCCGGTGCCTGGGCGCACTGGGCCCGGGTGTGGGACGTCAGCCTCGACTACCTGAAAGGCCGGTTCAAGACGCCGGCCCTCATGGAGAAGCCGGGCATCCCGATCTCGCGCTGGTTCGACGGGGTGCTCGAGGCCAAGGAGAACCTCGACCAGCCCGACAACGTCCGCGCGATGGTCTACTGGGGCCACGCCCCCAATTCGCAGTCCCGCATGGCCGACAACAAGAAGGCCATGGAAAAGCTGGACATGCTGGTCATCATCGACCCGTACCCGACTTTGTCGGCGGTAATGCATGACCGCAAGGACGGCGTCTACCTGCTGCCGGCGGCGACCCAGCTCGAATGCGACGGGTCGCGCACCGCATCGAACCGCTCGCTGCAATGGGGCTACGAGATCTTCAAGCCCGTGTTCGAGTGCAAGCGCGACCATGAGATCATGTATCTCTTCGCGAAGAAGTTCGGCTTCGAGAAGGAGATGTTCAAGAACATCAAGGTCAACGGCACGCTGCCGGTGCCCGAGGACATCCTGCGCGAGATCAACCGCGGGGCGTGGACCATCGGGTACACCGGTCAGTCGCCCGAGCGCTTGAAGCTGCACATGGCCAACCAGGCGACGTTCGACAAGACGACGCTGCGCGCCAATGGCGGTCCGTGCGACGGCGACTACTACGGCCTGCCGTGGCCGTGCTGGGGAACGGCCGAGATGAAGCATCCCGGCACGCCCAACCTGTACGACCAGTCCAAGCCGGTCGCCGAGGGCGGGCTTTCGTTCCGCAACCTGTTCGGCCTGACGCCGCCCGACAATCTGAAGAAGTACGGCGAGAATCTCCTGGCGGAAGGCGCCTTCAATGTCGGCGCGGAGATCAAGGACGGCTATCCGCAGTTCAGCTACGGCCTCTTGAAGAAGCTCGGCTGGGATGCGGACCTAACCGAGAAGGAGAAGGAGACGATCCAGAAGGTCGGCGGCGCCAACGCGGACGGCGTGCTGTGGAGCCAGGACATTTCCGGCGGCATCCAGCGCGTGGCGATCAAGCACGGTTGCGCGCCCTTCGGCAACGCCAAGGCGCGCGCGGTGGTCTGGAACTTCCCCGACGGCGTGCCGCTGCACCGCGAGCCGCTGTACTCGCCCGACCCGGAGATGATCGCCAAGTACCCGACGCATAACGACGTGAAGAGCCACTGGCGCGTGCCGTTGCTGTTCAAGTCGGTGCAGGACAAGAACAAGGACGCGGGCAAGCAGTTCCCGATCGTCCTTACCTCGGGGCGGCTGGTCGAATACGAGGGCGGCGGC
>CAYMTM010000009.1:0-45306 GCA_964393375.1 uncultured Rhodospirillaceae bacterium
TCGGCGAGCCGGCGCCCGATGCGACGCTCTTCGGCAAGATCTTCAAGGAGCTGGAAAGCGCGGTCGTGCGCGGCAATATCCTTGCGACCGGCAGGCGGATCGACGGGCGCGACGGCAAGACCGTGCGCCCGATCGTGTGCGAGGTGGGCGTGCTGCCCCGCGCGCACGGCTCGGCGCTGTTCACCCGCGGCGAGACCCAGGCGCTGGTCGTCGCCACGCTGGGCACCGGGCAGGACGAGCAGATCATCGACGCGCTCGAGGGCGAGTACCGCGAGCACTTCATGCTGCACTACAATTTCCCGCCCTACTCGGTCGGCGAGGCCGGGCGCCTGGGCTCGCCCGGACGACGCGAGGTCGGCCACGGCAAGCTCGCCTGGCGCTCGGTGCACCCGCTGCTGCCGACAAAGGAAGGCTTCCCCTACACGCTGCGCGTGGTCTCCGAGATCACCGAGTCTAACGGCTCGTCCTCGATGGCGACGGTCTGCGGTTCGTCGCTGGCGCTGATGGACGCCGGCGTGCCGCTGGCGCGCCCGGTCGCCGGGATCGCCATGGGCCTCATCAAGGAGGACTCGGGCTTCGCCGTGCTGTCGGACATCCTGGGCGACGAGGACCATCTCGGCGACATGGACTTCAAGGTTGCGGGCACCGAGCAGGGCGTGACCGCGCTGCAGATGGACATCAAGATCACCTCGATCACCGAGGCGATCATGCAGGTCGCGCTCGCCCAGGCCAGGGAAGGGCGCCTGCACATCCTGGGCGAGATGAGGAAGGCGCTGGAGCACGCGCGCGAGGCGGTCAGCGCGAATGCGCCGCGCATCACCGTCATCAACATCCCCAAGGACAAGATCCGCGAGGTGATCGGCACCGGCGGCAAGGTGATCCGCGAGATCTGCGAGGTCACCGGCGCCAAGATCGACATCGAGGACGACGGCACCGTCAAGGTGGCGGCGGTCGACGAGCGCGCAGGCCAAGCGGCCATCGACTGGATTCGCAACATCGTCGCCGAACCCGAGCTGGGCGTGATCTATACCGGCAAGGTCGTGAAGGTGGTCGACTTCGGGGCCTTCGTGAATTTCCTGGGCAGCCGCGACGGCCTGGTCCATATCAGCGAGTTGGTGTCCGACCGCCGCCCGCAGACCGTGGACGAGGTCGTCAAGCTGGGCGACGTGGTCAAGGTCAAGGTGATCGGCTTCGACGACCGCGGCAAGGTCAAGCTCAGCATGAAGCAGGTCGACCAGCAGACCGGGGCCGACCTGGGCGGGCCGGTCGGGGCCGACTTGCGCGGGCAGGGCGGGCGCGAGGACAGGCCCAGGCGCCAAGGCCGCGGCGGCCGCTGAGAGCCGGATCGCGGGCAAGAAAATGGGTTGGCGCGCGCGGCGCCTGCCCTAGAATGCAGGCCCGCGCGGGAGGACGCCTTCGGATGCGCGCGTTGCAGGCCTTGGTGATCTCGGGACGCGAGGTGTTGCCGCTGGTCGAGGGCGGCAAGGGCATCTCCGTGTCGAACGGGGAAAGCTCGGGCGCCTGGGCGTCGGCGGGCGGCGTGGGCACTTTTTCGGGCGTCAACGCCGACTCCTTCGACTGCGACGGCAAGGTGATCCCGCAGCGCTATTTCGGCCGCACGCGGCGCGAGCGGCACGAGGAGTTGATCGCCTACGCCATCAAGGGCGGCATCAACCAGGCCCGCATCGCCTGGGAGCAGGCCGCCGGCCGCGGTCGCATCCACATGAACGTGCTGTGGGAAATGGCGGCGGCCGAGCGGGTGCTGCATGGCGTGCTCGAAGGCGCCAAGGGGCTGATCCATGGCGTGACCTGCGGCGCCGGCATGCCCTACCGGATTGCCGAGATTTGCGCGACCTACGGCATCTACTACTACCCGATCGTCTCCAGCGCGCGCGCCTTCCGCGCGCTGTGGAAGCGCGCCTACCATAAGTTCCGCGAACTCCTGGGCGGCGTCGTCTACGAGGATCCCTGGCTGGCCGGCGGCCATAACGGCCTCAGCAACAGCGAGGATCCCAACAAGCCCGAGGATCCTTATCCGCGCGTGGCCGAGCTGCGCACCCAGATGGCGGAGTTCGGCCTGTCGATGACGCCGATCTTCATGGCCGGCGGCGTGTGGTTCCTGCGCGAATGGGAGCACTGGCTGGACAATCCAGAAATCGGGCCGGTGGCCTTCCAGTTCGGCACGCGTCCGCTGTTGACGCAGGAAAGCCCGATTTCCGAGGCATGGAAGCGCCGGCTGCTGACCTTGAAGGAAGGCGATGTCTACCTGAACCGCTTCAGTCCGACCGGGTTCTATTCCTCGGCGGTCGAGAACGATTTCCTGCGCCAACTCAAGGGACGCGCCGAGCGGCAAATCCCCTTCACCGTCGAAAAGGTCGGCGAGCACATGACCGAGCTCGCGGTCGGCGCACGCAACCGCATCGTCTACGTCGCGCCCAGCGACCGCGAGCGTGCGCTCGGCTGGATCCGGCAGGGCTACACCGAGGCACTGCGGACGCCCGATTCGACCCTGATCTTCGTCTCGCCGAAGGAAGCGGAGGAGATCCGCACCGACCAGATCAACTGCATGGGCTGCCTGTCGGCCTGCGCCTTCTCGAACTGGTCGCAGAACGAGAACGGCACGACCGGCAAGAAGGCCGATCCGCGGTCGTTCTGCATCCAGAAGACGCTGCAGGACATCGCGCACACCGACGACATCGAAAACCAACTCATGTTCGCCGGGCACAATGCGTTCCGCTTCAAGGACGACCCGTTCTATTCGAACGGGTTCATCCCCACGGTGCGGCAACTGGTTGAACGCATTCGCACCGGCGACTGACGCCCGCTGATATATCAGTCCTTTATCGCGTGGGTTTGACTTATTCCAAGGTGCGCCCTATAAAGGAAGCTGCCATCCGGTCGGTCGCAATTCGATGACGGCAATGAACGACACTCGTCCCTATGCGCGCGCGCTTGATCGCCTGAAGGCCTTCGGCCTTCGGCCGACGCGTCAGCGCTTGGCATTGGCGAAGCTGCTGTTCGACGGCGCCGATCGGCATATTTCGGCGGAGCAGCTGCATGCCGAGGCGGTCGCGGCGGACATGCGCGTCAGCTTGGCGACCGTCTACAACACGCTGCACCAGTTCACCGCGGTGGGCCTGCTGCGCGAGGTGGTGGTCGAGGCCGGTCGCGCCTATTTCGACACCAACACGACCAATCACCACCATTTCTACCATGCCGAGGACGGCAGGCTGGTCGACATCGACCATAGCCGGCTGAGCGTCGCCACCCTGCCGGAGCCGCCGTCCGGCACCGCGATCGATCGCGTCGACGTCATCATCCGGTTGCGACTCGCTCAACATTAGCGCTTAAATCGCAGCGCAATAGTTATCTTTCTAAAACGATTCTAATCTATTGACTCGCGGTGCGTGCAAGCCTATAGGAATCCGCAGGGCGACCGCTGGCGGCTCTGCCGGCGCGCCGCCCCGCGAACCGAGCATCGTTGGGGTGAACTCCCGCGGCGTTGATGCGGGAACGACGAGGAGACAGCAGATGACCGCGCTCAAGAACAGCAAGACCGAGAAGAACCTGAAGGACGCGTTCGCCGGCGAAAGCCAGGCCAACCGCCGCTACCTGTATTTCGCCCAGAAGGCGGACGTCGAGGGCTACAACGACATCTCGGCGGTGTTCCGCTCGACCGCTGAAGGCGAAACCGGCCATGCCCATGGCCATCTCGAGTTCCTCGAGCAGACCGGCGACCCGGCGACGGGGCTGCCGATCGGCCCGACCGCGCAGAACCTGAAGGCCGCGATCGCCGGCGAGACGCACGAGTACACCGACATGTACCCGGGCATGGCGCGCACCGCGCGCCAGGAAGGCTTCGACGAGATCGCCGACTGGTTCGAGACCCTCGCCAAGGCCGAGAAGTCGCACGCCGGCCGGTTCCAGAAGGCGCTCGACTCGATCGGCTAGAACGTCCCGGGGCCGGTCGATCGATCGACCGGCGCCGTTGACCTGTTTGCGGCGCCGGCCTGCCCGGATGACCGGGCGGCCGGCGCTGCATGCGGCATGCTGATCGAAGCTCTACTTGTCCGTCTACCCGTTCCGGGTCGAGGATTGCCAAGATGCGCGAAGGAAGCCTAGAAGCGCCCGTGCGCCATAAGCTGGGCTGGGACCAGCCGGATTTCTACGACGAGGCCAAGCTGGAGCAGGAACTCCACCGGGTCTTCGATATCTGTCACGGCTGTCGGCGCTGCTTCAATCTCTGCGACAGCTTTCCGCGCCTTTTTGACTTGGTCGACAACTCGCCGACCGGCGAGTTGGACGGCGTCGATCCGAAGGACTTCAAGCGGGTCGTCGACGCCTGCACGCTGTGCGACATGTGCTTCATGACGAAGTGTCCCTATGTGCCGCCGCACGAGTTCAATCTCGATTTTCCGCATTTGATGCTGCGCTACCGGGCCGTCGAGCTGCGTAAGAACAAGGTGCCCTTCGCGCAACGCCAGCTGACCGAGACCGACCGCAACGGCAGGCTCGCCGCGTTGGTGCCAACGGTGGTCAACTGGGCGGCAGGCGCGAAGAACAAGCTGACTCGGCCGGCAATGGAACGCGCGCTCGGCGTGGACGCCAGGGCCCGGCTGCCAAAATTCCACGGCAAGACCTTCGCGTTGCGCGCGAAGGCCGATCAGCCGCCGATCAATGCCGGCGCACCGGGCTTCGGACGCAAGGCGGTGCTCTATGCGACCTGCTTCGTGAACTACAACGGCCCCGAGATCGGCATGGCGGCGCGCGCGGTCCTGGCGCGCAACGGCGTCGAGACGGTGGTCGCCTACCCGGCCTGCTGCGGCATGCCGCAGCTCGAGCATGGCGACATCGCGCGGGTCGCTGCCAATGCCCGCAAGGTGGCCGCCGAGCTGAAGCCCTTCATCGACGGCGGCTACGACGTGATCGCCCTGGTGCCGTCCTGCGCACTGATGCTCAAGTTCGAATGGCCGCTGATCCTGCCGGACGACGCGGACGTCAAGCGCCTGTCCGGCGCCACCTTCGACATATCGGAGTATGTTGTGGACATCGCCAAGCGCGATGGCCTGGCCGACGGCCTGAAAGCGCTCGACGGCGGGGTCAGCCTGCACATCGCCTGCCATGCGCGCGCCCAGAACATGGGCCAGAAAGCGGCCGAGATGCTGCGGCTGATCCCCGGCGCCGACGTCAACGTGATCGAGCGCTGCTCGGGCCACGGCGGATCCTGGGGCGTGGCGAAGGAGAACTTCGAGGTGGCGGTCAAGATCGGCCGGCCCGTGGCGCGCCAGGCGATGAACGCGGCAAAGGCGCACCTCGCGTCGGAATGTCCGCTGGCCGCCGACCATATCGCCCAAGGCGTGGAACTGCTCGGCGGCACGCCGCCGCGGTCGGAGCATCCGATCCAGATATTCGCCCGCGCCTACGGGTTGGCCTGAACCGATGGAGGGCGCGACGACCATGCGCAAGCGCTGCATCACCCGCGCCGACGTGATGGCGATGGCGGACTACGCCAAGGTCCGTGCCGAACGTCGCCGCGCCCTGATCCAGACCAAGAAGCTGCGCCGGCTCGAGGTCGGGCCGTGCGCCTGTTTCTATTTCGAGAACTACGAGACGATGTGGATGCAGGTCCACGAAATGCTTCGCATCGAGAAGGGCGGCGAGGACCAGATCCCCGACGAGTTGCGCGCTTACAACTCGCTGATCCCCCAAGGCGAGGAACTGGTCGCAACCGTGATGTTCGAGATCGACGATCCGGTCCAGCGCGCCAATTTCCTGGCGCGGCTGGGACATGTCGAAGACACGATCTTCCTGCGGTTCGCCGGCGAAACCGTTCCCGGCAAGCCCGAGGCGGACATCGAGCGCACGACCGCCGACGGCAAGACCTCGTCCGTGCATTTCATCCATTTCCCCTTCGCGCCGTCGCAGATCGCCAAGTTCCGCGCGGCCGGCACGCAGGTGATCGTCGGCTTCAATCACCCGAGCTATGGCCATATGGCCGTGATGCCGGAACCGATGCGCGCGGAACTCGCGAAGGATTTCGCGTAAGCGGGCCTACGCCGCCCGCGTACCGGGGCGGTCGGGGAAGTCCGGCTTCTCGCCGGGTTCCAGAGGTCCCATCAGGATGTTCTCGGGGAACCGGTTCAACACCTGCCGGCGCACCGCCGCGTTGGACTCGAAGTCGGGGCCGGGGACGGGCTCGGGCGCGAAATGGCCGTAGCGGTCCTCGCCCATGACCAGTTGGCCGGAGCCGCGGCCGACCGATTGGCGCGCGGCTGCGGGCGTATAGTCGTGCAGCACCGCGAAGCGCCGCTGCGTGCTGCGGTTCGGCGGCGAACCGTGCACGACGTTCGCGCTGAAGATGGCGATCTCGCCAGGCGCAAGCTCCAGCCTCACGGCGGGATCGACCGCCGGATCGCGCACGCGGGCTACGCGCCGGTTGGGCTGGCCGGGGTTGCTCACCAAGTCGAACGGCGCGATCGCGCGATGTGTGCCGGGGATGACGGACAGGCATCCGTTCTCGGCCGTTGCCGGCGAGAACGCCACATAGACGATCACCGGGCAGGGTTCGACGGCAATCCGCGCCGAATCCTGGTGCCAGCCGTAGTTCACCGCGGAGCCCGGGTCCTTTATGCGGAAGATCGAGTTGGTCAAAAGCAGGTCGCGTCCCAGGAGATCGGCAACCGGCGCAAGAATGCGCGGATGCCGGCCGTTCGCGTAGACCCAGTCGAACAACAGGTTGGCCTTGATGTCGAAGGCCCAGCGCGCGTCGGCCGGATGGTCGCGCTCGAAGCGCTCGGCCATGTCGCGAAACGCGCGCACCTCGTCGGCCGAGAGCGCCGGGATGCGGCTGACATAGCCGTCGCGATGGAACCCTTCGACCTGCGCCGGGGTCAGCGTCATTGCGTCATTCCGCTGCCTGACCGCGCGCGGCCTTCTCCCGGCGCGCCAGCAGGCTGCCGAATCCGTGAATCGGCCGGTCGTAGCCGATCATGGCGAGCGCGTCCCAGAGCTGCACCTGGTTGCTGCTGAGGCAGGGCTTGCCGGTGGTGCGTTCCAGCGCGTCGAGGGCCGCGTGGCCGCGCATGCCGGTGCAGGAAACGAACACCGCGTCGATGTCCGGCCCGTCCAGCGCCTTGCCGGCCGCCATGATCGCGTCCGCCGGCACCGCGGCGATTTCCGGCTCGGTCGACAAGTGGAAGCTGCCGAAGGCGCCGACCGCCACGCCTTGATCCTCCAGGAACCGGCGGATCGGCTCGTTGACCTCGTCCAGATAGGGTGTCAGCACGGCGATGCGGCGCAGCCCAAGCTGCTTGCAGGCCTTGACCGCCGCCGTGATCGGCGTGGTGAAGGGCACGCCCGGGCGGCCGGCGCGGATCGCCTGCGCCACGCGCGCGGGCCCGACGGCGACCGTTCCCGAGGTGCAGGAAAAAGCGATCGCGTCGATCCGCCCGTCGGGAAGCAATGCCGCCGTGGCGCGCGTCACGTCGTCGATCATGCGCGCCAGGTTCTCCATCGTGATCGGGTTGGCGAGCGCCACGCGGTTGGTGAGGAAATCGACCTCCTGCCCTGCCAGCATTTCCTGGAACGCGATCTCGCTGACATGGTCGGTCGCGGGCACCAGCAGGCCCAGGCGCGGCCTGGTGCCGCCGGCTGCCGCCGGGAAGGGGAAGTGGCGGATCGTCACTTCATGTCCTCGTCCGGATAGACGCCCCAAACGGCGTCCCGCCGGATCCAGCCCGTGACCTTGCGCATCTGCACCCGGCACCACGCCCCTTCGCATTGCAACAGCTGGCCGATCACGCCCGGCTCGCTGCGCGCCACGACCGGCGCGCTGTCTTCCGGCGAGCGGCGCACGTCGCGCATCGTGTCGCCCACGACCATCACCTGGCGGCGCTGCGACAGCATGCTGGAATGCACCCAGCCCTCGGTGTTCTGCCAGTCGCGGATCTTCAGCCAGGTATCGAACTCGGCCACGATCTCCACCGGCAAATCGCGGCGCACGAACTTCCAGTCCACGGGGTAGCGCGGACCCGGCCCGGTGCGCACGTTCACGTCCTCGGATTTGAGGGAGGCGAAGCGGGGCAGCTTGCCATTCTTCTGGCTCTTCTCGCTCGGCGCCTTCTCGACTTGCGCCAGCAGGGGATTTCCGAGCGCCAGGGACAGGAAAGCAGCCGACAGCGCAACCGCGCCGCAGCGTAGCGCACGCCGCAGCGTGGTCGTGGCGATCATCGCCTCTGAAGCCATCGCCCAGCCATAAGTCCAGCCATCAGAAGGGCTTATACGGCCGCGGCGGCTGGGGGGTCAAGGCGGCGGCGCCGGGCTGTCCACAACCCGGCCCCGATGCTGGACATTCCGGGGGCGGCTTGCTATGGCCGATCCGCCGGCTTCTCCAGGGGGAAATCACATGGCGCCGAACCGCAAGAAGCCCGTCGTGGTCGTGACGCGCAAGCTGCCGGACGTGATCGAGACGCGGATGATGGAGCTGTTCGACGCGCGGCTCAACCTGGACGACCACAAGATGTCCCAGGCCGAGCTGGTCGCCGCGGCCGGCGTCGCCGACGTGCTGGTGCCCACCGTCACCGACCGCATCGACGCCGCGATCCTCTCCAAGTCCGGCCAGGGGCTCAAGCTGATCGCGTCGTTCGGCACGGGCGTCGACCATATCGACCTCAAGACCGCGCGCCAGCGCGGCATCACCGTCACCAACACGCCGGGCGTGCTGACCGAAGACACTGCCGACATGACCATGGCCCTGATCCTGGCCGTGCCGCGGCGGCTTGCCGAAGGCGAGCGCCTGGTGCGCAGCGGCGAATGGCGCGGCTGGAGCCCCACGGGCATGCTCGGCCACCGCATCTGGGGCAAGCGGCTCGGCATCATCGGCATGGGGCGGATCGGCACGGCGGTGGCGCGGCGCGCGCGCGGTTTCGGCCTCGCCATCCACTACCACAACCGCCGTCGCGCGCTGGCGGACATCGAGGCCGAGCTCGACGCCACCTACTGGGAAAGCCTGGACCAGATGCTGGCGCGGGTGGACATCGTGTCGGTCAACTGCCCGCACACGCCGGCGACCTTCCACCTGCTGTCGGCGCGGCGCCTGAAGATGCTGCGCCCGCACGCCTTCATCGTGAACACCTCGCGCGGCGAGGTGATCGACGAGAACGCGCTGGCGCGCATGCTCGCCGCAGGCGAGCTGGCGGGCGCGGGGCTGGACGTGTTCGAGAACGAACCGGCAATCAATCCCAGGCTGCTCAAGCTCGACAACGTCGTTCTGCTGCCCCACATGGGCTCGGCCACGATCGAGGGACGCATGGACATGGGCGAGAAGGTCATCATCAACATCAAGACCTTCGTTGACGGTCACTCGCCGCCCGACCGCGTGCTGGAAGCGATGTTCTAGCGGGGAGGCGGCGCAGCCATGGCAGCCGAACGCATCGCCATCATCGGCAACGGCATCATCGGCCACGGCACGGCCCAGGTCTTCGCCATGGCCGGACATCGGGTCACGATGATCGGGCGCAGCGCCGCGAGCCTCGCCGCAGCGACGGAGCGCATCAGGGCGAGCCTGAAGGACTTCGTCGCCCACGGCATCCTGACGCAGGCCGAGGCGGATGCGGTGCCCGGCCGCATTGCGGCCTCGACCGAGCTCGGCGACGCCAAGGTGGCGGATTTCGTGCTCGAGGCCGTGACCGAGGACCTGGAGTTGAAGATCGCGATCTTCGCACGGCTCGACGCTCTATGCCGGCCCGATGCGATCCTGGCGTCCTCCAGCGGCCAGCCGGCCAGCGCGCTGGTGCCCAAGGTCCACCGCAAGGACCGCGTGATCGCCGCGCATTTCTGGTATCCGCCCCAGCTGATCCCGCTGGTGGAGGTCTGCGGCGGGCCGCATTGCGCCAAGCCGGTCGTGGACCGAACCGTCGCGATCATCCGCGCAGCCGGCAAGACACCCGTGGTGATCGACAAGGAGGTGAAGGGTTTCATCGGCAACCGCCTGCAGTTCGCGCTGTTGCGCGAAGCCTGGGCGCTGTGGGCGGACGGCGTGGCGAGCCCCGAGGTGATCGACGCCGTCGCGCGAACCTCCTTCGGCCGGCGCGTCGGCATCACCGGCCCGATCGAATCGGCCGATATCGGCGGGCTCGAGACCATGTACAACTTCGCCCGCTTCCTGCAGCCCGATCTTTCGACCGCGCCCGAGCCGCCCAAGGCCGTGGCGGATGCGCTGAAGAAACCGCGCCTCGCCGGCCAGTGGCCCGGCGTCTACGACTGGGGCAAACGCGACCGGCAGAAGCTGGTGGATGCGCGGATGAAGGAGCTGTTCCGCTGGCTGGCCGAGGACCGGCGCAAGGCCTGAGACGTCAGCCGCCGCAAGTCTTGCAGTTCGGATCGCGCTTCAGCTTGACGATGCGCGTCTCGGCCGAGAGCGCGTCGTACATCAGCAACCGACCGCTCAGGCTGTCGCCCAGTCCCAGCAGTTCCTTCAGGACCTCCGTGGCCTGCAAGGTTCCCAGCACGCCCGCAACGGCGCCCAGGATGCCCGCAGTCTCGCAGCGCGGCACCAGGTCGGGCGGCGGCTTGTCGGGAAACAGGCAGCGCAGGCACGGCCCGTGCTCGGCCGAGCCGGCGACGGCGCGGAACGGCGCGTAGGTCGTAAGCTGCCCCTCGAAGCGGTAGAGCGAGGCCGAGACCAACGGCTTCCTCAGGCGGTAGCAGACATCGTTCAGCAGGTAGCGCGCGTCGAAATTGTCGGTGCCGTCCGCCACCAGGTCGTAACCCCCGACGATCGCCTCGGCGTTGTCGGGGCCGAGGCGCGTCCGGTGGCGGATGACCTTGATTTCGGGGTTGATCGCGCCGACCGCCTCGGCCGCGCTGTCGACCTTGGGCCGGCCGAGCGACCGGGTGGAATGCGCGATCTGGCGTTGCAGGTTGGTGATCTCCACGGTGTCGTCGTCGACGATGCCCAGTGTCCCGACGCCGGCGGCGGCAAGATACATCAACAGCGGCGAGCCCAGCCCGCCCGCGCCCACCACCAGCACCTTGCTGGCGAGCAGCCGCTCCTGCCCCTCCTCGCCAACCTCCTCGAGGATGATGTGGCGGGCGTAGCGCATCTCCTGGGCGTCGGTCAGGGACATGGGGCTCAGGCCTCATCCTTCGACAGGCTCGGGATGAGGCAGAAAAGAATGTCCTCGTCCTGAGCTTGCCGAAGGACGCATACGCGGTTACGTCGCCCAAAGCGACTCACATGTCCTCGAACAGCGCGGTGGAGATATAGCGCTCGGCCGAGGAGGGCAGCACCACCAGCACGCGCTTGCCCGCCATGTCGGCCCGCGCGCCCACCTGCAGCGCGGCCGCCAGCGCCGCACCGGAGGAGATGCCCACGGGCATACCCTCCAGCGCCGCCACCTTGCGCGCCATGGCGAGCGCGGCGTGGCTGGGAATGCGGACGATCTCGTCGATCGCCTCGGTGTTCATGATGTCGGGAATGAAGCCCGCGCCGATGCCCTGGATCAGGTGACGCCCCGGGACGCCGCCCGACAGGACCGGGCTCTCCTCGGGCTCGACCGCGATCATGCGCAGGTGCGGCAGTCGGGGCTTCAGCACCTGGGCGCAACCCGTGAAGGTGCCGCCCGTACCGACGCCCGCCACCATCGCGTCGAGCCTGCCGTCCAGGTCGCGCCAGATCTCCTCGGCCGTTGTGCGCACATGCACTTCGGGGTTGGCCGGGTTCTTGAACTGCTGCGGCATCACCGCTTTGGGTAGGGTCTGCAGTAGTGCTTCGGCGCGCTGGATGGCGCCGTTCATGCCCTTGTCGGCCGGGGTCAGCTCGAGTTGCGCGCCGAGCAGGCGCAGCATCTTGCGCCGCTCCACCGACATGCTCTCGGGCATGGTCAGGATCAGCCGATAGCCCTTGGCCGCGCAAACGAAGGCAAGCCCGATGCCGGTGTTGCCCGAGGTAGGCTCGACCACCACCGTGTCCTTGTCGAGCCTGCCTTGCTTCTCCAAGGCCTCGATCATCGACAACCCGATGCGGTCCTTGACCGAGGACAGCGGGTTGAAGAACTCGCATTTCGCCAGGATCTCGGCCTTCACGCCCGCATCCGCCGCCAGCTTGGCAAGCCGCACGACCGGCGTCGCGCCGATCGTCTCGACGATGCTGCCATATATGCGGCCGCGGAATTCCGGATTGGCCATGCGCTAGATCGTGAAGTCCAGGGGTTGGGTCCCGGCGCCTGCCACGCCCGCGGCGCGCGCCTTGACGCAGAGCTCGTCGACGGTGGTCGCATCCAGCCGCGCCATCGCCTCGTCCTCCAGCGCCTGGATCATCGGGCGCACCACCGCGCGGCCAAGCGGCGAGCCGGCCTGGTTCTCCTCGCCGTCCTCGTCCTCGCCCGAGGCCACGCGCACGATGTCGCCCACGGTGATGCGACGGGGGTCGCGGCCCAGGCGATAGCCGCCGCGCGGGCCGCGCACCCCGATCAGGATGCCCGCCCGCACAAGCTGCTGCAGCACGGGCTCAAGATAGCGCGCCGGGATGCCCTGGCGCTCGGTGATCTCGCCGCTGCGCACCGTCGCCCCTCCCGCGCTATAAGCGACGTCCAAAACGGCCTCGATGGCGAACAGCGTGCGGCGGGGAAGGCGCAGCATGGTTCAGGCGGTTCCCGTCGAGCCGAAACCGCCTGCGCCGCGCTCGGTCACGGGCAGCTCCGCCACTTCCGCCATGCTGGCCTGCGACACCGGCGCGATCACCATCTGCGCGATCCGCATGCCGCGGGTGATGGTGAAGTCCTGGTCGCCGTGATTGATCAGGATCACGCCCACCTCGCCGCGATAGTCGGCGTCGATCGTGCCGGGCGCGTTCAGCACCGTGACCCCGTTCTTGGCGGCGAGCCCCGATCGGGGCCGCACCTGCGCCTCGTAGCCCCGAGGCACGGCGACGGCGAAGCCGGTCGGTACGACGGCGCGTGCGCCGGGCTTCAACACCAGGTCGCTCGCCACGGCGGCCGCCAGGTCCATGCCGGCGCTGTCCGCGGTCGCATAGCCGGGCAGGGGCAGGCCCCCGCCATGCGCCAGCCGCTTGATTGCGACCGAAACTCTGCTGCTGCTCATCGGCTCTGATTCAATGCGCTGCGACGAGGTGCTCGCCGATGCGCCGGGCAAGCCGCGCCGCCACTTCGTCTTTCGAGAGGGGCGGCCAGGCCTCGACGCCCGATGCGGTGACCAGATGCACCGTGTTGCGGTCGCCGCCGAACGTGCCCGTGGCGGGTGATACGTCGTTGGCGACGATCCAGTCGCAGTTCTTCTTGCGCCGCTTGGCGACCGCATTTTCCACGACGTTTTCGGTCTCCGCCGCGAAGCCGATCACCAGGCGCGGGCGCGCGTTGCCCTGGGCCGAGAGCGTGGCCAGGATATCGGGGTTCTCGGCGAGTTCGAGCGCCGGCGGCTTGCCGCCGGTCTTCTTGATCTTGCCAGGCGCCGCCTTGGCGACGCGCCAGTCGGCCACCGCCGCGGCGCAGACCGCCACGTCGACCGGCAGCGCCGCCTCGCAGGCCGCCAGCATCTCGCGCGCCGATTCGATCGGCACCACCGACACGCCCGCCGGGCCGGCCAGCCCGGTCGGCCCGCTGACGAGCGTAGTGGACGCGCCCAGCCGCGCCAGGGCAGCGGCGATGGCATGGCCCTGCTTGCCCGAGCTGCGGTTGGCGATGTAGCGCACCGGGTCGATCGCCTCGTAGGTCGGGCCGGATGTCACCAGCGCCTTCAGCCCGCCCAGCGGCTTGTCGACGGCTCCGGTGAAGAACGATTCGATCGCGGCCAGAACCTCCATCGGCTCGGCCATGCGGCCCGCGCCCACCTCGCCGCAGGCCAAATCGCCGCTGTTGGGGCCGACGCGCAGGATGCCGCGCCGCTCCAGGGTCGCCAGGTTGGCCTGGGTGGCGGCATGGGCCCACATCTGGGTGTTCATCGCCGGGGCCACCAGGACCGGCTTGTCGGTCGCCAGCAGCGCCGTGGTCGCCAGGTCGTCGGCGATCCCCGCCGCCATCCGCGCCAGGATGTCGGCCGAGGCGGGCGCCACCACCACCAGGTCGGCCTCGCGCGACAGGCGGATATGGCCCATCTCACTTTCGTCGGTCAGCGAGAACAGGTCGCTGTAGACCTTGTCCTCGCTAAGCGCCTGCAGCGACAGGGGGGTCACAAACTGCGCCCCGCCCTTGGTCAGGATGCAGCGCACCTTGGCGCCCCGCTCGCGCAGGCGGCGGATCAGCTCCAGCACTTTGTACGCGGCGATCCCGCCCGCGACGACCAGAAGGATACGCTTTCCGGATAGCATCGCGGCACCTCCGGCGAAATTAACAGATAATCACACTACGTGAATGTGGATATAGGCGCTCTTGGGAGGGGTTGCAAGGTGGATGCTACCGCGCCAGCGCCACGACCGCGGCGGCCAGGGCGACCACGGCAATGACCAGGGTCCAGGGCACTTTGCCGCTGTCCTCGCCGCGCAAAGTGCGGATGGTTTCGGGGCTGAGCTTGATGCCGCCCTCGAGGATCGCCTGGGTCGCCTTCTCGGTTTCGGCGAGCAGGCGCGGGATGCGCTCCAGGTTCTCCTTCGCATCGGTCATGAAGTCGCGGATGCGCTGGTCGGGTGCGTTCTTGCGCACCATCCAATCCTCGATCAGCGGCCGTGCCATCTCCCACAGATTCACGTCGGGGTTCAGCTTGCGCCCCACGCCCTCCGCCACCAGCATGGTCTTCTGCAGCAGCAGGAGCTGCGGCTGCACTTCCATGTCGAACTGCTCGGTGATCTTGAAAAGCTGGCCGAGCAGGCGCGCGATCGAAATCTGGTTCAGCGGCTTCTCCAGGATCGGCTCGCCGATCGACCGGCAGGCCTGGGTGAAGGCGTCGACCGACTTGGTGTCGGGCACGTAGCCCGCCTGGAAATGCACCTCGGCCACGCGCCGGTAGTCGCGCGTGAGGAATCCGATGAGCATCTCGGCAAGGTAGTCGCGCGTCTTGCGGTCGAGGCGGCCCATGATGCCGAAGTCGATCACCACGATGGCGCCGTCCTGGGCCACGAACAGGTTGCCGGGGTGCAGGTCGGCGTGGAAGAAGCCGTCGCGGAACACCTGCTGGAAGAACGATTCGGCGGCGCGTGTCAGGATAAGGTCGATGTTGTGGCCGGCGGCGATGATCTCCTCCCGCCGGTCGATGGCGATGCCGGCGATGCGCTGGATGGTCAGCACGCGCCTTGCGGTGCGCCGCCAGTCGACCTCCGGCACGCGGAAGCCGGGATCGCCGCGGAAATTCTCGCCCAGCTCCGATGCGGCGGCGGCCTCGAAGCGCAGGTCCATTTCCATCTGCACGGTCTGCGACAGTGTGTCCGCTACCTCCAGCGGCTTGAGGCGGCGCAGCGAGGGGCGCAGGCGCTCGATCTGCTCGCCCAGCCAGTAGAACAGGTCCAGGTCGCGCGCAAAGGCCTCCACCACGCCCGGGCGCAGCACCTTGACGGCCACCTCCTGGCCTTCGGTCGTGACGGCGAAATGGACCTGCGCGATCGAGGCCGCGGCGACCGCCTGCTCGTCGAAGGACCGGAACAGGGTTTCGACCGGCGCGCCCAGCTCCTCGGCCACGATCGCGCGTGCTTGCGCCGCGGAAAACGGCGGCAGGCTGTCGCGCGACAGCGCGAGGTCGCCTGCCACCTCGTCGCCAATGAGGTCCGAGCGCGTGGAGAGGATCTGCCCCAGCTTGATGAAGCTGGGTCCCAGGGTTTCGAACGCGCGAGCCAGGCGCTGGCCCGGTCTGCCCTCGATGTCGCTGCGCGCAATGCGCCGGCCGAGGCGGATCAGGCCCGGCGCCACGCCCGCCATTTCGGCCAGAACCAGCGCGTCGTATCGCGCCAGGGTCCAGCCGATGACCACGAGGCGGGCCAAGTTGCGGAGCGCACGCAGCATCGAGTCGGCGCTAGACCCGCCAGCCCCAATGCAGCGCGGCAATGCCGCCGCTGAGGTTGCGCCAGTTCACGCGCGCGAATCCGGCGGCGGAAAAGCGCTTCGCAAGTTCCTCCTGGGGCGGGAAGCGGCGGATGCTCTCCACAAGGTAGCGGTAGGCATCCTCGTCGCCCGTAACCACCCGACCCAACGCCGGCAGCACGCTGAAGGAATAGAGGTCGTAGAGCCGATCCAACCCCGGCACGGTGCAGCGGCTGAACTCCAGCACGACGAATCGCGCGCCGGGCCTCAGGACGCGCCTCGCCTCGCGAAGCACCGCGTCGATGTCGGTGACGTTGCGCAACCCGAACGCCATTGTGACGGCGTCGGCCACGCCGCTCTTCAGCGGAATCGCCTGCGCGTCGCCGGCAATCCAGTCCACGCCCGCAAGCAGCCCGCGGTCCAGCGCCCGGTCGCGCCCGACCGCCACCATCGACGGCGTCAGGTCGCAGACGATCGCACGGCCCTTGGCGTGCACGCGGTCGAGGAAACCGAAGGCAATGTCGCCCGTGCCGCCCGCCAGGTCGACCAGCGTCCATCCCCGGCGGGGGTGCAGCAGGTCCAACATCGCCTGCTTCCACAGGCGATGGATGCCGCCGCTCATCAGGTCGTTCATCAGGTCGTAGCGCGTCGCCACGCTGTCGAACACGCCGCGCACCAGCCCTGGCTTGTCGCCGGCCGGCACGTCGCGATAGCCGAAGGCGACCGTGTCGTCGCCGCTGCCGTCCCTGCTTTCGGTGGCTGCCATGGCCCGCGGACCATAGCGCCCGGGCGGGCATCTTGCTAGCGTGCGGGCTCCTTCACCCGGAACCCGCCATGCCCGAGCTTCCAGAGGTCGAAACCGTCCGTCAGGGCCTGATCCGCTGCATGGTGGGCCACCGCCTGGTCAAGGTCGACCAGCGCCGCGCCGACCTGAGGTTTCCCCTGCCCAAGGATTTCGCCCGCCGCGTCACGGGGCGCACCGTCAGCGCGATCGATCGGCGCGCGAAATACCTGCTGCTGCATCTCGACGACGGCATGGTGCTGATGATCCACCTCGGCATGTCGGGGCGGATCGTCGTCGGCAAGCAGGCCGGCGACGCGAAAATGGTGGGTCAGTTTCATCACGACACGGGCGGGCGCGACGTGCACGACCATGTCGTGTTCACCACCGACCACGGCTACACGGTCACGTTCAACGACCCGCGCCGTTTCGGCATGATGGATCTCGTCTCCAGCGATGCGCTCTATGACCACAAGCTGCTGAAGGACCTGGGCCCCGAGCCGCTGGACGACGCGTTCGACGCCAAGACCCTGGCGGCGCGGCTCAAAGGCAAGCGTACGCCGATCAAGGCGGCGATCCTCGACCAGAATCTGGTGGTGGGCGTCGGCAACATCTACGCCTGCGAGGCGCTGTTCCGGGCCGGGATATCGCCGCGGCGGCTTGCCGGTACGGTACAGGGCGAGCGCGCCGCGCGCCTGATCGGGGCGATCAAGAGCGTACTGCGCGACGCGATCAAGGCCGGCGGTTCCAGCCTGCGCGATTACGTGCAGGCCGACGGCGAGCTCGGCTATTTCCAGCACCATTTCCAGGTCTACGACCGCGAGGGGCAGCCCTGCCCGAAGTGCCGGCAGAAGATCAAGCGCACGGTCCAGGGCGGGCGGTCGACCTTCTATTGTGCGAAGTGCCAGCGATAGGCTATTAGCGCGCACCCCCCAGACGCGGAGCCATCGATGGCCTACGAGAACATCCTGGTCGAAAAACGCGGCAAGGTCGGCATCATCACGCTGAACCGCCCCAAGGCGCTGAACGCCCTTTCCGGTCCGCTGATCGCCGAGCTCGGCCACGCCCTCGACGACATGGAGGCGGACGACGCGATCGGCTGCATCGTGCTGACGGGAAGCGAGAAGGCCTTTGCCGCCGGCGCCGACATCAAGGAGATGGCCGGGCGCAGCTACATGGACGTCTACCTGGCAGACTTCATCACCAAGGGCTGGGAACGGGTCAGTACGATGCGCAAGCCGATCATCGCCGCGGTCGCGGGCTTCGCGCTCGGCGGCGGCTGCGAGGTGGCGATGATGTGCGACTTCA
This sequence comes from uncultured Rhodospirillaceae bacterium, assembly GCA_964393375.1. Lineage (GTDB taxonomy): Bacteria > Pseudomonadota > Alphaproteobacteria > JAEULC01 > JAEULC01 > JAEULC01. The sequence goes on from CAYMTM010000009.1 coordinate 18,052, forward strand.
TCCTGGCCGCCGACACCGCCAAGTTCGGCCAGCCCGAGATCACTATCGGCACCATACCCGGTTCGGGCGGCACGCAGCGCCTGACCCGCTTCGTCGGCAAGTCGAAGGCGATGGAGATGTGCCTGACCGGCCGCATGATGGACGCGGCCGAAGCCGAACGCGCGGGCTTGGTCAGCCGCGTGGTGCCGGCGGCAGACCTCCTGGCCGAGGCGATCAGGACCGCGGAGAAGATCGCCGACCTGTCGCGCCCGGCCGTCATGATGGCCAAGGAATCGGTCAATCGCGCCTACGAGACCACCTTGGCGGAGGGCATCAAGTTCGAGCGCCGCGTGTTCCACGCGACCTTCGCCACCGAGGACCAGAAGGAAGGCATGTCGGCCTTCGTCGAGAAACGGCCGCCCCGGTTCAAGAATAGGTAGGACGCAGCCTTCATCCTCGCATTGACACATCGATCCGGCCGCTCCTATGGTCCGGTCGGGCATTCTGGGGGACCCTCTATGAGCCGCATTGCCGCAACCGCAACCGTCGGTCTGGCAGACCTGTCGAGCCGGCTTGGGCGCGCCGGCATCCTTGCTGCCGTCGGACTTGCGCTCGTATTCGTCGCCGGCTTCGCCCAGCCCGAGCTGGTGCATAACGCGGCGCATGACGCGCGCCACGCTTTCGCTTTCCCCTGCCACTGAAGCCCTTGCGATGCGCCGCGCGTTGATCGCTGCGCTGATCGCGGGGTTCGTCGCCTGCCTGGCGATCACCGCCGCTCAACAGGCCGTGGTGGTGCCGCTCATCCTCAAGGCCGAATCGTTCGAGGACGCCAAGGTCGACGCGCCGAAGCCGGCCGCGCACGACCGCGGTGCGGCGGCCCAGGCCGGTCATCACCATGACGCGGAGGGGTGGAAGCCGGAGGAAGGGTTCCAGCGCATCGCCTTCACCGCGCTTGCGAATCTCGGCATCGGCGTCGGCTTCGCGCTGATCCTGGTCGCGGCCTTTACCCTGTCCGGCCGCGAAATCGACGGCCGGCGCGGTCTGCTGTGGGGGGCCGCCGGTTTCGCCACCTTCGCGCTCGCGCCGGCAATCGGCCTGCCGCCCGAACTGCCGGGTTCGGTTTCCGCCGCCGTGCTGCCCCGCCAGGCGTGGTGGTTGGCCACCGCCGTGGCGACCGGCGGCGGCCTGGCGCTGATCGTCTTCGGCCGCTATGCCGCGCTGAAGGTCCTGGGCGTGGTCGCGATCGTGCTGCCGCATGTCGTGGGCGCGCCGCACCCCCCGGTGGGCGAGGCCGGCGCGGCGCCGCCCGAACTCGCGGCGCGTTTCGCCGTGCTGTCGCTGGCGACGGCGGCGGTGTTCTGGGCGGTGCTGGGCTTCGTGTCCGGCGCGGTCTGGCGCCGCGTCTCCTAGTCAACGCGATCAATGTTCCGGCGGGCCGGTCGTCACCGGCACGGTAACCGTCACCACGCCCGCTTTCTCGAACATCAGGAGCAGCGACAGGCTGTCGCCGGCCTTGAGCGGCGTTTTGACGTCGATCAGCGCGATATGCTCGGCCCCCGGCCGCAGAACCGTCTTCGCCTCGGCGGGCAACAGGACCGACGCGACGCGCCGCGCACGCCCCACCACCTCCCCCGTTCGGTGCGAGCGCAGCTCGGTCTCCTCGGCCGCCGATGTATGCGCCGCTATCAGCTGGTCGTTCCGCGCGCCTGCGTTCTTGATCGTCAGGTAGACCGAGCCGGTGCGCCGGCTGAGCGAGGAGGGCGCCGCCCAGGCCGCAGAGATGCGCAGATCGCCCAGGCGCTCGGCCTCGGGCCGCGCCGCGAGCGGGGCGAACGCAAGGAGCACGGCCACTAACAGGCGGCGAACCATGGGCGAGACATAGACCAGCATCGGGTTGCAGGCCAGTCCCGCGGTGTCGCGTTGACCTGCACCGCGTTTCCAGGTTCCATCGCGCGCATGGATGCACCGGAAGCCCCGCCCGCCGTCGTGGCCCGCCGCCTGCTGCGGGCATCCGACCGCGCCACGCTCGCCACGCGCCGGCGCGACGGCGAAGCCGCCGACGGCTGGCCCTACGCGGCACTGGTGTTGCTGGCGGTCGACCACGACGCCAGCCCTCTGCTGCTCATCTCGGGTCTGGCCGAGCACACCAAGGACATCGCGCGGGACGACCGGGTGGCCCTGATGCTCGACGGAACCGCGGGGCTGGACGAACCGCTGACCGGCCCGCGAGTGACGCTGCTGGGCCGCGCGCGGCAAACGCAGGAGCCGCGCCATCGCGCCCGTTTTCTCGCCCGCCATCCGGGAGCCGCCATGTATGCGGATTTCGGGGACTTCGCGTTCTACCGGGTGCAGGTGGAGCGCGGGCACCTCGTTGGCGGGTTCGGACGCATCCATTGGATCGACGGCGCGGCGCTGCTGGACGACGTGAACGATGCCGCCGCGCTGGCGGCGCGCGAGGCGGAAATCGTCGAGCACATGAACAGGGACCATGCCGATGCGGTGGCGCTCTATGCGGCCCGGCTGCTCGGCCAACCGGGCGGCCCGCAAGGCACTGTTTGGCGGATGACCGGCATCGATCCGGAGGGCATCGATCTGCGCCTGACCGGGGCGGGATCGGGCGGCAGGACGGGCCGGGTTTCGTTTCGGTGCCGCATCAAGGATGCCACGGAGGCACGCGCCGAACTGGTCCGATTGGCAAAACAGGCCCGGTCAACCGCTTAGGCCGGCGCCGAACCGACCCTTGCCTATCGCCGGTCGTTGGTCCTATGGTCCGCGCCATCGCGCAGGTAGTGTAACCACTTGTCATAACAAGTGAATTTACGTAATCCCCCGGAGAATGCCTGATGCAGCAGGTAGGAATCGCCAGCCGCCATGGGCTCGACAGAGCCGGCATCGCCAATCTGTCGGTCGCCCACTGGAATCTGGGCGTGCCCGCGCTTTACGAGGAGGCGATCCGCCGCCGCGAAGGCATGGTGACCGAAGGTGGCGCGCTTGCGGTGCGCACCGGCGTCTATACCGGCCGCTCGCCCAAGGACAAGTTTTTCGCCGACGAGCCGGGCTCGCGCGAGAACATCGCCTGGGGCAGCGTCAACGTGGCGATGACCGAAGCGCGCTTCGATGCGCTCTACCGCCGGTTCCAGGCCTATTTCCAGGGCCGCGAGGCTTACGTGGTGGACAGCTACGTTGGCGCCGACCCGCAATACCGGCTGAAGGTGCGCGTGGTGACCGAGAACGCCTGGCACAGCCTGTTCGCGCGCAACATGTTCATTCGGCCCCAGCCGGCGGAGCTCGCGGATTTCGAGCCCGAGTTCACGATCCTGCAGGCACCGAACTTCCAGTGCGTGCCGGCGATCGACGGCACCAACAGCGAGGTGGTGATCGCGGTCAGCTTCGCCCGCCGCCTGGTGCTGATTGCCGGCAGCCACTATGCCGGCGAGATCAAGAAATCGGTCTTCACCATCCTCAACTACCTGCTGCCCGAGCGCGGCGTGCTGCCCATGCACTGCTCGGCCAATATCGGGCCCAGGGGCGACACGGCGATCTTCTTCGGCCTCAGCGGGACCGGCAAGACGACCCTCTCGGCGGACCCGGCCCGCAGGCTCATTGGGGACGACGAGCACGGATGGTCCGACCAGGGCATCTTCAATTTCGAAGGCGGTTGCTACGCCAAGGTGATCAAGCTGTCGGCCGAGGCCGAGCCCGAGATCTATGCCACCACCACCCGGTTCGGCACCGTTCTGGAAAACGTGGTGGTCGACCCCGATACGAGGCGGCTCGACCTGGACGACGCCCGGTTCACGGAGAACACGCGCGCCTCCTACCCGATCGACTTCATCCCGAACATCGCGCCGGGGGGACGCGGCGGCCAGCCCGCGACTGTGGTGATGCTCACGGCCGACGCCTTCGGCGTCCTGCCGCCGATCAGCAAGCTGACGCCCGAACAGGCGATGTACCACTTCCTGAGCGGCTATACGGCCCGGGTCGCCGGCACCGAAAAGGGCATGGGCAGCGAGCCCCAGGCGACTTTTTCCACCTGCTTTGGCGCCCCCTTCATGCCCCGCCACCCCTCGGTCTATGCCAAGATGCTGGGCGAGCGCATCGCCAAGCACGGCGCCAGCTGCTGGCTGGTCAACACCGGCTGGAGCGGCGGAGGCTACGGGGTCGGCCAGCGTTTCCGGATCGCCCATACGCGGGCCATGATCCGCGCCGCGCTGGACGGCAAGCTGGCCTCGGTCGCAGGCGCCAAGGACCCGAATTTCGGCCTGCTCGTGCCCAATTCGTGCCCGGACGTGCCTGCGGAGGTGCTGAATCCCCGGTCGACCTGGGTGGACAAGAAGGCCTATGACCAGGCCGCCCTCAACGTCGCCAAGCGGTTCGAAACCAATTTCAAGCAATTCGAGCCGCATGTGGACGACCGGGTGAAGTCGGCGGCAATTCACGCCGCGGCCTGAGCCCAGCCAAGACTGGCCCGGCCGGCCGCGGGGCATCGTTACGATATCGAACCGAATTCGGTCTTGCCTGATTCGGTTGGAAAAATCCGGCCCTGACGCCCCAGCGACCGTATGATTTAACGGAATCATGGTTAATCATACGTAAAGAAGCACGCCTTGAAGCCACGATCATGGCGCCCCAGCCGCAGCCTGCGGTCGCAAAGACGTCTACTAACGATCTGATATCGTATCGATTTCTCCAAGAAGCTGCTGGCGCGGCTGGTTAACAAACTGCAAATGAAGTTTTGCGAATCATCGCCAACCCAAGGATGATGACTTAGCTTAGGTAAATTGTATAACTATCTGTTATTACGACATATTTAGTGCGCCTCGGCCCAGGAATGGCCGCTGCCTGCCTCGGCAACCAGCGGAATCGACAGCTTCAGGGCCGGTCCGGCCGCGCCTTCCATGATCGCTCGCACCAGGGCGCTGGCTTTCTCCGTGTGCCCGTCGCGCACCTCGAACAGCAGCTCGTCATGGACCTGCAGCAGCATGGCGGCGTCGAGTCCTGCCGCCTTCAGCGCCGGCGGGATGCGAACCATGGCGCGCTTGATGATGTCGGCGGCGGTGCCCTGGATCGGGGCGTTGATCGCCTGGCGCTCGGCGAAGCTACGGCGGGCCATGTTGCGGTCGTTGGCGCCCTGGATGTGGCAGCGCCGGCCGAACATCGTTTCCACGTAGCCGCGCTTGTGGCACTCCGATTTCATGCGCTCCATGTACTGGCGGATGCCAGCGTAGCGGTCGAGATAGGCCTTGATGTAGGCATTGGCTTCGCCGGGCGTGACGCCGATCTGCTGCGCCAGCCCGTAGCCGCTGATCCCGTAGATGATGCCGAAGTTGATCGCCTTGGCCTTGCGCCGGACCATCGGGTCCATGCCCTTGATCGGCACCCCGAACACCTGCGAGGCGGTGAGGGCGTGGATGTCCACCCCGTCGCGGAACGCCTGCAGCAGCGCCTCGATGCCGGCCATCTCGGCCACCAGCCGCAATTCGATCTGGGAATAGTCGACCGACAGCAGTTTGTAGCCTTTCTTGGCCACGAAGGCTCGGCGGATCTTGCGCCCCTCCTCGGTGCGGATCGGGATGTTCTGTAGGTTGGGATCGGTCGAGGACAGGCGCCCCGTATTGGTCGCAGCCAACGCGAAGGAAGTGTGAACCCGTCCCGTCTCCGGGTTGATCTGCTCGACCAGGGCGTCGGTGTAGGTGCTCTTCAGCTTGGCCAGCTCGCGCCAGTCCAGCACGCGCTGGGCGATGTCGTGGCCCTCGGCGGCCAGCGGCTCGAGGATGTCGGAGTTGGTGGAATAGGCCCCGGTCTTCGTCTTGACCCCGCCCTTCAGGCCCATCTTGCCGAACAGGATGTCGCCCAGCTGCTTGGGCGAGCCGATATTGAAGGTCTCGCCCGCCAGCTTGTGGATGTCCTCCTCCAGCTCGACCAGGCGCTCGGCGAAATCCTTGCTGAGCCGGGCCAGCTCGGCGCGGTCGACCAGCACGCCCGCGCGTTCCATCTCGGCGACGACCGCCGGCAGGGCCCGCTCGATATTCTCGTAGACCGACACCAACCGCTCCGCGACGAGCCGGGGCTTCAGCACCTGGTGCAGCCTCAGCGTCACGTCGGCGTCTTCGGCCGCGTAATCGCGCGCCTTGTCCAGCGCGATACGGTCGAAGGTGACCTGCTCCTTGCCGCTGCCCGCCACGTCCGCAAACTTGATGGTCTCGTGGCCGAGATGCAGCGAGGACAGCTCGTCCATCCCGTGGCCGTGGCGGCCGCCTTCGAGCACGTAGGAGATCAGCATCGTGTCATCGATCGGGGCCAGCTCCAGCCCGTAGCGCGCGAAGATCTCCATGTCGTATTTCAGGTTGTGGCCGATCTTCAGCACCGCGGGGTCGGCCAGGAGCGGCTTCAGCGCCGCCAGCGCATCCTTCAGCGGGATCTGCCTCGGCCGCTCGCCGCCGCCCGCGAGGTCGAACTCGCCGGGCTTGCCCGCCCCGCCATGGCCCAGCGGGATGTAGCAGGCCTCGTTCGGCGCCAGCGCCAGCGATACTCCCACCAACTCGGCGCGGATCGCATCGAGCGAGGTGGTCTCGGTGTCCACCGCGACATAGCCCGCCAATTCGGCGCGCGCGATCCATTGCTTCAACGATGCAAGGTCCTGTACCAGCACATAACGCGAGCGATCGATCGGCGCCGTCGCGCCGTCGGCGGAAACCGGCGCCCTGGCTGCCGACGCCGGCGCGCCGGCATCGGGCCTGGGCGGGGGTGCGGATTTGCCCTGGCCGTTCTGCAGGCGCTGGATCAGCGAGCGGAACTGGTTTTCCGACAGGAACGCCAGCAGCCGTTCGCGATCCATCGGCCGGCGCGCCAACTCGGCCAGCGGCGGCGCGTCCGGCACGTCGTCCTTAAGCTGCACCAGCCTGCGGCTGATGCGCGCCTTCTCGGCGTTCTCGAGCAGCGCCTCGCGCCGCTTGGGCTGCTTGATCTCTCCTGCGCGCTTCAGCAGGCTTTCCAGGTCGCCATATTCGCTGATGAGCTGGGCCGCGGTCTTGACGCCGATGCCGGGCACGCCCGGCACGTTGTCGACCGAATCGCCGGCCAGCGCCTGCACCTCGACCACCTTGTCGGGGTCGACCCCGAACTTTTCGCGCACCTCGGCCGGACCGATCGGGCGGTTCTTGATCGGGTCGAGCATGCCCACACCCGGCCGCACCAGTTGCATCAGGTCCTTGTCCGAGGAGACGATCGTGACTTCCGCGCCGGCGTCGCGCGCCAGTCGGGCATAGGTCGCGATCAGGTCGTCGGCCTCGAAGTCCCCCATCTCGATCGCCTTCACGTTGAAGGCCTCGGTCGCCTTGCGGACCAGGGCGAACTGCGGGATCAGTTCGGGCGGCGGCTCTGGGCGTTGCGCCTTGTAGGCATCGTAGATCTTGTTGCGAAAGGTCTTGCGCCCGGCATCGAAGATCACGGCGATGGCGTCGCAGTCCGTGCCGTCGAGCAGCTTCATCAGCATGTTGCAGAAGCCCAGCACGGCGCCCACGGGCGTGCCGTCCTGGCGGGTCAGCGGCGGCAGCGCATGGAAGGCCCGGAAGATGAACCCGGACCCGTCGACGAGGTAAAGGTGGCGGAAGGGGGCGGCGGCTGCGGATTTCTTGCTCATGGTTCGCAGTCTAGACGAAAAATCCTGTGGTTAACCGGGTGCGCGGCCCCCTTGAACGCGCTTTTCGGGCTCCCTACCTCCCTGGTGCTGCGGATGCCCTTCGGGGGCTGCGGCGTATCGCGCGGGGACCAGCCCATTGCGGTGGCCCCAATGACCCATGTTGCTCAATCGGAGGATATGGCTATGTCCAGCTTCGACTTTTCCCCGTTTTTCCGCTCCACCGTCGGCTTCGACCGCATCGCCGACCTGCTCGATGACGCGCAGCGCGCGGCCGAGGGCGACGGCTATCCGCCCTACAACATCGAGAGCGTGGGCGAGAACCAGTACCGCGTGACTCTCGCCGTCGCCGGCGCCAAGGAAGACGACCTGTCGGTCGTCCAGCAGCAGAACACGCTGGTGGTCAGCGGCAAGGCGCGGCCGGCGCCGGACGGCACGCACTATCTGCATCGCGGCATCGCCGCCCGTGCGTTCGAACGGCGCTTCAGCCTGGCCGACTACGTGAAGGTCAGCGGCGCGAGCCTCGCCGACGGTCTTTTGACGATCGACCTGCTGCGCGAGGTGCCCGAGGCGATGAAGCCCCGCACCATCCAGATTGGTGGCCCGACGGCGAAGGTGAAGAGCATCGACGCCAAGGCGGCCTAACCATCGTCTTGCCGGAACGAGGGGCGGTGCGCCGGCGACGGCGCGCCGCCCTGTCGTCGTGCGATCGATCTGAGGTTTCGATGAACAACGTCGAGCGTCCCGTCCGTTTCACGATGCAAAAGGCCATGCCGGTCGACCCGCTGCCGCTGGCCATGCTGTCGCCCGCCAGCGCCATGGGCATCCGCGCCCCGGCCGAGCGCGATCCGACCGGCCTCGAATTCATCGTCGTGTCCGAACCGCCACCGGCGCGCGTCCTGCCGTAAGCTTCCGGGTTGACGTCCCCCGCCGCTCCTGGCGTAGCGTGGTCGCACGCGGCGAGCGGTGCTTCGATTGACCCAGGCGGAAACCAAAGCGGCCGGGGAGGGGCGGGCGGCGGGCATCGAAGCCTGGTACGCGCTTGCGCCGGGTGACGCGCTTGCCCGGCTCGCCGCCACCGAGGCGGGCCTGGGCTCCGCGGAGGCCGCGCGCAGGCTGGCGATCCACGGGCCGAACCGGCTGCCGGAGCCGGCACGGGAGGCCGCCTGGCGGCGTTTTCTCGCCCAGTTCCACAATGTTCTCATCTATGTTCTGCTGGCCGCGGCCTGCGTCACGGCGTGGCTCGGCCATGGCGCCGACACCGGCGTGATCCTGGGCGTCGTGATCTTGAACGCCGTCATCGGGTACGTGCAGGAGGGCAAGGCGCAGAGCGCCATCGAGGCGGTGCGCAATATGCTGTCCTTGCATGCGATCGTGCTGCGCGACGGCCGCAAGTGCGAACTCGACGCCGGGCTGCTGGTTCCCGGCGACATCGTGTTCCTGCAGTCGGGCGACAAGGTGCCGGCCGACCTGCGGCTTCTGCACGCCAGGGGCTTGCGCGCGATCGAGGCGGCGCTGACGGGCGAGTCGGCGCCGACCGACAAGGCGGTCGCCGCCGCGCAGGCCGACGCGCCGCTGAGCCAACGGGAATCGATGGCGCATGCCGGCACGGTGATCGCCGCCGGCCAGGGTTTGGGCGTCGTGGTGGCCACCGGGCTTGCGACCGAGATCGGCCGCGTCAGCAAGCTGCTGGTCGAGACCGAAGCGCTGCAAACGCCCTTGCTGCGGCGCCTGGACGCAATGGGGCGCCGGCTGACTCTGGCCGTCCTGGCATTGGCGGCGGCGACGTTTTCGATCGGCGTCTTTCTGCGCGGGCTGCCCGCCGCCGACATGTTCATGGCGGCGGTCGGTCTGACCGTGGCGGCGATTCCCGAAGGCCTGCCGGCGATCATCACCATCGCGCTGGTGATCGGGGTCGAGCGTATGGCGCAACGCAACGCCATCGTCCGCCGCCTGCCGGCGGTCGAGACGCTGGGATCGGTTACCACGATATGCACGGACAAGACAGGTACGCTCACGCACAACGAGTTGGCCGTGCGCGCGGTCCACACACCCGACGGGCGTTTCGACGTCACCGGCACAGGCTATGCACCGGCGGGCGAAATCCGTCGGTACGGCGAAGGGACGCTGGCCGCGCGCGACAAGAGCGTCCAGGCCCTGCTCGGTGCGGGTGCGCTGTGCAACGACGCGGCGATCCACAAGGCGGACGGCGCCTGGCGGCTCGCCGGCGACCCGACCGAGGGCGCGCTTCTGACCGCGGCCATGAAAGCGGACATCGATCCGGCAGCTCTCGCCCGGGCGCATCCCCGCCTTGACGAGATCCCGTTCGACGCCGCGCACCGCTTCATGGCGACTTTGCACCGCGACGGCACGATCTATCTCAAGGGCGCGCCCGAGGCGGTGCTGGAGCGCTGCGTGCGCGAGCGGGCCGCTTCGGGCGAGCGGCCGGTCAACCGCCAGACCTGGCGACGCACGGCCGAGGCGGCGGCGGCACAGGGCATGCGCGTGCTGGCGCTTGCATCGAAAGCCGCACCGGCCGGCCATCGCACCCTGTCCATGGCGGATACGCGCGACGGGTTCGTGCTGCTGGGGGTTGCGGCGATGATCGATCCGCCGCGCCCGGAGGCGATCGCGGCCGTCGCCGACTGCCGCCGCGCCGGCATCCGCGTCGCCATGATCACCGGCGATCACGCCGAGACCGCCCGCGCCATCGCGCGCGAGATCGGCCTTGTCGATGGCGACCGGGACCGCGTGCTGAGTGGCGCGGAGATCGAGGCCATGGACGACGGCACGCTCGCGCAGGCCGCGCGCGCCATGACCGTCGTCGCGCGCGCCGATCCGGAGCACAAGCTTCGGCTGGTGGAAGCATTGCAGGCCAACAGCGAGGTCGTGGCGATGACCGGCGACGGCGCCAACGACGCCCCGGCGCTCAAGCGCGCCGATGTGGGCGTGGCAATGGGCCGGAAAGGCACGGACGCGGCCAAGGAGGCCTCGGTCATGGTGCTGGCGGACGACAACTTCGCCACCATCGCCGAGGCAGTGCGGCAGGGGCGCGGCGTCTACGACAATTTGCGCAAGACTCTGATGTTCATCCTGCCGACCGACCTGGGCGAGGCGCTCCTGGTCGCGATCGCCGTGCTTGTGGGCGGCACCATGCCGGTTACGCCGGTGCAGATCATGTGGATCAACCTGGTCACCTCGGTGACCCTGGCACTGGCGCTGGTGCTTGAGCAGCCGGAAGCGGACGTGATGCGCCGCAAGCCGCGGCCGGCGGCCGAGCCGATCCTGAGCGGCTTCGTGCTGTGGCGGATCGCGTTCGTCGGCAGCCTGATGCTGGTCGCCGCCTTCACCCTGTTTCACGGAAAGATCGCCACGGGCGCGAGCGTCGAGGCGGCCCGCACCGTCGCGGTCAATGCGGTCGTGGCGTGCGAGGCGTTCTACCTGGTCCCGGCGCGCTTCCTTTTGGCGTCCGGCCTGTCGCGCCACGCGCTCGGCGGGATCGGACCGGCGCTCCTCACCATCGCGCTGACCATGCTCTGCCAGGTCGGCTTCACGTATTTGCCGCCGGTGCAAGCGCTGTTCGGCACGGCAGGGCTGAGCCTTGCGGACTGGGGCTGGGTACTGCTCGCGGGCGTGACGGTCCTGGTCCTGGCCGAGGCGGAAAAGGCTGTACTGCGGACGCTCAATGCCCGCCGTGGCGGGGTGCGCCCGGCTTCAGCGTGAAGCGCCGCCCGCAATAGGGGCAGTCGATCTTGCCGTCGCCGTCGAGCGTAAGATAGACGCGCGGATGGCCCAAGGCCCCGCCGCCGCCGTCGCAGGCGACGGTTTCCTGCTCGACTTCGATGGTTTCCGGCGGGTTCATCGGCATGGCGTGGTCCCGGGCAAGGTTCGGCCGGGCATTTGACCGGCGCGGCGCCGCGATGATACGCATGCGGCCGCCACAATCAACCATCGCGGCAAGGCACCCACGGAACGGGCATGACGCTCGCCGACAGTCCTTCCTTGGCCGGCGCCGCGTCCGCGCCGGTCCCGGCCCCGGCGGTCTCCGTCACCGGCCTGACCAAGGTCTATGGCAGCCGCGGCGAGCGGAAGACCGCGCTTGACCATGTGGACCTCGACATTCCGCGCGGCAGTCTGTTCGCCCTGCTGGGCCCCAACGGGGCCGGCAAATCCACCCTGATCAATATCCTGGCCGGGCTGGTGCTGAAGACCGCCGGCCGGGCCAGCGTCTGGGAAATCGACATCGACCGCGACCCGCGGGGTGCGCGCGCGGCGATCGGCGTGGTGCCGCAGGAACTCAACATCGACCCCTTCTTCACGCCGCGCGCGCTTTTGGAGCTGCAGGCCGGCATGTACGGCGTACCCAAGCCCGAACGCCGCACGATGGAAATCCTCGACGCGGTGGGACTGGCCGACAAGGCCGACGCCTATCCGCGCACGCTCTCCGGCGGCATGCGCCGGCGCCTGCTGGTGGCCAAAGCGATGGTGCACAGCCCGCCCGTGCTGGTCCTGGACGAGCCGACGGCGGGCGTCGACGTCGAGTTGCGCCAGCAGCTGTGGACCTATGTGCGGGCGCTGAACCGCGCCGGCACGACCGTGCTGCTGACCACGCACTATCTCGAGGAGGCCGAAGAGCTCTGCGAGCGCATCGCCATCATCGACCGCGGCAAGGTCGTGTGCTGCGAGGACAAGGAGGCGCTGCTCGCGCGTATCGACGCCAAGGAGCTGGCCGTGCATCTCGGCGGCGATGTCGCCGCGGTTCCCGGCGCGCTGATGCCGTTCGGCGCCACCCTCGCGGGCCCGCGCAAGATCGTGATCCGCTACCGTCCCAGCAAAGGACCGGTCGGCGCCATCCTTGCGGCCGTCCAGCAGAGCGGCCTGCCGGTCGTCGACATATCGACGACCGAAAGCGACCTGGAGGACATCTTCCTCCAGCTCACCCGCGCGGGGCGGGAGCGGGGCTAGATTGATGCGCGCGCCCACGGTCGCGCTGCTTCTGACGGTCGCCGCCTGCGCGCCGGTGCTGCAGGAACCGGGGCGGTTCGTCGATGCCGCGCGGCTGGAGGACGAGCGTTTCGTCACCGCGGACGGCATCGCGCTGAAGCTGCGAGTCTGGCAGCCCGACGGCCCGCCGCGCGCGGCGATCCTCGCGCTGCACGGGTTCAACGACTATCGCAATGCTTTCAGTGCCTCGGCGACCGAATGGGCCAGGGCCGGCATCGTCACCTATGCCTACGACCAGCGCGGCTTCGGCGAGGCGCCGGAACAGGGCATCTGGCCGGGCACCCGGCCGCTCGTGCACGACGCGGCCGACATGGCGCGGCTGCTGCGCCTGCGGCACCCCGACATCAAGCTCTACCTGCTGGGCGAAAGCATGGGCGGGGCGGTCGCCGTGGTTGCGATGGCCGACGAACGCCCGCCGCCCGTGGACGGCGTGATATTGGCGGCGCCCGCGCTATGGGGACGCGCCGGCATGTCCGGTCTCCAGCGCGATACGCTCGATTTCCTGGCGCATGTCATGCCGTGGTTTCCGGTCAGCGGGCAGAATACCGGGCGCATGCCGTCCGACAACGTCCCCATGCTGCGCGCGCTCGGTGCCGACCCGCTGGTGCAGAAGTACAACCGAATCGACACGGTGTACGGGCTCGTGAACCTGATGGACGACGCCCAGGCCGCGGCTCCGCGTTTCGCCGCCGCGGCGCTGATCCTCTACGGCGACAACGAGCAGCTCATTCCCAAGGGACCGGTCAACGCGTTCCTGAAGAACCTGCCGCGCGAGGCCGCGGGCCGACAGCGCCTGGCGGTCTACCGGCAAGGTTTCCACATGCTGCTGCGCGACCTCGGCGCCGAGACGGTGCGCCGCGATATTCTGGCCTGGATCGGCGATCCCCAAGCCCCGCTGCCCTCGGGGGCGGAACGGAAGATCGGGGAGTAGAAGAAAGCCTCTGCCTGCGGCACCGGGCGAGGGGCGCTTACGCCAACCCTCGTTCCAGCGCGCTCGACAGGCGCCGCGCGAAGGCGGCGGGGTCGGGCAAGGGCTCGCCCTCGACGATGCGCGCCTGGTCCAGCAGCAGATGCGCCATCGCATCCAGGCACTGGGCCTGCTCGGTCTTGCCGACCAGCCCGGCTAGCTTTGCGATCAGCGCGTGGCGCGGGTTGATCTCCATGATGCGCTTGGCCGCCTGGTCGAGCTGCCGGTGCTGGCGTAGCATGCGCTCGATGCGCATGTCCAGGTCGCCCTGGTCGGCCACCAGGCAGACCGCACTTTCGGTCAGCCGCTCCGACGCGCGCACGTCCTTCACCTCGTCCTTCAACGCCAGCCGGAAGATCGCGACCAGGCCGGCGAGCTCCAGCGGCGGTTCTTTCTTTTCCTCGTCCTTGCTGTCCGCCGCGATCTTGGCCAGATCCGTGCCGCCTTGCGTCACCGAGCGGAACTTCTTGCCCGCGTACTCGCCCACGGCGGCGATCCAGAAATCGTCGATCGGATCGCTGAGCAGCAGCACTTCCACGCCCTTGGCGGCGAAGCCCTCGAGTTGCGGGCTCTTGCGCAACGCCTTCGTGTCGTCGCCGGTGATGTAGTAGATCGCCTCCTGGCCCTGCTTCATGCGCCCCAGATAGTCGGCCAGCGACGTCCAGCCCTCGCCATGGGTCGAACGGAATCGCGCCAGTTTCAGCAACGCATCGCGGCGCTCGTGGTCCTCGTAGAGACCTTCCTTCAGCACCGCCCCGAACCTGTCCCAGAACATCGCGTAGTCCTGGGCGTCGCTCTCCGCCTTTTTTTCCAGCTCGCCCAGCACGCGCGACACCAGGCCCTGCCGGATCTTGGTCACGACCGCGTTCTTCTGCAGCATCTCGCGGCTGACGTTGAGCGGCAGGTCCTCGCTGTCCACCACGCCCTTGAGGAAACGCAGCCAGGACGGCACCAGATCGGCGCAGTCCTCGGTGATGAACACGCGCTTGACATAAAGCTTCACGCGGTGCTTGCGGTCGGGGTGGAACAGGTCGAAGGGGCGCTGCGCGGGCACGAACAGCAGCGCCGCGTATTCGACCTTGCCCTCGGCCTTGAAATGGATGGTCAGCCAAGGCTCGTCGCCCAGATGCCCGGCATGGCGGTAGAATTCGCGATATTGCTGCTCGGTGATCTCCGCTTTCGGGCGGTGCCACAGGGCGGCCGCCGTGTTCAGCGTGTTCTCCTTGCCGTCCTCCATGAGCGTGACCGGCAAGGCGATGTGGTCGGAATAGGTGCGCACGATCTGGCGCACGCGCATCGGCTCCAGGAACTCGTCCTCGCCCTCGCGCAGATGCAGTTCGATCGTGGTGCCCCTGTTGTCGCGCTCGGCCTCGTCGATCGTGAAGTCGCCGCGCCCGTCGCTGACCCAGCGCCAAGCCTTGTCCTCGCCGGCCTTGCGGCTGATGACCGTCACCTTGTCCGCGACCATAAAGGCCGAATAGAAGCCGACGCCGAACTGGCCGATCAGCTTCATGTCCTTCGCGGAATCGCCGGTCAGGTCCTTCATGAAAGCGGCCGTGCCCGACCGCGCGATCGTTCCCAGGTTCTGGATCAGCTCGTCGTGGTTCATGCCCACGCCGTTGTCGGCGACGGTGAGCGTGCGCGCCTTGCGGTCGATCGCGATCCGTACCTTGAAGTTCGGATCGTCGGCGGCGAGCTCGGGCCGGGTCAACGCCAGGTACCGCAGCCGGTCGCAGGCGTCGGACGCGTTCGAGATCAGCTCGCGCAGGAAGATTTCCTTGTCGCTGTAAAGCGAGTGGGCGACGATATCGAGTAGCCGCCCGACTTCGGCCTGGAAATGCAGCTTTTCTTCCGCCATAAGGTTCGCCCCTCCTCGCCGGGCGTCCGCTCGATTTGCCGTCGGCGAAGCCCTATATGGGGTAAGGGCAAGGGGGAGCAAGACCCGTCGTGACCGAAACCGGCGTCCAGGGCGGCCCAAAAGCGCCGGCCGGATTTGCGGACGAGCGTGCGGCCATGCTGAAGGCCATCGCCGACGAGGTGCTGTGGACCAACCGTTACCTGGGCAAGACGGCGCTGGACCCCCGCGTGGTCGAGGCCCTGCAGGCCGTGCCGCGGCATGAATTCGTGCCGGCCGACATGCTGGGCTTCGCCTACGACAACCGCCCGCTGCCGATCGGGCACGGCCAGACCATTTCGCAGCCCTATATCGTGGCGGTCATGACCGACCTTTTGCGCCCGGAGCCCGGCCAGCGGGTGCTGGAGATAGGAACGGGCTGCGGCTACCAGGCGGCGATCCTTTCGAGGCTGGTAGCGAAGGTCTTCAGCGTCGAAAGCGTGGCCGCGCTCGCCCACGACGCGGCCGAGCGGCTGAAGCGCCTGGGCTACGCCAATGTCGAAGTGCGCCACGGCGACGGGTATCTCGGTTGGCCCGAGCACGCGCCGTTCGACGGCATCATCGTGACCGCCGCCGCCCCGGAGCTGCCCCGTGCCCTCGTCGACCAGCTCGGACCCAGTGGCCGCATGGTGATCCCGGTGGGTCCGCGCGGCGGCGACCAGGACCTGCTGCTGATCCGCAAGGAGCCCGACGGCAAGATCGACCACCGTACGATTCTCCCGGTCGCCTTCGTGCCCCTGGTGCCCGGGTGATCGGCCCACAACAACCCCTTGCATCCGGCCGGGGGGTGACGGATGCTGGCCCGGCCATGCAGAGCCAGTCCGGCGCCCGGGTGCTTGCCGTGCTCGGGCCGACCAACACGGGCAAGACGCATCTCGCCATCGAGCGCATGCTCGGCCATGCCAGCGGGATGATCGGGTTCCCCTTGCGCCTGCTGGCGCGCGAGAACTACGACCGCATTGTCCGTGCCAAGGGGGCCCGGTCGGTCGCGCTGATCACCGGCGAGGAGAAGATCGTTCCGCCCGAACCGCGCTGGTTCGTCTGCACCGTCGAATCGATGCCGCTCGATCGGCCGGTCGAGTTTCTGGCGGTGGACGAGATCCAGCTCTGCGCCGATCCCGAGCGCGGCCACGTCTTCACCGACCGGCTGCTGCACGCGCGCGGGCGGTCCGAGACCATGTTCCTGGGCGCCGAGACGATCCGTCCCCTGCTGCGCCGGCTGGTGCCCGAGGCGGAGTTCCAGACCCGTCCGCGCTTCTCCAGCCTGGCCTACAGCGGTCCGCGCAAATTGACCCGCCTGCCGCCGCGCTCGGCCGTGGTGGCGTTCTCCGCCGCCCAGGTCTACGAGCTCGCCGAGCTGGTGCGCCGCGCGCGCGGCGGCGCGGCGGTCGTGCTGGGGGCCTTGAGCCCGCGCACGCGTAACGCCCAGGTCGGGCTGTTCCAGGATGGCGCGGTCGACTACCTGGTTGCCACCGACGCGATCGGCATGGGCCTGAACATGGATCTTGACCATGTCTGCTTTGCGGGCCTCAGCAAGTTCGACGGCCGCGGCGCGCGCCGCCTGCAGCCGGCCGAGCTGGCGCAAATCGCCGGCCGTGCCGGCCGGCATATGAGCGACGGCAGCTTCGGTACCACGCATGACCTCGGGCCGCTCGACGAGGCGCTGGTCGAGGCGATCGAGAACCACCGCTTCGACCCGCTTGACCATTTGTTCTGGCGCAATTCGGATCTCGATTTCTCCGCGCCCGCGGCATTGAAGCGCTCGCTCGAAGCGCGCTCGCCGGCGCCGTTCCTGATCCGCGCGCGGGAGGCCGACGACCAGCTGGCGCTCGCAGCATTGCTGCGCGACCGCGAGATCGCCGAAACCGCGTGGTCGCCCGCGCGCGTGCGCCTGCTGTGGGAGGTCTGCCAGATCCCCGACTTCCGCAAGACCATGGCCGACGCTCATGCGCGCATGCTGGGGCGCGTGTTCCGCTACCTGACGGCGCCGGGCGGGCGCCTGCCCGAGGATTGGGTGGCCGAGCAGGTCTCGCGCCTCGACACCACGACGGGCGACATCGACACGCTGACCGCCCGCATCGCCCATGTGCGCACCTGGACCTACATCTCGCACCGCGCCGACTGGCTGCTGCGCGCCGCGCACTGGCAGGAGCGCACGCGCGCGATCGAGGACAAGCTGTCGGATGCGCTGCACGAACGCCTGACCCAGCGCTTCATCGACCGTCGCGCAGCGACGCTGTCGCGGCGCACGGGCGAAGGAGAGGCGCTGCTGGCCGGCGTCACGCGCGAGGGCGACGTGGTGGTGGAGGGCCAGGTCGTCGGGCGCCTGCGGGGATTCGACTTCGTGCCGGAAGGCGGGCGCGACGGCCAGTCGCGCGCCGTCCTGGCCGTGGCCCGTCGTGCGCTCGCCGGCGAGATGATGCGGCGCGTGCAGCGGTTCCAGGAAGAGCCCGACCATGCGTTCTCGCTGCGCATGGAAGACGCACGGGTCCTCTGGCGCGGCGTGCCGGTCGCGCGCCTGGTCGCCGGCGAGGCGCTGGCGCGGCCGCGCATCGACCTGCTGCGCAGCGAGCTCTTGGACGGCGCGCTCCGGGCGCGAGTCCGCCATCGCCTGGAAACCTGGTTCGCGGCCGAGCTGGACCGGGTCTTTGCGGCGTTGAGGCGGCTGGAAGCGGCGCCCCTGGCGGGGGCCGCGCGCGGCGTGGCTTTCCAACTGGTCGAGGCGCTCGGCGTCCTGCCCCGGCAGGCACTGAGCCAGCAACTGGGCGCGCTCGGCGCGGCGCAGGCGCAGGCGCTGGTGCGTCTAGGCGTGCGCCTGGGCGCGGAAACCGTGTTTCTGCCGGCCTTGGTCAAGCCGGCGGCACAGGCGATGAAGACCATGCTGTGGAACGTCCACACCGGCTGCGGCCTTGCGCCGCTTCCGGCCGGCGCCACCTCGCAGCCCGTCGCCGACGGTCGGCCCGCGGCCTTCGATCTGTGCCTGGGTTTCCGCAGGCTGGGGCCGCGCGCGATCCGGGTCGACCGGGTCGAGCGCCTGTCGGCCGCCTGCCGGCGCCTCGGCCACCACGGTCCGTTCGCAGCCACGCCCGCCCTTGCCGAGATCGCGGGTTGCGCCGAGGGCGAGATCGCGGGTGTCCTGAAGGCGCTGGGCTACCGCGCCGAGGTCGGCGCGGGCGGCGTCAGCTTCGCACCGCGCCGGCGCCGGCAAGGCCGCCGGCGGCGCGTCGGCGCGACCGGGCCCGCTGCCGTCATGCAGGGACCGTTCGCCCGGCTGGGCGAACTGGTCGCTGGCCGGCGCAAGCATTGACCCAGGCCGCCCCCATCGGGCAGGCGGCGGGCAATGCCACGCTGCGGCTGGACAAATGGCTGTGGTTCGCCCGGTTCTACAAGTCGCGCAGCCTTGCGGCGCAGCTCTGCGAGTCCGGCCGCGCCCGCCTCAATAGGACGATCGTCCACAAGGCGCACCAGTTGGTGCGCGTGGGCGACGTTCTCACCTTTCCGCACGGCCCGCATATCCGCGTCATCGCGGTCAAGGCGCTGGGCACCCGCCGCGGCCCGGCACCGGAGGCGGCGTTGCTCTACGTCGACCTGGACCCGCCGCCAAATCGTGCGTGCGCGCCGGCGCCACCGACCGCCACGCCGGCCGGGCGCCCGGCCGGCACCGGCCGCCCCACCAAGGCCGAGCGGCGCGCCATCGACCGACTGCGCCGGCCCGGTTGAATGGCGCCACCAATGCGCGATGCCCTTGCTGGGCAAGGGGTTGCACCGGCACAGTCGCGCATGCTACGCCACTGCGCCCGCGCGCGGGGCGTCAGCGCCATCGTGCGAGCATAGACAAGCGAAAGCCGCAAGAGCGTGGTGGGAGCAAGAGGGCTATGGCCTACGTCGTCACGGAATCCTGCATCCGGTGCAAGTTCATGGACTGTGTCGAGGTTTGCCCGGTCGATTGCTTCTACGAGGGCGAAAATATGCTCGTCATCCATCCCGACGAGTGCATCGACTGTGGCGTATGCGAGCCTGAATGCCCGGCCGAGGCGATCGTACCGGATACAGACGCGAGCGCCGAAAAGTTCGCCGAGATCAACCGACAGTACTCTCAGACTTGGCCAAATATCACCCGAAAGGGCGAGCCGCCCGAGGACGCCGAAGAGTGGAAGGGCAAGCCCGACAAGTTTGCGCAGTACTTCAGTGCCAACCCTGCCAAGCGGTAAGCTATTGTAATAACTGATAAATACGATATAAATTTACGCGACATGCACATTGCGCATGGCCGCATCGCACCGGCTGACTTGGGACAAATTTTGTGTTACTTATATGAGCACTAACGTTGAGGGCCCTGAAGGGTCTTGGAAAAAGGCCTCCCTCGGCGGTTTCTGATTGGAGAGATTTTCCGGCTTTCGCCCGGATCCGCGCAAGCGGATTGGCGAAAGGGGGCTGTTGCGCCGTCCGTACCGCCACCCTTTGGCGGTACCAGGCCGGGCGGGATGAGAACGGACCATGGCAAAGCACAAGACGGCGGCGCACAAGACCGCTTCAAAGCCAGCCAAGACCAGCAAGACCAGGAAAGCGCGCGCCAGGACGGCGATGCCGCGCGCCAAGTCCCTTAAACCCAAAGCCAAGGTAGAGACGAAGAAGAAAATGTCGAGCAAGAGCACTGCGGCGGCCAAGCAAAAGGCCCCGATCGTAAACTCGTCCCCGGCCAAGGCCGCGGCGGTGAAGCCGCTTGCGGCCAAGGTACTGAACGGGGCGGCGAAGGAAGCCAAGGCGCCGGTGGCGATCGCGGCGAACGCCAATGCCAAGCCCGGCTTGGCCAGGGGCTTCGTGCCCAAGCTGGCCGCCGCTGGCGGCGCGGCGGTGCAGCCCGGCAAGCAGCCGATGCGGCCGGCGATGGCGGGCGTGGCGCCGAAGCCGGCGGTCAACGGCAAGGAACCGGAATTCAACGCCGGCGACTACGTCGTTTACCCGACACATGGCGTCGGCCGCATCCAGGGCGTCGTGACGCAGGAGATCGCGGGCACCAGCCTCAAGGTGATCGTCATCACCTTCGAGAAAGAGCGCATGACCTTGCGCGTTCCTGTGGGCAAGGCCACCAATTCGGGCCTGCGCCGCCTGTCGAGCCGCAAGGAGATGGAGACCGCGCTCAAGACGCTAAAGGGCCGCTCGCGGATCCGCCGGATGATGTGGAGCCGCCGCGCCCAGGAATACGAGGCCAAGATCAACAGCGGCGATCCGGTATCGATCGCCGAGGTGGTGCGCGACCTCTATCGCAACGCCGGCCAGCCCGACCAGTCCTACAGCGAGCGCCAGATCTATCAGGCGGCGCTGGACCGCCTGGCGCGCGAGCTGGCGGCGGTCGAGAAGATCGACGAGATGGCCGCCACGCAGAAGCTCGAAAGCGTGCTGCGCGCCGCCTGACCTCGCTCCCGCATTTCGTCGCGCGACGCCCGCCCGTCAAACGGCGGGCGTTGCGTTTTTCCGGTCACGCCAATCTGTAGACCTCGATCGGCTTTTCGCGTCCTGCAAGGCCGCGCAGGCCCACCGGCGTCAGGGGCACCACGGGCCCGGCCGCGCGCGCGGTGGTTTCGCTCACCAGCACGATCGCCGGCGCCTTGCCGTCGTCGAAGCGCCGGCCCAGACCCTGCAGCCGCTGCGCCGCGTTCACCGTGTCCCCGACGATCGTGTAGTTCATGCGCCCCGGCGCGCCGATATTGCCGACCAGCGCGGGACCGGTGTGCAGGCCGATCCGCATGCGCAGCAACGGCAGTCCCGCCGCGCGGCGCCGCTCGCAGTCCGCCCGCATCGCCTCGGCGATCGCCGCGGCGGCCCGGCACGCGCGCGCGGCATGGTCGGGCTGCAGGTCGGGCGCGTTCCAGAAAGCCATTGCCGAGTCGCCGATATATTTGTCGAGCGTGCCGCTTTCCCCGGCGATGCAGCGCTCCACCAACGAGAAATGCTCGTTCAGCATCTCGGCCACCTCGCTTGCCGGCTTGCTTTCCGACAACGC
Organism: uncultured Rhodospirillaceae bacterium; assembly: GCA_964393375.1. Lineage (GTDB taxonomy): Bacteria > Pseudomonadota > Alphaproteobacteria > JAEULC01 > JAEULC01 > JAEULC01. The sequence goes on from CAYMTM010000009.1 coordinate 39,539, forward strand.
GGTGAAGCCGACGATATCGGTGAACAGCACCGTCACCTCGCGCTCCTCCGACGCCACCGTTCCCTGGCGGCGCATCAACTGGTGCATCAGACGCCTGGGCAGGTAGGTCTCGATCATCCGCAGCGTGCCGGTCATGGCGTTGAACGCGCGCGCGGCGCTGTCGAGCTCGCGAAACGGGCTTGCGGGCAGCGGTGCCAGCGCCGCCAGGTCCAAGCGGCGGACCTGCTCGGCCGCCTCGGCCAGCCGGCGCAGCGGGCGCGCGAGGCGCCGGCCCAGCAGGGCGGCCACCGCGACGGCGATGGCCAGCACGCTGAGCCCGGCATAAACCATCCGGTCCAGGCGCTTGAACTCGGCGCCGACTTCCTCGGCCATCAACTGTCCGCCGACGATCCACGGCACCGGCCCGAAATCGTTGATCGAATGGTAGATCACCACGCGCTGGCCGCCAGGAGCCTCGACCACGCGGGCCTCGATATCGCCGAGCCGCTCGATCATGCGGCTCGCTCCCGGCTTCCACAGGTTGGCCAGTACCGGGTCGCCGTATTCCTCGATCCGCGGCAGCGGTCGGTCGCCGGTCGTTTCGGCCGGCAAGCCGAAAACGTTGCCGGGATGGGCCAGCACCCATTCGCGGCCATAGAGGATGAAGGCACGCTCCGGCCGGTCGCGTCCAATTTCCGCCAGCAGTCGCGACAGGTCGATGATCGAGATGGTGCTGACCAGTCCGCCGAGGAACCGGCCGCCGCGCCTGACGGGCGTGCGCAGGTTGATTGCGGCAAGTCCTTGCGGCTTCGGCAGCACGTCGCTCCAGGTGGGATGGTCGGCGACGATCATTTCCACCATCGCAGGCGCGGCGCGCTGGTCGTCGCGAAAGCTCTCGCGGAAGCGCTCCAGCCTGAGGCCGACGCGACGCACGCCCACGGCATCGAGCTGCGGGGTGACGAAGGCCAGCGAGGTGACCTGCGGCGTGCCCGCCAACGCGATCGCCAGCGAATGCGCCATCCGTTCGCTGTCCGCAGGGTCCAATGCGCCGCCGGCGATCTGATCGGCCAGGAAGGCGGACTGATCGACCGTCGGCTGCAAATGCTGGCGCACCCGCTCGACGATCGTGTCCAGGGTCGACACGACGCGGTCGCGGACCAAGTCGTAGGTGGTGCGCTGCGCGCTGATATAGCCGATGAAAAGTTCGGCGCCGACCGCCAGCGCCACGAACAGGCCGAACCCCGCGCCCAGCACCAGCGCGATCGGCAGGCCGTGCCCGCGCGGTGCGGCCGGCTTCGCCTCGGCGCTATTCGGCGACAATCTTGTAGAGCCGCCCGGCGACGACCTTGTCCCCGGGCTTCATGGCGTTCAAGGCGCGAAACCGCTCCAGCTGGTAGTCGGCCGCCACAAAGCGCTGGGCGAACGTCTCGGCCGTATCCTGCGGTCCGGCCGCCACCAAGCGCAGCCGGCGCGACCTGATCGCCTGCGCCTCCTGCTCGTTCAGCCGGCGGAAGCTTCCGGTCACTTTGCCGAATTCGGGCCCCATCGCCTGCGCGTAGTTGGACGGCGCGATGAACTGGAAGCGATAGATCGTGTCGCGCGCGAAGCGGATTGCGGTGAAGCGGATATCGACCGGCCCCTGCTGCGTGTTCATGCGCGCGACCGCCGATGCGCCCTCCATGCCGTTGACCGCCAGCGGCTCCAGGCCCATGAGCGGCGCCTGCCGCCCCCAGCGTTCGGCGATATAGCCGCGCATCGGCCCGCCATAGGCCTCGCCGGCGTTGTCGAAGCGGATGACAGCGCCTTGGGGGCCGACGGCCGTCACCTCGGACTGGCCGTTGAGAATCTGGAAGCCCTCCGGCACCTCGAAGCGGAATCCCAGCGCGGGGTGTACAAACAGGCGACCGCGCACGACGCCCTGGGCCGGGTCGTCGCCATAGAGCAGTCCGTCGAGCCGGCGCAGATAGGCCTCGCGCTCCTCGCGGCCCTGCTTCACGCCGCTCAGGCCCGCCTGCTCGATCGCGCGCTCGATGCGGTCGGCAGTCCGGGGATGCGTGGCGAACAGGCTGAATTGGTCGCTTTCGCCGGGTTTGCGCCCGGCGAGGGTAGCCTGGAGGGCGTCCTGCTGCTGCAGCTTGGCGAGGAAACTTGCCATCGCCATGGAGTCGTAGCCGCCGCGCGCCATCGTCGCCACACCCAGCTCGTCGGCCTGGAACTCCTGCTCGCGGCTGAAGCCCTGGATCCACACCATCCCCGCGGCCTCGCCCACCTGCTGCAGCGTCGAGCTGCCGGTCAGCCATCCCAGGAGCTGGGTGCCGCCGCCGACCACGACCGTGCGTCCGTAGCGCTGGGCGGTGTGCCGTGCCGTCACGTGGCCCATCTCGTGCGCGAGCACGCCGGCAAGCTCGGCCTCGCTGCCCGCCAGCGCCAGGAGGCCGCGCGTGACGTAGAGGTAGCCCGCCGGCAGCGCAAAGGCGTTGACGACTGGTGAGTTCAGCACCGTCACGCGGTATTCGATCTCCGGCCGGGCCGAGGCCTTGCCGACCGCCCGGACCAGGCCGGCGACGTAGTCCCGGATCGCCGGGTCGGCGTACTCGCCGCCGAACTGCGCGAGGATCTTCGGATGCTCGCCCTCGGCGATCTTCAGCTCCTGCGCCGGGGTGATTGCCATTTCCGACAGGCGGTCGACGGTCGCGCCCAGGTTCCCCAGCCATTCGCCCCAGCCGCCTGCGCTTTGCGCGCGCGCGCAAGCCGGCACGCAGAGGCCGGCCACGACGGCGGCTGCAACGAGGCGGCGGAACAGGCGCTGGCGCTGGCGTTTCGTCGCTTGCATCGGAAGCCGGACTCGATTGGGGGGTCGGGAGCAGCCGCCGTTCGGGAGCCTATGGTGGCATCTTGGCGGAAATCGGGCCGCTACTCCACCACCAGCTTGAGCGCCCGTCCTGCCTGCACCGGTTCCTCCGGTTTCAGACCGTTGAGGGCGCGGAACTGCGCGTCGCGATGGTCCGGCAGCGGCATGCGGTCGGCGAGGCCGGCGGCGGTGTCTCCCTCGGCTGCGCGCACGATTTTCAACCGGAGAGGCTTGAGAAGGGCTGCCTCTGCCGGGGTCAGAGGGCGGAAGCTATAGGTCGACCGGCGCAGGTCGAAGGACAGGGACTGGGTGAGCGCCGGCGGCGTGATGTAGGTGAAGCGGTAGACCGTTTCGGCGTCGTACAGGATCGCCACCAGCCGCATGTCGCGCTGGCCGCGATTGGTGTCGACGCGCGCCCAGCCGGTGGCGGCCGGCAGGCCGGCGATCGTGATCTGCTCCACGTCGGTCAGCGCAAGGTCGCGCGACCAGACCTGGGTCAAATAGTCCTGGGCCGCCGCGCCGGTCGGGGGCCTTGGCGTGGCGGTGCTGGACAGGCGAGCGGAGTCGAACAGGATGATCGCCTCCTGCGGGTTGCGCGCGACTACGCGCTGGGTCGAATTGAAGAGGCGGAACCCGCCGGGCACCTCGAAGCGGAACAGCAGCTTCGGGTGCAGAAAGGACGTACCGCGCACGAAGCCCTGCTCGGGATCGTCGCCGAACAGGATGCCGTCGATGCGGCGCAGATAGGCCTCGGGGTTGGCGCTGCGCCGCGTGGTGTCGACCGGCGTCACCTCGCCCGCGCGCTGCGCGGCGGCTTCCACGCGGTCGGCGGTGCGCGGATGCGTCGCCATGATGTTCATCTGGTCGGCCTGGTCGCTCGGCAGGCCCATCAGCGCGGCCTCCAGCCGCGCATGCGCGCCAAGCTTGGCAAGGAAGCTCGCCATTGCCGACGGGTCGTAGCCGGCGCGCGCCAGGTATCGGACGCCCAGCGTGTCCGCCTCCAGTTCCTGCTCGCGCGAATAGCCTTGGACATAGGTCGTTGCCTCCTGTCCGATATCGCCGACGCCGACCGTCCGCGCGACGGTCGGTCCGCCGACCATCATGCGCTGCGCCTTCTGCAGGCGCTGGCTGGCGTGGCGCGCGGTGACGTGGCCGATCTCGTGGGCCAGGACCGAGGCCAGCTCCGCCTCGCTGCCGGCCAGCGCCAGCAACCCGCGCGTCACGTACACATAGCCGCCGGGCAGCGCGAAGGCGTTGACGATCGGGCTGTTCAGCACGGTGAAGGTGAATTGCAGTTCCGGCAGTTCGGATACCTGGGCCAGCGCCTGCCCCACCCCGGTCACATACGAGGCCAGCGCGGCGTCCCCGTAGGCGCCGCCAAACTGGCGCAGGATGCGCGGGTGCTCCTCGCGCCCGACCGCCTGCTCGTCCTCGCGCGTCAGCGCCTGGGCCAGGCTGCGCTCGCCGGTCGCCGGATCGATCACGCAGGCGCCGAGCGCCAGCGCCGCGAGCACCAGGAAGGCCAAGGCCGGTATGGCACGGATCATCGGCCGATCAGCTCGATCTGCTCGGGATGGGTCGCCTCGATCATCGGGCCGTTGTGCACGCGCACCCAGCCGCGTACCCGCACCGACGCGTCGAGCAGCCCCGCGGGGTCGATGCCGGCGGCGCGGAACGCCGCGCGGTCGCGCTTGGCGATCGACACGGTGAAATCGCGGCGCCAGTCCGGCCCGAAATCCAGATAGAGCCTGTCCCGGCGCTCCGTCACCCTCAGCACGCGTCCCTCGACCAGGTGGAAGCCGTCGACCAGCCGCTCGGCTTCCGCCGCGCTCATCACGCGGAACCTGGGATCGGCCCAGAGACCGCGCCCGGCGGCGCGGGCCTCGGCCTCCAGCGCCAGCATGGCGGCGGCCCGCGCGCGATTGTCGGCAAAGGTTTCGACGCGGGCAAGCCCCGCCGCGAGCACCGCGCCCTGCAGCCACACGCCCTCGGCGGTCGTCGCCTGGGCCAGGATGCGGCCGCGGCGATCGCGGGCCGGCCCGCCGATGGCGGCATCGAGAACCTTGCCCGCCGCCAGCCGGTCCAGGGTTCGCGTCGCTTCGGCGGCGAGGGCGCGCTCGCGCGCGTCGGCCCGCGGCCCGGCCTTGGGCGCCCGCAGGCCGACCAGGCGCAGTTCGCGCCCGTCCTCCAGGCGCAGCGTGTCGCCGTCGATCGCGGCTTCGACGCGCCACGACTCCCCGCGGACCGGGGCCGGAGCCAGCGCCAGCGCCGCGATCAGGCAGCCAAGCGCGAAGGCGGGGTGGCGGAGGATGGACGGGTGCATTTTACCTGTTTCACACGGCGGGCCGATCGGTGATAAACGGGACGTTGAACAAGCAAACGCCAACGACGGGCCGGGGTTGACTGCGATGCCGGCCACGATGGGAAAGCGCCGACCGCACGCCAGCATGGCCCGCACCGATCTCTTTCCGCCGCTCGAGCCGTATAGCACGGGAATGCTGCGCGTCGATCGCCGGCACGTCTTGTACTACGAGCAGTGCGGCAATGCCGAGGGCGTGCCGGTGCTGTTCCTGCACGGCGGGCCGGGCGCGGGCGCCACGGCCGCGCATCGGCGCTTCTTCGACCCGAGCTTCTATCGCATCGTCATCTTCGACCAGCGCGGCGCCGGCCGGTCGACGCCCACAGCCGATATCGTCGACAACGCCACCCCGCTGTTGATCCAGGATATCGAAGCGCTGCGCCAGACGCTGGGCATCGAGCGCTGGCTGCTGTTCGGCGGATCGTGGGGCAGCACGCTCGCGCTCGCTTACGGCGAGACTCATCCCGGGCGCTGCCTGGGCTTTGTCCTGCGCGGCATCTTTCTGTGCCGGGACAGCGAGATCGACTGGTTCCTGTACGGGCTGGGCCAGGTCTTTCCCGAGGCGCAGCGCGCCTTCGC
>CAYMTM010000010.1:0-44519 GCA_964393375.1 uncultured Rhodospirillaceae bacterium
GCGAGGCCGTCACCTTCCTGGTCCGAGTCAAGGAATCGATCGAGGATCCGCAGCGCCTTCTCCTGGACATGTAGCCGCCCACAGCGACGGAGCCGTTCGTGACCCGCGCGACCCGCCACCTGCGCCTGTCGATCGCCGCCATCCTGGCAGCGGCGCTGACGTCGGAGGCGGCGCTGGCGCAACAGAAGCAGGCCGGCGTGGCGGCCGCCGTGCGCGGACGGGTCGAGATCGCCGCGGCGGCGGGGTCCGTCGGCCGCGAGGTCAAGTCGGGCGAGCCGATCTATCTCGGCAATGTGATCAAGAGCGGCCCCGAGTCAGGGCTGCAGATCATGTTGCTCGACCAGACGACCTTCACCATCGGGCCGGACAGCGAGCTGGTGATCGACCAGTTCGTGTTCGATCCGGCAGCCGGCACGGGGAAGGTTGCGGCATCCGTCGCCAAGGGCGTGTTCCGCTTCGTCACCGGCAAGGTGGCTCAGAAGGACCCGGCCAGCATGTCGGTGCGCCTCCCAGCCGGCAATATCGGCATTCGCGGCACGATTGCGATCGGCGCGGTCGAACCGGCGCCAATGCCGGGGGCGCCGCCGCAACGCCAGGAGGTGGTGCTGCTGGGCCCGGGGCGCGCCACGCAGGGCAGCGATCGGCCGGGCGGCTTGCTCCTGGGCGCGCCCAGCGGCGCATCTGTCATGATCGACCAGCCGGGCTTCGGCAGCACCTTCCAGCGCGACGGAAGCTGGGGCACGCCGGTGCGTTATACGATCGACATGCTCAACGCCATCCAATCGCGCCTCGGCCCGGCCGTCTCTAGCAAAGGTCCCGGCCCCGGCGGGCCCGTCGGACCGGGCGGCCGCCCTGGCGGGCCAGGGGGCCCGGGCGCCCCCGGCGGACCAGGCATGATGGGCCCGCCGGGGCTTTACATGCCGCCCGGCCAAATCATCCCCGGCGCCACCCAGGCGCCGTGCCAGGCAAGCTCGGTCGCGTCCTGTCCCAGGCTCAATCCGCCGTCATCCCTGACGACGGCGATCCCCGACGGAGCATCGACCTACGATCAGCTGCGCACGGTGGCTTCCGGGCAGTTCTACTACACGCAGTCCAACGTGCCGCTCAGCGGCGGTGGCACCTACAACATCTTCGCCAATATCGATTTCGGCGCGCGCAGCTATGGCGGCGGCAATTCGCGCGTCGAGGTCAACGGCCTCAACGTCAACGGGACGCTGGCCATCCTGAGCAAGTCCTATGCGAGCCTGTCGGGCACGGCGAGCTTCGTCGATCCCAACGTGGTCGGCCTCAGCGGCGTGCTGTGCTCGCCGAGCTGCACGACCACGATCACCGTGAGCCCCCAGAACAGCGGCGGCACAGCAGGCGCCACGGCGAACCACAGCGTGGTCATCAACGGGATGGGCCCCACCACCCAAGGCTCGGGCACCGCCGGCCGGGTCGCCGGCCTGGCGCCGTAGCGCGGCGGATTCCTTCATCTTTTTTTTACCTAGATCCGGAATTGCCCGCGCCGACCGGGCATGGGATAGTAGCGCCTGGTCCGGCCGCCCCTTTGAGGAGAAGGACATGAGGTACGTGGTGGGCACTCCCGGGACCTCGCGCAGGCTAGCCGTGTACGGCGTGGCACTGGGGGCGCTGTGTGCGGTGGCGCCGGCGCCTGCCGAGGCGCAGCAGCAGGCGGGCGTGACCGCGGCGGTGCGCGGACGCGTGGAGATCGCGGCGGCGACAGGCGCCGTGGGCCGCGTGGCGAAGTCGGGCGAGCCGGTTTACCTGGGCAACGCGATCAGGAGTGGACCCGAATCGGGCCTGCAGATCCTGCTGCTTGACCAGACGACCTTCACCATCGGGCCGGACAGCGAATTGGTGATCGACGAGTTCGTCTACGACCCCGGCAAGGGGTCGGGCAAGGTGACGGCCTCGGTCGCCAAGGGCGTGTTCCGGTTCGTGACCGGGCAGGTGGCGAAGAACAACCCGGCCGACATGCTGGTGAAGATGCCGATCGGGACGATCGGCATCCGCGGCACGATCGCGATCGGGTCGGTGACACCGGCGACGGGCCAGTCGCCGCTGGTACAGGAGGTTGCGCTGCTTGGCCCGGGGCGCGACCGCGACACCAAGGACCGCAAGGGCGGATTGCAGCTGAGCGCGCCCGGCGGTTCCGTCAGCATCGACCAAGCGGGATTTGGCAGCACGCTGGGCAAGGATAGCCCTGGCTGGGGCGGGCCGACGCGCTGGACGCCCGAGCGCCTGGCGGCGTTGCAGGCCCGGCTGATGCGCGGACCGGCGCCCGGGCAGTCGACCGGACCCGGCGAGCCGGGCCAAGCCTCGCGCGATGCGGAAGCCGGGTCGGACACGGGCGGGGCGCAGTATGCCTCGCTGCTCGGCGGCGCCGGGTCGTATCTCGACACGATCGTCGGCGACCAGCAGACCGACAACCGCCGCCCCAACAGCCAGACCGCGATGGGCATGACGCCGATGGTCGTGATCCCGGACGGGCCTTCGACCTTCGAACAGTTGCGCACGGTCCCGGGCGGACAGTTCTACTACACCGGCAGCGCCGGCCTTTCGAGCGGCGGCACGTATACGGTCTTCGCCAATATCGATTTCGGCGCCCGCAGCTTCGGCGGCGGCAACTCGCGCGCGGTGTTCAGCGATGCGTTCTTCTCCGGCACGACAAGCCTCGGGACGATGTCCTTCGCCAGCGGCTCGGGCACGGCGAGCTTCGCCTACAACAATCTGACGGGCGTGACGGGTTCGGGCTGCAACGTGGGCTGCCGCGTGAATCTGACCTTCGGGCCGCAGAACCAGGGCGGCGTGGTGGGCGCGACGACCCAGCATAGCGCCACGGTGAATGCGCTCTTCAATTTCGGCGCCGGCCAGGTGCCGGTCACGATCGCCACGGGTTCGGGTAGCGCGGGCCGCACATCGGGCCAGACGCCCTAGCCCCGGCACGGCCGGGGTTCCGTCCGACCGCGATCTGCTATCATCCCCGCCGCCATCGACGCGGAGGGGATCCATGAACGACCTGACGGCCAAGACCGAACTGCAACCCTGGCAGTGGCCGGAAACGCATTGGCGCGGCATCGTCGAAAAGGTGCGCGCCGGACGGTCGCTGAAGCCCAAGGCCTGGAAGGGCGGTGCGCGCTGCGCCGTCTCGCTGTCGTTCGACTCCGACCACGAGACCGGCGAGTTGCGCGAAGGTGGGTCGTCGCCGATGCGGCTCTCGCAGGGACAGTACGGCAACCGCGCCGGCATTCCGCGCATCCTGGCCTTGCTGAAGCGCTACGACCTGAAAGCGAGCTTCTTCGTCCCGGCCGTGGCCGCCATGCTCTATCCCGACGAGCAGCGCCGCGTGGTGGCCGAGGGGCACGAGATCGGCATCCATGGCTGGATCCACGAGCGCAACTCGGTCCTGCCGCCGGAGAACGAGCGCGATCTGCAGTTCCGTTCGGCGGACACGCTGGAAAAGATATCGGGCCAGCGCCCGGTCGGGATCCGTACGCCGTCCTGGGACTTCAGCCAGCACACGCTTTCGATCAGCCGCGAGATGGGCCTCCTCTACGATTCCTCGCTGATGGCCGACGATGAGCCTTATGAGCTGGTCGAGGACGGCAAGCCCACGGGCATGGTCGAACTGCCGGTGGAGTGGATCAAGGACGACGCCGTGTATTTCAACATGAACCGCTTCTCGGCGCTCAGGCCGTACACTCCGCCGACGTCAGTGCTGGAAATTTTCAAGCGCGAGTTCGACGGCGCCTATCGCGAGGAGGGGTTGTTCCTGTTGACCATGCACCCGCACATCATCGGCCACCGTTCGCGCATCTCGCTGCTGGAGGAGCTGGTCGAGTACATGCGCGGGCATCCCGGCGTATGGTTCGCCACCCACGCCGAGGTGGCAAAATACGTGAAGGCCGAAGCCGGGATGGGCTAGGCTACCGCCCGTTCGCCGACAGGAACCGCGCCACCGCCTGCTCCCATCGCTCGATGCCGTCGGCGGCGCCGAACAGCGAGTGTCCGTCCTTCGCGAATGGCGATAGCAGCAGGTACTCCGCATTGGCGCCGGCCGACTTGAAGGCGTCTGCCATGCGCGACGACAAGGTCGGACTGAAGAACAGGTCGTTCTGCGTGTAGATCCACAGCGTCGGCACGCGCGCCGTTCGACCATACTCCCGCGCGGCTTCGACCAGGCGGTCGGGCTCGCAGTTGCTGTTGGGCTTATTGTCCTTGTACCCGCCGCGCCCGCCGGCGAAGTTCACGACCGCGGCAACTCTGGGCGGGTTGCTGCTGGCGAGCGCCAGCGCGCCCCAGCCGCCGGCCGACTGCCCCACCACCACTGCGCGCTCCGGCGCGACGAAGGGCTGGGCGGTCATGTAGTCGACGGTCGCCGCGATATCCTTGGCGGTCTCCAGCCCGGCCCGCACATAGTCGGGCGCGCTGCACGTCCCATAGGTTTCGGCCCACTCGCCGCCGGTTTCGCCGTAGCCCCGGCGCATCGGCAGCGCGACGACGAAGCCGCGCTTGACGAACCACTCCGACGCCGCCCTGAAACCCGGCCGCATCGAAGGTCGCTGCGCCGGATTGGCCGGCGAGCCGTGATTGATGACTACGAGCGGACGGCGATCCTCGCCGGGCGGACGCAGGACCAGCGTATGCATCGCGCGGTTGCCGTCGTGCGGCAGCGGAACGAGATGGGTCTGCTCGCGCCATTCGCCCTGCGGCTGTCCCTGAGGCCCTGCCTGCGCGCCGGCCTGGCCCGCGGCGGCGAAGAGCAGGAACAGGCCGGCGAAGAGCTGTGCGATAGTACGTCGGAGAAACAGCAACTTGGTTGCCTTATTCGCTTTAGCAAATCCTAGGATGGATCACGCGCCCTGTCAGCAACGCGACGATAACGGCATTCTTGACAGCGCATGCGCCGCAAGGCGCTATGGCGGAAACTGGCTGAGCGGAGGGCTGCATGCGCAGGACGGGTGGCTGGATTGGATTGGCCGTGGCGATGACGGGGCTGGCGATCGCGACGCCCGCCCTGGCCCACACGGGTGTCGGGATCGGCGGAGGCTTGGGCGCCGGGTTTTTTCACCCGTTCCTGGGTTTCGACCATCTGCTCGCCATGCTGAGCGTCGGCGCGCTGGGCGCCATGGCGGGTGGGGCCGCGCTCTGGGCGCTGCCGGCGACGTTCATGGCGATCATGGCGATGGGAGGCGCGTTCGCGCTGATCGGAATCGGCATACCAGGGGTCGAGCAGGGGATCGCCGCCTCGCTGGTCGTCTTCGGCGCCCTGCTTGCGACGCGCGCGGGTCTGCCGACCGCCGCAGCAATGGCGGTGGTGGCGGTCTTCGCCCTGTTTCATGGCCACGCCCACGGCGCCGAGCTGCCGGATCTGGCTGCGCCCCTCCCCTATGTCCTTGGCTTCGTTGCCGCAACCGGGATCCTGCATTTGCTGGGCATTGCCATCGCGCAGGGCATGAAGCGCATGCCGATTTGGTCGGACCTTTCGGTCCGCGCAGCCGGCGGGGCGGTGGCGGCGGCCGGCTTGATCCTTTTGATCGGCTGAGCGACCCGCCGGGGTCGCTTTTGCGGCAATGCGTCCGCACGGCCTGGGCTAGGCTTTGCCTCCGTCCCAAGATGGAGGAGCCTGCGCCGTGACCGCTACTCGCCTTTCCGCGCGCCGCGCCCAGCGACGGTCAGGCGGCAACGCCGGGTTGCCGCCGCAGCGTCCGTGGCGACGGCTCGTCAACCCTTATCGCCCGATCGAGGTGCTGAGCGCCGACGAGGTGGAGTTCATCCACGAAGCCTCGCTCGACATTCTCGAGAACCTGGGCATGGATTTCTGGAGCGCCGAGGCGCTCGACCGCCTGGCGCGCGCCGGCCAGAAGGTCGACCGCGCCAACCAGCATGTGCGCTTCGACCGCCATTGGGTTCTGGACCAGGTCGCCAAGGCGCCGGCTGAATTCACGATCGCCGCACGCAATCCCCAGCGTTCGATCGTGTTGGGCGGGAACCATATCAATTTCAGCGGCGTCGGCGGCCCGCCGAACTGCTCCGACCTCGACGGCGGACGCCGTCCCGGCACCTACAAGGATTTCCGCGAGCTGGTGAAACTCGAGCACAGCCTGAACGCGCTCCACCTGATCGGCGGCACGCCGGTGGCGTCGATCGACATCCCGCCCGATGTGCGGCATCTCGACGTTTATCTCGCCTTCATAACGCTGACCGATAAGATCTGGAGTCCGTCTCCGCTCGGCCGCGAGCGGATCGAGGACGGCATCGACATGATCTGCATCGCCGCCGGCGTCGACCGTGCCGCGCTGGCGCGGAACCCGATGGTGATCTCGAACATCAACACCAATTCGCCCTTGCGCGTGGACGGGCCGATGCTGGACGGCGCGACCGCGATGGTCGAGGCGCGCCAGCCCCTGATCGTGACGCCCTTCACGCTGGCCGGCGCGATGAGCCCGGTGACGCTGGCCGGCGCGTTGGCGCAGCAGAACGCCGAGGCGCTCGCTGTCATCGCCTACCTGCAGCACATTGCTCCTGGGGCGCCGGTGGTCTATGGCGGGTTCACGTCGAACGTCGACATGAAGTCCGGAGCGCCTGCCTTCGGCACGCCGGAGTATTCGCGCGCGACGCTCGCCGGCGGGCAAATGGCGCGACGCTACAAACTGCCCTATCGCTCGTCCAACACCAACGCCGCCAACATGGTGGACGCCCAGGCGGCCTACGAGTCGCAGATGTCGCTGTGGGCGGCGGTGATGGGCCACGCCAATCTGGTCTACCACGCCACGGGCTGGCTGGAAGGCGGGCTGGTCGCTTCGTACGAGAAGATGGTGCTGGACGCCGAGATGCTGCAGATGATGGCGGAGTTCCTGCAGCCGATCAAAGTGGACCGCGAGTCGGTGGCGATGGACGCCATGAAGGAGGTCGGCCCAGGCGGTCATTTCTTCGGCGCCGCGCACACGATCGCGCGCTACGAGACCGCCTTCTACCAGCCGATGGTGTCGGACTGGCGGAATTTCCAGGCCTGGCAGGAGGCGGGTTCCCGCTCGGCCACCGACCGCGCACACGTGATCCACAAGGCGCTGCTGGCCAACTACGAGCCGCCGCCGCTCGATCCGGCGCGGCTCGAGGCCCTGGAGGCCTTCGTCGCCCGGCGCAAGGGCGAGATCGCGAAGGCGGCATAGCAGCGGCGGCTGCAATCGAGTCGCGGTGACAAGCGTGTGACCGTTCCCGTGGCGCTTCGTCGCAAGGGAATAGCCATAGAGTTCCTGTGTCTATGGGTCGAGGCCAGCTGTGGCAGGCCGGTCGCGCCACCGGAAACCAGTGAAAGGGACCAGGAGATGCGGATTCCCCATCGGCTGCTCACCGTCCGTCTTCTAGGGTCCGCCGTGCTCGCGACGGCGTTCTTCCTCGGCGCGCCGACCGGCGCATGGGTGGACGACCTGTCGATAAAGTATGCAACCGCCAAGAACGGTGGCAGCGGCGGCGGCTCGGGTGGCAGTGGCTCCGGCTCTGGCGGCTCTGGCTCTGGCGGCAGCGGTTCGGGCAGCAGTGGATCTGCGAACAGCGGCCATGGCGGAAGCTCCGGCCATGGCAGCGCGGGCACCGCGAGCGCCGATGTCGGGGAGGGCGCGACTTCGGGTCATCGAGGCGCGAACGCCGGCCCTGGCAGCGTGAACAGCGGGCCCGGCAAGGCGGGGGTCGCATCCGCGCACCATCGCGGCGAAGTCGAAGCGCGCGGCCGCGCCAACGAGCCTGGCGAAGACCTGCGCTCGGCCAATTGAGAGCCGACGCGCCACCGCGGCCGCCTTCGGCCGCCGTGGCCCTCAGGTCTGCATGCGCATCGTCGCCACCGCGGCGACCCCGGCGGCAACCGCCGCGATGTCGCTGCCCGTCGTCTTGTAGACGATGGCCGACGTCGCGAAGCCAAGCCATTCCGCCGGTCCGCCCTTCAGCAAGGCGGGCGCCAGCAGCGAGCCCATGATCGCGATCGGGATTCCATTGAGCCATGCCCTGACGCGGCGCGAGGCGAGCGGGAGATAGTGCATCATCGCGAACCCGCCCGCCCGGCAGGCATACGACACCGCCCCCATCGCCAACAGCGCCGCCAACGTCTCAGGCGTCATGCTCGGCCCTTGCCGCGGCGACCAAGCTGCCGGCGAGCCCGCCCCCCAGGATGTACCAGTGCCCAGGTGCCCAGCGGCTTATCAGCAGAGCCACCGCGACGGCGACGCATAGCGGTGCCATGTCGCGCCTGCCGCGCCACACCGCGACGGCAACCACCGTGAAGAATGCCAGCAGAACAAAATCGAGCCCGTAGGCGCGCGGATTGGCGATCACCTGGCCCAAGGCATGGCCGACCACGGTGGCAGATACCCAGGCGACATACATCACGAGACCGCAGCCCAGCATGAAGGCCGCGTCGTGGCGTCGTTCCTGACGCGCGCGCAGGGCGGGCGCCCAGTTACCTTCGGACAGGAAGAACAGCGACCCGTACGTCTTGAACGCCGAGACGCTTTGGAACCACGGGCGCACCGATGCGCCCAGCAGGACGTAGCGCGCATTGGCCGCCATGATGGCGCCACAGATCGCCTTCAGCGGTACGGGCTCGCCCCAGGCCTGCAGGCTGACGAACTGGGCAGTACCCGAAAAGACCAGCATGCTCATCAGCGTCGCGGTTGCGAGGTCCAGGCCGACCTGGTTTGCCAGCATGCCGAACGCGATGCCGAACACGAACCCGCCGGCCGCCGGCGCGCCGGCCCCGGCAAATCCTGCGCGTAGCCCGCGCCAAGTGAAGGGCGTCCTCTCGCCGGCCATTTATAACCATCTTGCAGGTTATAGGTGGCGGACAATGCCGTATTTCTCAGCCCGCCGTCAAGGCATTCTGCGAAACGAGCAGCCTGTATAGACTGGCGCGCCATGCTGGAAGCCGCAACTGCCGTGCCGCGCCTGACCGCCGTCTATCGCATCAAGAGCGACGCCGCCGCGATCGAGCAGCGCGCGCGGTCGATCGCCGTGGAGCAGAGCGTGGAGATGCCGGTAGAGGCGATCGACGACCAGGCGGTGCTGCAGGGCATCGTGGGCCGGGTCGACGGCATCCGGGACCTGGGCGGCGGCACATTCGAGGTGCGGATTGCGCTTGCCGTCGCGACCACCGGCGCCGAGCCGGGGCAGCTTCTCAACATGCTGTTCGGCAACACCTCGATCCACGAGGACGTCACGCTGTGGGACGCCGAATTGCCGGACGCGCTAGCCGGCGGCTTCGGCGGGCCAAACTGCGGCATCGAGGGCCTGCGCGCGCGCTGCGGCGCAGCAGGACGCGCCATGACGTGCTCGGCCCTGAAGCCCCAGGGCCTGCCGCCGGAAGGGCTCGCGCAGATCGCCGCGCGGCTGGCGGCGGGCGGGATCGACTTCATCAAGGACGACCACGGCCTGGCCGACCAGGAATACAGCCCCTTCGCCCGCCGGGTCGCCGCGGTTTCGGCGGCGTTGCGGAGAACCGGCGCGCGCACGAGCTACGTTCCGAGCTTAAACGGCAACCTGGACGCGATGCGCCGGCAAGTTCGTCTGGCGCGCGACGAAGGCGTCTATTTCGTCTTGATCGTGCCAATGATCGCGGGCCTGGCGAATTTTCATGCCCTGGTCCGGGAATTCCCCGATATCGGGTTCATGGCGCATCCGGCCATGGCCGGTGCGGCGCGTATTGCGCCGCCGCTGCTGCTGGGCAAGCTGTTCCGAATCATGGGCGCCGATGCCACGATTTTCCCCAACCATGGCGGGCGCTTTGGCTATTCGCCCGGGACTTGTCGCGCGATTGCCGATGCCGCGCGCCGGCCCATGACGGGGCTTTCCGGCTGCGTGCCGGTGCCAGCCGGCGGCATGACGCCTGAGCGCGTGCCGGAGATGCTGGAATTCTACGGCCCTGATACCATGTTGCTGATCGGCGGCGGATTGCTGGCGGCACGCGCACGCCTGGAGGAGGCGACGGCCGCCTTCACCCGCCAGGTGGCGGCAGGGCGGGGCTAACGATGGATCGATCTCCACGGTTCCGCGCGGCGAAGGATGGCTTCCGATGGGAAGGCGTGGCGGAACTCGCCTACAAGCAGGAGGGCAGCGCGCCCTTCCGCGACATCTCGCGCCAAGTGCTGTTCGAGGATCCGGCGCTGGGCTGCCAGCTGCGCTATTTCGAGATGAAGCCGGGCGGATACTCCACACTCGAGCGCCACGAGCATGTGCATGCCGTGATGATCCTGCACGGCCACGGCACCTGCCTGATCGGCGACGAGGTACGCGCGGTCAAGGAACGCGACCTGGTGTCGATCCCGCCCTTGACCTGGCACCAATTCCGCGCGGCGCCGGACACGCCGATGGGCTTCCTGTGCATGGTGAACGCCGTGCGCGACAAGCCGCAGTTGCCGAGCGCGGCGGAGCTCGAGTCGCTCTGCGCCGACCCCAGGGTGGCCGCGTTCGTGAGAGGCGAATATTGATGCGCGACGGGTTGAGTTCGCACCTGATATCGTGATCCAATTTTTCTCGGTATTCGCACGAAGGGAGTCGCACAGGTCGAGCAGGAGCAGATTCTCGCGCCGCGAGTTGGGGCTTATCGCGGGAACCTGGGCATTGCCACCTTGGCGAGCGGGATGCTGTTTCCCGCCCGCGCCCGGGCGCAGCAGGCCAAAGCGGTGCTGGGCCATTTCGGCTCGGCCAACCCACAGACCTTCGGCAAGGCGACCGGCGCCTGGCAGAAAGCGTTCGGCTCCAAGGCCACGGCCGAGATGGCCACGGTCAGCGCCGGCCCGCAGATCGTCGCCGCCATGGCCGGCAACAGCATGGACATCTGCAACATCGGCTCGAGCCCGATGGTCGTGGCCTTCGCCCAGGGCATCAAAATCTCGATGGTCTATGTCCAGAAATACATCACCGACAGCGAATGCCTGGCCGTGCGCAACGACGCCGGCATTTCTAGCCTGAAGGACCTGAAGGGCAAGAAGATCGGCATGCCGTTCAACACCTCGGTCCACTTCGCCATGCTGGCCGCGATGGACACGGTGGGCTTGAAGGCCTCGGACGTGACGTTGGTCAACCTCCGGCCCGACTCGATCCTGGCGACCTGGAAGCGCAAGGACATCGACGGCGCCTTCATCTGGCACCCCGTGCTGGCGGACTGCGTGGACGACAACGGCAAGATCCTGTTCACAACCGGCGAACTGACCGACAAGGGCATACTGGTGATCGATGGGATCACCGTGCGCAACGAGTTCAAGGAAAAGCACCCTGACCTGGTGCTGTCCTATCTCAAGACCTATGACGAAATCTGCACGATGTACGAAAGGACGCCGGCAGCGGTAGTCGACATCATCGCGCCTTACCTCAACATGACGCGCGAGCTGGCGTTCGAGTACATCAAGACCTTCCGCCCCGTCAGCCCGAAGGACATGCTGACCGACAGGTGGATGGGCAAGCCCGGAGCCAAGGATACGGGGGTCCTGAAGACGCTCATGAAGCAGGCGGAGTTCCTGAAGTCGCAGGACCAGCTCAAGGAAATCCCGTCCAGCTTTGCGCCTTTCGTCGACCAGGCGTTCCTGGCCAAGATGGTCTGACACGCGGTGGCGATCGCTCCGATCGCGATCGACCACGGCGATCGGCGGGCCGCGGCGAAACTGGTCTTCGACGGCGTTTCCAAGCGTTTCGGCTGCGGTCCCGATTCCGTCCTTGCCTTGGCGCGTGCCCACGCCTATGTGGGCGACGGCGATTTCCTCTGCCTGGTGGGTCCGTCCGGCTGTGGCAAGTCGACGCTGCTCAACGTTGTCGCCGGCTTCGAGGCGCCGAGCGCCGGCGAGGTGCGGCTCGACGGAAGGGTGGTCAGGCGGCCCGGCGCCGAGCGTTGCGTGGTGTTCCAGCAGGGCGCGCTGTTCACCTGGATGACGGTGGTCGAGAACGTGGCATTCGGACCGCGGGCGCGGGGAAGACCGGCGGCCGAGGCACGCGACACCGCAATGGGTTTTCTTGAGATGGTCGGGCTCGCGGGTTTCGCCAAGCGCTATCCCTACGAGCTGTCGGGCGGCATGCAGCAGCGTGTCGGCATCGCCCGCGCGCTGGCGAACGACCCGGCGGTCCTGCTGATGGACGAGCCCTTCGCGGCGCTCGACCAGCAGACGCGCGAATTGCTGCAAGAGGAGATCAAAGGCATCTGGCGCCGTACGCGGAAGACCGTGCTGTGGATCACCCACAGCATCGAGGAGGCGCTGTTCCTGGCCACGCATCTGGTGGTGATGACCGCCCGGCCGGGCCGCATCAAGGCGTCCTACGAGGTTGACTTCGACACGCAGGGCGACCGCATGGTCACGACCAGCGCCGCCTTCACCGAGGCCAAGCGCGAGATCGTCGGCCTGCTGCGCGCGGAGTCGCTGGAGGCGCAGCGGCAGGAAGGGGTGGCGCGATGAGCGCGCGCAATGCCGATCAGGCCATCGCGGTCGAGGCAGGCGCGTTGAGTGACGACCTTTCGGCGGCGCGCCGCGCGTCGCGTCGCCAGCGCCGGCTGACGCTGGCCTCCTTCGTCGGGATGCTGCTGGCCTGGACGGCCGTCACCGGCTCGGGCCTCTGGCCGCCGCTGGTCGACCCGGTGTTCCTGCCCTCGCCACTCGCGGTCGTGCAGGCCTTCATGAAGCTGGTGGGCAACGGCTACCAGGGCTACAGCCTGCTGCACCATTTCCTTGTCAGCCTGATGCGCTTCAGTGTCGCCTTCGCGTTCTGCATCCTGGTCGGCGTGCCGGTCGGATTGACGATGGGCATGAGCGCCAGCGTGCGTGCACTGCTGGATCCGCCGATCGAGACCACCCGCCCGATCCCCAAGCTGGCGCTGCTGCCGCTGTTCATCATCTGGTTCGGGATCGGCGAGCTTTCCAAGACCATCGTCATCATCGCTGCCCTGTTTCCCTTGATCTCGATCAGCGCCATGCAGTCGGTGCGCTCGGTCAGCCGGCGCAAGGTCCAGGCCGCCGAATCGCTCGGTGCGTCGCGCTGGACGATCTTCCGGCGCGTGGTCCTGCCGGCCAGCCTGCCCGGCATCTTCACCGGCATCCGCGTGTCGGTCGGCGTCGGCGTGACGATGCTGGTCGGCGCCGAAATGGTGGCGACCAGCGACGGCATCGCCTGGATGGCCTTGAACGCCGCCGATTTCCTGCAGACCGACATGGTGCTGGTCGGCGTGCTGATCATGGCGGCGTTGGGATTCTCGCTTGATCGCCTGTGCTGGATCATCGAGGCGCGGCTGGTCCACTGGAGCGGCAAGGACTGACCGTTACCGCCCGGTCCGTTTGATAGCCTGGATCGCCGTGTCGAGCGCCTGCAGGAAGCGCGAGCGATCCTGCTTGGTGAAGGCCCGGCCACCGCCGCGCTGGATCTGGCCGGCCTCGCGCAGGCCGGTCATCAGGTTGCGCGTCGCCAGGTCGTTGCCGATCGAGTCGGGTGTGAAGAGGCGCCCGTCGGGCGCAATGGCGCGTGCCCCCTTCTTGACGCAGCGGCTGGCCAGCGGCACGTCGGCGGCGATCGCGATATCGCCCGGACCGATGCGCTCGGCAATCCAGTTGTCGGCGACGTCGAGCCCGTCCGGCACGATCACGCGCTCGATGTTCGGTTCGTCCGGCACGCGCACGCCGCCGTTCGAGACCACATATACCTTGAGCGCGTAGCGGCACGCGACGCGATAGACCTCGTCCTTCACCGGACAGGCATCGGCGTCGACATAGATTTCAAGCACGCCGCCGTCCTCAGGCGTAGAGGTGGCAGGCCACCGTCTGGTCGGCGGCGATCGGCCGCAAGGCGGGCGTCTCGACGCGGCATCGCTCCATGGCGTGCGGGCAGCGGGGGTGGAAATGGCAGCCCGACGGCGGCGCCAACGGTGACGGCAGCTCCCCGGCGATCGGTCGGAAATCGTGCCGCGCGCCGCCGCGCCTGCGCCGCAGCTTGGGCACGCTTTCCAGCAACGCCTGGGTGTAGGGATGCTTCGGCTGGACGTAGATCGCGCGCGTCGGCCCCAACTCGACGATTCGGCCGAGATACATGATGGCAATGCGGTCGCTGACGTGGCGCACCACGCCCAGGTCGTGGCTGATGAAAATGCAGGTGAGGTTGAGCGCGCGGCGAAGCTCGAGAAACAGATTGAGCACCTGGGCCTGGATCGACACGTCGAGCGAGGCCACCGGCTCGTCGCAGATAAGGAGATCCGGCCGCATCGCCAGCGCGCGGGCAATGGCGATGCGCTGGCGCTGCCCGCCGGAGAACTGGTGCGGATAACGGGTGGCGAAGTCCGGGTCGAGTCCGACGCGTCCCAACCAGTCCGCGACGTATTCCCGGGCGGCCTCCGCGCGGATAAGGCCGTGCGTGATCGGGCCCTCGGCGATAATGACGCCGACCTGACGCCGCGGGTTCAGCGACGCGAATGGGTCCTGGAAGACGGTCTGCACCCGCGTCGTCAGCTTGCGCGGATGGCGCCCGCCGGACATGACCGGCTTGCCGTCGATCAGCGCCGCGCCGCCGGTCGGCTTTAGGATGCCGGCTGCGATCCGGCCCAGCGTAGTCTTGCCGCAGCCGGACTCGCCGACCAAGCCCAAGGTCTCGCCAGCCATCACCGACAGCGACACGCGTTCGACCGCGCGCACGTCGCGCGTCTCGCCGCCGGCGCCCACCATCCCGGCGAGTCGTTCCCCTATGGTTAGGCGCCGCGTGAAGCGCATCGACACGTCGCGCAACTCCATCAGGGCCGCCATCACGCAACCGCCAGCGGATAGTGGCATCGCGCCAGGCGCCGCGGCCCTGCCTCGGCCAGTTCGGGCATCCAATCGCACTTCGCGCCGGCGTGGGCGCAGCGCGCGCGGAAGGCGCAGCCCGGCCCGAGGCGCAGCAGCGACGGCGTGCTGCCCGGAATCTGGGGCAGGACGCTGCCAGCCGGAATCTCGCCGGGCACCGAATCGAGCAGGCCGCGCGTGTAGGGGTGGCGCGGCGCCGTCAGGACCTCGTCGGCAGGCCCATACTCGACGATGCGTCCCGCATACATCACCGCGATGTCGTCGGCGAGGCTCGACACCACCGCGAGGTCGTGCGTTATCCAGATCAGCGCCACGCCGGTTTCGGCCACCAGAGACTGCATCTCGTAAAGAATCTGCCCCTGGATCGAGACGTCCAGCGCCGTGGTCGGCTCGTCGGCTATGATCACGTCGGGTCGGTGCAGCATGGCGATCGCGATGGCGACGCGCTGGCGCATGCCGCCCGAAAACTGGTGCGGATAGGCGTCGAGCCGCTCGTCCGGCGAGGGAATCCCGACGCGGCCGAGCGGCGCGACCGCGCGCCGGCGCGCTTCGGCGTGCGTGACCTGTTCGTGCGCGGCCAGCGCCATCCGGATCTGCGTGCCGATTCTCAGCACCGGGTTCAAGGTCATCGTCGGGTCCTGGAAGATCATCGCGATCTTTCGCCCGCGCACCCGCCGCATTTCTTCCGGCGGCAATCCGACCAGTTCGCGTCCGTCCAGCTTGACCGAGCCGGCGACGATCCGCCCCGGCGGGTCGACCAGGCCCATCAGCGAGAAGCCGGTGACGGTCTTGCCCGAGCCGGATTCTCCGACCAGCCCCAGTACTTTGCCGCGCGAGACCGAAAGATCGACGCCGTCGACCGCCTTCACCACGCCCTCGCGGGTGAAAAAATGCGTGGCGAGCCCTGCCACCGCGATGGCGGCGGTAGTCATCGCTTCAACCGCGGATTCAGCTGGTCGCGGATCTCGTCGCCGACCAGGTTGATCGCCAGGATCAGCACCATCAGCGCCACGCCGGGATAGACGCTGATCCAGTAGCGGCCGTTCATCAGGTGCTGGAACCCGTTGGCGATCAGCATGCCGAGCGAGGGCTCGGTCACCGGCAGGCCGAGGCCGAGGAAGGACAGGGTCGCCTCGAGCGCGATCGAATTGGCGATCTGCACGGTCGCCACCACGATCAGCGGCGGCATCACGTTGGGCAGCAGGTGGCGGAACATGACCCGCGCCGGGCTTAGCGGCGTCGCCAGCACCGCCTCGATGTACTCCTTGCGGCGCTCGGCGGAGGCGGTGCCGTGCGCGGTGCGCGCGAAATAGGCATATTGCGCCGCCGCGAGCGCGATCACCAGCTGCATCTTGCCCTGGCCGAGCAGCGCCACCAGCACCAGGGCGAGCAGGATCGGCGGAAAGGAAAGCTGCAGGTCGACCACCCGCATGATCAGCATCTCGGCCCGGCCGCCGGCATAGCCGGCGATCAGGCCGAGCGTGGCGCCGCCCGCCAGCGCGCAGGCGCCGGCGAAGACGCCGATCTGCACGCTGATGCGCAGCCCGTAGAGGATGGCGCTGAACATGTCGCGCCCGAACGCGTCGGTGCCTAGCAGATGTATGTAGCCCGCGGACCCGAGCGTGCCGGGCGGCCGACGGGCGTCGAGCAGGCTCAGCCGGGCCTGGTCGTAGGGATCCTGCGGCGCGAACCACGGTGCCAGCACCGCGGCCAGCACGAACACGATGACAACGGCCAGCGCGGCTGCGGCGATCCTGTTCTCGGCGAACTCGCGCCAGAACGCGACGGCCGGCGAGCCCGCGCGCGTCGTCGGCGCGCCCGCCGTCATGCCGGTGCGCCGCGGCGCAGCCGCGGATCCAGCATGGCGTAGACGAGATCGACCGTCAGGTTGATGACGATGAACAGGAAAGTGATCAGCACCAGGTAACCCACCATCACCGGGCGGTCGAGCGCCGTGATCGAATCGATGATCAGCTTGCCCATGCCCGGCCAGGAGAAGATCGTCTCGGTCACCACCGCGAAGGCGACGATTTGCCCGAGCTCCAGGCCGAAGACGGTCACGATCGGGATCGAGATGTTCTTCAGCACGTGCCCCGCGACGACCTTGCGCTCGGACAGGCCTTGGGCGCGCGCGAACTTGACGTAGTCGGACAGGATCGCCTCGCGCATGCCCGCTCGCGCGAGGCGGATCATCAAGGCAAGCCGGAACAGCGAGAGGTTCAGCGCGGGCAGCAGCAGATGCTTGATCCCGTCGAGCGTCAGGAAGCTCCACTCCAGGCCGAACAGAACGGCGGTTTCGCCGCGACCGCCGGCCGGCAGCCAGCCCAGATGGACGGCAAAGAGCAGAATCAGGATCAGCCCGATCCAGAAAGTCGGCACGCTGAAGCCGAGAATCGACAGCCCCATGATCGCGCGCGACGCCACGGCGTTCGGCCGGTAGCCGGCATAGACGCCCAGCGGAATGCCGATCAGGGTCGCGCCGAGGATCGCCGCACCTGCCAGCTCGATCGTCGCCGGCGCGCGCGAGAGGATCAGCGGCAGGACCGGGGTGCCGTACAGGAAAGAGCGGCCCAGATCGCCACGCAGCAGATTGCTGAGGAACAGGAGGTATTGCTGAAAGAGCGACTTGTCGAGCCCATAGTGGGCGATGATCTCTTCGCGCACGCGCTGGGGCGCTTCGGGCGGCATCAGCACGTCCATCGGGTTGCCGATCGCATAGACCCCGAGGAAGACGATGGCCGACATCACCAGCATCACCACGCTGGCCTGCAGCAGCCGGTTGAGGATGAAGCCGAGCATCTACGCGCTATCCTGCGGTTTGCGCCGGCCGCCGGCCGACCGCAACGCGGCCGCGGGCGCAAGCGGCGCGGCGGCCCGCTCCCGGCCCCGGCGGATCATACCGCCGCGGGCCGCGCCGGGCCGCCAGTGTGCCGCTCGCGCCGCTATTTCTTCGCCGGCTTGATGAAGTAAGCGTTGGTCTCCTCGTCCGCCCGCGGCGCCAGGACCACCTTGTCGGCGCGCCCGGCCCAGGCGGTCTGCAGCACCACGACTGGAATGTAGGCGCGGTCGGCCACGACCTTTTCCATCGCCTGCTCGTACAAAGCGCGCCGCTTGGTATCGTCGAGCGTGCGACGGCCTTCCTGCAGCAGCTTGTCGACCTCCGGATTCGAGTACTGGATCCGGTTGAACTGGCCAAGGCCGATATCCGGCGCCGGCGTATGAGCCATCGAGCCCAGCGTATAGGACGCCTCGCCGGTCAGGGTGCCCCATCCGTTCATGAAGACGCTGTACTCGAGCTTCGCCTGGGCCGGGAAATAGACCGTCCGGCTGATCGCCTGTACGTTCACGCCCAGACCAATCTTCGACAGCATCTGGCCGAGCCCCGCGCAGGTGGCGCCGTCGCCCGGCAGACGGTCGTTGGTGCAATAGAGGTCGAACTTGAAGCCCTTCGGGTAGCCCGCCTCTGCCAGCAGCTTTTTCGCCTTCTCGACGTCATAGGGCTTGGGCGGAATCTTCTTGGACGAGCCGAAGAACTCGACCGGCATCAGCTGGTTGGCCGGCTTGCCGAAGCCCTCCAGCACGACGTCGACCATGGTCTTGCGGTCGATCGCCAAGTCCATCGCCTCGCGCACCTTCGGGTCGCGCAGCGGGTTCTTGTCCAGGGGCTTGCCGTCGTTGTCATAGACCTTGGGCGTCTTCTCGCGTTGGTCGAGCTGCATGTTGAAGACGTAGACGGAGTCGGCCTTGACGGCATTGAGCTTGGAATCCTTGCGGATGGTCTCGTAGTCCGCCGAAGGCACGTAGTTGATCACGTCGACCTGCCCGGCGCGCAGGGCGGCCACCCGCGCCGGATCGGCGCCCATCTCCTTGCGCACCACGCGCTGCCAGGGCGCAGGGCCCTTCCAGTAGCCGTCGAAGCGTTCGACGACAAAATCGTTCTTGGGCGACCACGAAACATACTTGAACGGGCCGGTGCCGATGGTCGCGCGACCGGAATTGAACTCGTCCGGCGCGGTTTCCTTGGTGGTGGCTTTCGCCGCCGCCTTGGCCGAGACGATAAAGAGGCGGACGAAATCGTACGGCAGGGTCGCCACCGGCTCCTTGGTCTTGAAGCGCATCGTGTAGGGGTCGAGGATTTCGATCCCGGCGACGTTCTTGACGTAGATGACCAGCGTGGTCGGGCCGGTCACCGCCGGGATGCGTTCGATCGAGAACTTGACGTCCTGGGCCGTCATCTCGCTGCCGTCGTGGAACTTGACCCCCTTGCGCAGCTTGAACTCCCAGGTCAGGTCGTCGATCGGCTTCCACGATTCCGCCAGCCAGGGGATCACCTGGTTGTTCTCGTCGACGAAGACCAGCGTGTCG
Source organism: uncultured Rhodospirillaceae bacterium (assembly GCA_964393375.1). Lineage (GTDB taxonomy): Bacteria > Pseudomonadota > Alphaproteobacteria > JAEULC01 > JAEULC01 > JAEULC01. Next base: position 19,164 of record CAYMTM010000010.1, read on the forward strand.
AAGATCTGCCGCAGCGCGTCGGCATGGGTGCCGAGCGCCGAGTAGTGCGGGTCGAGCGATTCCGGCCCGCCGCGCACGCCGATGGTCAACGTCTGCGCGCCCGATGGCGCCGGCATGGCGAAGGCCAGCGCGCCCAGCACGAACGCGGCGGCGTAGGTTTTCTTGATCGGTGTCATCCCTGCTCCTCCTGTTCAAGATTTAGCGGCCATTTTGGCGATTGAGCGACCATGCGCCCCAGAAGCTCGGACAGCGTGCGCTGCTCGTCCTTGGTCAGGCCGGACAGCATCTGCTTTTCCCATGCCACCATCGGCGGCACGGTATCGTCGAGGATGCGCCGCCCCTCCGCCGTCAGGCGCAGCACATAGCTGCGCCGGTCGCGCGTATCGGCTGCGCGGCGCACCAGCCGGCGGCGCAGCAGCTTCTGGATGGCGCGGCTCAGCGTGTTCTTGGGAAAACCGGCCGAGGCGCAGACGTCCTTGGCGGCAATCCCGTCGCGCAGGTAGAGCGAATACAGCACGACATATTCCGGCCGCGCCAGTCCGTAGCGCTGCTCGATCCAACCATAGAGCGGCAGGTTGAAGCGCAGGGCCAGGTAGTTCAGGCGGAAGGAGAACCAGCAGGGGTTCTCCCACAGCTTGACGGCAATCAGGGGATGCAGCGGCGCCGTCCCGGCGGCCGGCGCATCCTCGGCGCGGACGACCCTCAGCGGCGATCCAGCCATCTCCCCCACCCCGGAACCGATCTGGGATGATAGTTCCATATGGAACTTGACTACACTTGTCCCCCCTGGTCAAGTGCTCTCGATACGCTTGGAAAGAAGGCGGGCCGACCATGCGCATCGTCGACATGAACTGGATGATGGTCGAGGACTACCTGACGCGCGACGATCGCGTGATCCTGCCCATCGGCAGCGTCGAGCAGCACGGCTATCTGAGCCTGGGCGTCGACATGATCCTGTCGGAGAAAGTGTCGGTCGATGCCGCCGAACCGCTCGGCGTGCCGGTCTATCCTGCCCAGCCCTTCGGCATAACGCCCTATTTCACCGCATTCCCGGGTACCGTGTCGCTGCGCGTGGCGACGGCGGTCGAGCTCGCGCGCGACGTGCTGGACTCGCTCAAGCGCTCGGGCTTCCGCCGCGTGCTGATCGTCAACGGCCATGGCGGCAACGCGCCGGTCGGATCGCTGGCGCTGGAATGGGTGGCGGCGAACCCGGAGGTCAGCGTGAAGTTCCACAACTGGTACAACGCCCCCAAGACCTGGAAGAAGGTGCAGGAGATCGACCCGGTGGCCAGCCACGCCTCGTGGATGGAGAATTTTCCCTGGACGCGTCCGCCCGGCCAGCGCTTTCCCGAGGAGCGCCGCCCGATGGTCAATCACGAGCTCCTGCGCGCGCTCAACCCGACCGAGGCGCGCAAGCTGCTGGGCGACGGGAATTTCGGCGGCTACTACCAGCGCCCGGACAGCGAGATGCTGGCGCTGTGGCAGGTCGCGGTCGACGAGACGCGCGGCGTGCTGGAAGGACCGTGGCCGCAGCAGCGGAGTGCCGCCGGATGAGCCGCGGCCGCGCCGCACGATCGTCCCCCATCGCCGTCGGAATCCATGGCGGCTGCGGGACGCTCGCTCCCTCGCTCCTACCGGAGGCGGAATGGGCCGAGACGCGGGCGGACCTGGAGAAATCCCTGCGCGCGGCCTGGACCATCCTGGCCAGGGGCGGCCCGGCGCTGGAAGCGGTCGAGGCGGCCGTGGCGGTCATGGAGGACAGCCCGCATTTCAATGCCGGCCATGGCGCGGCCTTGACCGAGGCAGGCGAGCACGAGCTCGATGCCTCGATCATGGACGGTGCGAGTCTCGCCGCCGGGGCGGTCTGCGCGGTGCGCGCGATCCGCAACCCCATCCGCGCGGCGCGCGCGGTGATGGAAAGGTCAGACTGCGTGCTGATTGCGGGCGACGCGGCCGACCGCTTCGCGCGTCAGGCGGGTTTGGCGATGGTGGAGAACAGCTATTTCACCACCGAGCGGCGCAAGCAGGCGCTCGCTTCCCTCAAGGCCCGCGCCCGGCGCGGGACCATCGCCCAGGCGAGCGAAGCCGAGCGGCACGGCACTGTGGGCGCCGTTGCACTGGACGCCAAGGGCAATCTGGCCGCCGGCACCTCGACCGGCGGATTCAACAACAAGCCGCCGGGCCGCGTCGGCGACAGCCCGATCGTCGGCGCGGGCACCTATGCGCATAACGGCGTGTGCGCGGTGTCCTGCACGGGCCAGGGCGAGGTGTTCATCCGCCATGTCGTGGCGCACGATGTCTGGGCGCGCATGCACTACAAGGGCGAAACGCTCGAGCAGGCAACAAACGCCCAGGTGTTCGAGGTCGCGCCGAAATACAAGATCGGTGCGGGGCTGGTGGCGGTGGATGCCAAGGGCCACGTCGTGACGCCGTTCAATACGCTGGGCATGGCGCGCGGCTGGGTGGGACCGGATGGGGCGCTCAACGTGGCCACGCACAAGAACGTGCTGCGCACGGCGATCCTGGAGCGGGCATGACCGATCCGATCCTGATCTGGGGCGCCGGCGCGATCGGCGGCACGATCGGCGCCTACTGGGTGCGCGCCGGCCACAACGTGGTGTTCGTGGACCAGGCGGCCGACCACGTGCAGGCGATGAATGCCACCGGCCTCGCCATCGAGGGGCCGGTCGAGCAGTTCACCGTCCGCGTGAACGCCTTCACGCCCGACCAGGTCAAGGGGACCTACCGCCGCGTCGTCCTGGCCACCAAGGCGCAGCACACCGAGGGGGCGACGAAGCAACTTGCCCCGCATCTGGCGCCCGACGGCTACGTGCTGTCGGCGCAGAACGGGCTCAACGAGCTGGTAATCGCGCGGATCGTCGGCGAGAGGCGGACGATGGGCTGCTTCGTCAATTTCGGCGCCGACTACCTGGGACCGGGGCGGGTCATCTATGCCGGGCACGGCGCGGTCGTGGTGGGGGAGATCGACGGCAGGACCACCCCGCGCGTGCAGGAGATGTTTGCGCTGCTGCGGCAGTTCGAGCCGGACGCCGTCCTAACCGACAACATCTGGGGCTATCTCTGGGGCAAGCTCGGCTACGGCGCCTTGCTGTTCGCCACCGCGCTCACCAACGCCTCGATCGCCGACGCGCTCGACTCGAAGCCGCATCGCGCGACCTACCTGCGCCTGGCCGGCGAGGCGATGGCGGTGGCGCGCGCCAAGGGGGTCAAGCCGCTGGGCTTCAACGGCTATGACCCCGAGGCGTTCTTTCCCGGCGCGTCGGCGCAGCGCATCGCCGAATCCTTCGACGCGATGGTCCGGCACAACCGCGCCTCGGCCAAGAGCCACAGCGGCATCTGGCGCGACCTGGCGGTGCGCAAGCGCAAGACCGAGATCGACGCGCAGATCGCGATTATCGCCGCGATCGGCAAGGAGGTCGGGGTCAAGACGCCCACGGTCGAGCGGCTGGTCGAGCTGATCCACGACGTCGAGGACGGCAGGCGGCCGATGGACTGGAAGACGCTCGACGCGCTGGGAGCCTGAGGGGGAACAGGACATGCTGATCGAGTTTCCCGACCGTGTGGTGATCGTCACCGGCGGAGGCCACGGCTTCGGGCGCGCCATCGCCCACGGCTTCGCCCAGCGCGGCGCCAGGGTGTGGACCTGCGACCTGAACGAGGCGGCGCTTGGCGAGACCTGCGCCGCCAATCCCGCCCACAAGCATCGCATCCAGGGCCGCATGGTCGATGTGGGCGACCGCGAGCAGGTGCGCCGTTTCGTGGCCGAGGCCGAGGCAGCCTGCGGCGGGCGGATCGACGTGCTGGTGAACAACGCGGGCGGCGTGCGCGGCCAGGTCGGAAGGCCGCTGGAGGAAATCTCGGTCAAGGACTGGAAGGTGATCTACGAGGCCAATGTCGACGGCGCCTTCTGGTTCGCCCAGGCCACGGCGCCGGCGATGAAGGCGGCCAAGACCGGACGCATCGTCAACATCTCCAGCGGCGCGGGCCTGGGCGTCAGCCTGACCGGCATCCAGGCCTATGCCTCGGCCAAGGCGGCGCTGATCGGGCTGACGCGCCAGCTCGGCCACGAGCTCGGCCCCTGGAACATCACCGTGAACTGCGTGGCGCCCGGCTTCATCCGCTCCAACCCCACGACCGAGAAGCAGTGGGAGAGCTACGGCGCCGACGGGCAGAAGCGCCTGGTCGAATCGATCGCCCTCAAGCGCCTGGGCAAGCCCGAGGACATCGTGCACGCCGTGCTGTTCTTCGCCTCGGACCAGGCGAACTGGATCACCGGCCAGACCTTGAGCGTGAGCGGCGGGCGGTAGGGAGCGTCATACCTCCAGCTTCTCCACCACCATGTCGGCGATGGCGAGCGAGGCGGTGAGGCCCGGGGATTCGATGCCGTACAGGTTGACCACCCCGGGCACGCCGTGGTCGGCCGGGCCCTCGATCACGAAGTCCCTGGCCGGTTCGCCCTTTCTCTGCAGCTTGGGCCGCATGCCGGCGTAGCCGGGCGCCAGCGCGCCGTCCGGCAGGCCAGGCCAGTAGCGCCTTATCGCCGCATAGAAGCTGTCGGCCCGCTTTGGATCGACGTTGTAGTCGATCGTGTCGACCCACTCGACGTCCGGGCCGAAACGCGCCTGCCCGGCGAGGTCGAGCGTGACGTGCACGCCGAGGCCCGCCTGTTCGGGCGCCGGGTAGATCAGCCGGCGGAACGGCGACTTCACGCCGGTCAGCGTGAAATAGTTGCCCTTGCACAGATAGCCCGGCGGCACATGCGCCTTGGGAAAATCCGCGAGCGCCGCGGCGAGAGCCGGCGCGCCCAGCCCGGCGCTGTTGACCAGGTACTTGCACCGCAAGCTCATGGCCGCGTCGCCGCCGACCTTGAGCTCCACGCCGCCTTCGGCTACGCGCCCGCCCTCCACGGGGCTGTTGAAAGCGATCATCGCGCCACCCGCCTCGGCCTCGCCTTGATAGGCGAGCATCAGCGCGTGGCTGTCGATGATCCCGGTGGACGGCGACTGCAGCGCCCCGACGCAGCGTATCTCGGGCTCCATCTGCTGCACCACGCGCGGCGCGAGCAATTCCAGGTCGCCCACGCCGTTGGCGATCGCCTGCTTGCGCAGCTTGTCGAGTCCCGCCAGCTCGTCTTCCGCGCAGGCGACGATCAGCTTGCCGCAGTTGTCGTAGGGCACGCCGCGGTCGGCGCAATAGGCGTATAGCGCGCGCTTGCCCGACACGCACAGCCGCGCCTTCAGGCTGCCGGTGGGGTAGTAGATGCCGGCGTGGATCACCTCGGAATTGCGGCTGCTGGTGTGGGTGCCGATCGCGTCCTCGGCCTCCAGCACCACCACCTCGCGGCCCCGCAACGCAAGCGCGCGCGCGACGGCAAGTCCCACCACCCCGGCGCCGACGACGGCGCATTCCACGGATTCTGTCATCGGGCGGCCCTTATAGCGGAAGCGTCAGCGGCGGACCATCATCTGGTCGGGCAGGAAGCTGACGATCTGCGGAAAGACCGTCACCAGCGCCACCGCCACGCACATCAGGAGGAACAGCGGCGCGGTGTGCCAGGCGATCCAGGTGATCTGGCGGCCGGTCATGCCCTGGAGCACGAACAGGTTGAAGCCCACGGGCGGGGTGATCTGCGCCATCTCGACCACCAGCACCACGAAAATGCCGAACCAGACCAGGTCGAGTCCCGCCTTCTGCACGGTCGGCAGCAGCACCGCCATGGTCAGCACGACCATCGAGATGCCGTCGAGGAAGCAACCCAGCACGATATAGAATAAAGTCAGCGCGAAGATCAGCATGTAGGGCGACAGGCCGAGGCCGTCGATCCATTCCGCCAGATGCCGCGGCAGGCCGGTGAAGCCCATCGCCAGGGTCAGGAACTGCGCGCCCGCCAGGATGAGGGCGATCATGCAGGAAAGCCGCGTCGCGCCCAGCAGCGCGGCCACGAAATTCTCGCGTGTCAGCGAGCCCTGCACGGCGGAAAGCGCCAGCGCGCCCACGACGCCGAGCGCCGCCGATTCGGTCGCCGTGGCCAGCCCGGTGTAGATCGAGCCCAGGACCAGCGCGATCAGCGTCACCGCCGGGATTAGGTTTCGGCTGGCGTAGATTCGCTGCAGTAGCGCGAGATGCTGCCTTTCCTCCGGGATCTTGTCCTTGTTGAACAAAGCCCAGGCAGCGACGTAGCCGCTGAACAGCAGCGCCAGCATGATGCCGGGGATGACCCCGGCGATGAACAGCTTGGCGATCGAGACCTCGGCCGCCACGCCATAGACGATCATGATGATCGAGGGCGGGATCAGCAGGCCGAGCGTGCCGGAACCGGCCAGCGTCCCGATCGAAATGCCGTCGGGATAGCCGCGCGACCTGAGCTCGGGCAGGGTGATCTTGCCGATGGTGGCGCAGGTCGCCGCCGACGAGCCGGAGATCGCCGCGAAGATCGCGCAGCCCACGACGTTGGTGTGCAGCAGCCGACCCGGCAGGCGCGTCGTCCAGGGCGCCAGGCCCCGGAACATGTCCTCGGACAGTTTGGTGCGGAACAGGATCTCGCCCATCCACACGAACAGCGGTAGGGCGGTGAGGGTCCAGCTCGAGCTCGCGCCCCAGATCGTCGTGGCCATGGCGTCGCCCGCAGGCCTGGTGGTGAAGAACACCATCGCCACCATCGCCACGCCCAGCAGCGACAGGCCGATCCAGACGCCCGAGCCGAGCAGCGCGAACAGGACCACGAGGAGAAGGCCGAACAGCTCTAGGTCACCCATGGCGCGTCATCGCTCGATATGCGCGTCCTCGGCCGCGACCTCCCTGAGGTAGGCGCCGCCGCGCGCGACGTCGACCAGCTTCTCGATCATGGCGATGAACAGCACGCTTGTGCCCAGCGCCATGGCCGTCTGCGGGATCCACAAGGAAACCGGGATCAACCCCTGCGACACGTCGCCGAGTTTCCAGGAGAGATACGTCATCTTGATGCTGTACCAGGCGAAATACCCGCTGAGAAACGACCCGGCCAGGAGGCACCAAATCTCCAGGGCGCGGCGCCGCGGGCCGCCGAGCTTCTCGAGCACCAGCGTGACCCGGATATGCTCGCCGCTGCCGAAGGTATAGGCGAGGGCGAGAAACGACGCGGCCGCCATGCAGAACCCGCCGAAATCGTCGGCGGAGCGCGCGACATAGCCGAACAGCGAGCCGCCGATGGAATAAAGCGAGCACAGGCAGACGCCGACCAGGAACGCTGCGGCCAGCACCCCGCAGGTCAGATAGAGCCGCGCCAGCAAGCGCCGCATCGCAAGTCCCCCAAGCGGAAGGGGCGGGTCCGTGACCCGCCCCTCGCGCGACGCGACGTTATTTGCGGTAGGCGTCGACGATGGCCTTGCCGTCGGCGCCGGCCTTCTGGACCCATTCCTCGGTCATGGTCTTGCCGATCGCCAGCAGTTCCTGCTTGAACTGCGGCGACGGAGCCTCGACGATCATGCCGTTCTTCGCCAGGGTCGCGACCGATTCCTTGGCGACCTGCTCGCTCGCTGCCCAGCCCGCCTCCTCGGCCTTCTTGGCCTCGGCCAAGAGCGCGTCCTGGGCCTTCTTGTCCAGCTTGCCGAAGGCTTCCTTGTTGACGATGACCATGTTCTTGGGCTGCCAGCCCTGGGCGTCATAGAAATACTTCAGCTGCTCCCAGACCTTGCTGTCGACGCCCGTAGCGCCGGACGTCGCCATGGCGTTGACCTTGCCGGTCGACAGCGCCTGGCTAAGCTCGGCCGCCTGCACCGTCACCGGCTGCGCCTTGAACAGCTCGCCCAGGCGGTTGGTCGCCGGGCTGTAGGCGCGCCATTTCAGCCCTTCCATGTCCTTGACCGAGTTGATCGGCTTGGCGGCGTAGAAGCCCTGGCCGGGCCACGGCACCGAATAGAGCAGCATCAGGCCCTGCGCGTCGAGCTTCTTCTCCACGATCGGCTTCTGCGCCGCGTAGAGCTTCCTCGCCTCCGCATAGGAGCTGGCGAGGAACGGCACCCCGCTGGCGCCGTAGACCGGGTCCTCGTTCTCAAGACTCACGTCCAGTATCTCGCCGATCTGCGCCTGGCCGGTCTGCACCGCACGCTTGATCTCGGGCAGCTTGAACAGCGACGCCCCGGCATGGATCGTGATCTGCAGCTGTCCGCCGGTCGCGGCCTTGACCGCGTCGGCGAATTTCTGCGCGTTCACGGAATGGAAGTTGGTCACGGGATAGGCCATCGGCATATCCCACTTGGTCTGCGCCGATGCGGGCGCAGCGACAGCAAGGGCGGCCACGCCTAGCGCGGCCGTCAGCGACGTCGATATCTTCATTCCGGTTGGCTCCCCGTCCCGATTCATGAGAGGCCCGCCACCCCTGCGGGCCCCGCGATCGCGCTACTGTAACCAAAGCCCTGGGCCCGCGAAAGGCCCGCCCGGCCGGTCCGAGCGGCACGCGAAACTATGAATCCGCGGCCGGGATCAAGGCCTTCACCTCTGGCGGGATATGCCCGGCCTTCAGCTCCTCGGGGCTGGCGGGATCGGATATGCCCCAAATCCGCGTTTCCCTACCCTCCACGGCCAATTCGCCGCCGATGCGAACCTCGTGCAGCAAATCGAAGCTGCGCGACCCCCAGCGGGTCACGCGCGTCTCGATCTCCAGCGTGTCGCCGAAGCGCGCCGGCCGGCGGAAGGTGGCGCGGGCGTCGACCAGCGGCACGCCGCGCGTATCGTAGCGCGCGATCATCTCGACCCAGGTCAAGCCGCGGCTTTCGAACAGGTTGCGCGCGGCTTCGTCGAACCAGCGGAAGAAGTTGGGGTAGAAAACGATGCGCGCGCCGTCGCAATCGCCCCACTGAACCTTGACCTTGTAGATGCTGCCCGCCACCGCGCGTCCCCCTGCAAAAGCGCGCCAGGGTGGGGGTCGCCGATGCGGCTGTCAACGCATTGACGAAGCGTCGTTCCCAGAGGCAACCGATTGTATCCAATTGCATTTTACGGATTTGGCCCGAGGTGCGCCACCGATTGGTCACGCGACGCGGCGCGCAGGGTCGTCTACGACTTCCGCTGGCATCGCCTCCCGCCGTGGACGCGGGAGCCGCACCCCGGACCCGCGATACGGAGCGCGCGCATGAAGCGAACTCGGACAACGCACCCGACCGCCCACTCCATTTCCGAGGCGCGCCGTCGTTTCCTGGCGGCTTGCGGGAAATTTGCCGTCGCGGCGCCGCCGGCGATCAGCCTGGTCTTCGCCGGCGGCGAGCGGGACTATGCGGCCGCCGCATCCGGCGGCGGCGATGCCATCCGTCCAGGCCTCGGCTACATCCCTTCGATGCAGCCGCGGCAAGCCTTCGCGGCCCGCGTGCGCTGACCCGTACCGTCCACAGGCCTCAGGCGCAGAGTTCGGCCAGCAGCGCGACGGCCCCGTCTAGTCCGGAATAGCGCAACTCGAAAAACGCGATCTCGTCGATCCAGCGCACGAAGCGCTCGACCGTGGCGGCGTCCAACCCTTCGCCAAGGGGACAAAGCCCGTCCATCAGGCGCACCAGCCCCGCCGGCTTTGCCAGCACCATGAGCCCGGCTTCGCTGCCCTCGATGCGGCGCGGGAATACGACCCACGCGACCGCGTGCCTCGCGCCGGTCTCCGCCGCCGGCGGCATCGCGTAGCGCACCTGCTTGCCGTCCCCGCGAACATGGATGGGCTGGCTCGCGAGGGACGGATACCGCGAGGCAAGCAAGGGCCACGACCCGGCCTTCAGGCAGATCGGCAGGGGCATCGGCCGGATCGCGGCCAAGTCGCGGGCCAGCACAACCGTGTCGTCGCCCAGCAGGCAAAAGCCCTCCGCCACCAGCGCCGCCGCAAGAGTGCTCTTGCCACAGCCGGATTCGCCGGGCAGGAGCAGGCAACGCCCTTCGCGTCCGACCGCCGCGGCATGGAGCGCGAAAAGGTCGCGGCTTTGGCGCAGCGCCAGTTCGACCAGACGCGCGCGGACTGTCGGTAGCACCTGGTCGGCTCGCCGGCACCGGTCGACAACCGCGCCGTCCGCCACAAGCGCGAATCCCTCGTCGCTTTCCGTCACGTCGATCGTGGTCGCGTCCGTGCCGCCCTCGTGCGCGGCGATCGGCGCCAGGGTCTGCGCGATCCAATCGACCAGCGCGGGCTGATCCAGGCGCACACGAAACGTCGAATCCAGCACGCGGTAGATGCTGTCGAACACGACCGCGCGGACAAGCCGCACCGCAGGCCGCGCGCCGCCCGTGTCGGGGCCGGACGGATGCGTCGGCGCGGGACGCAGGCGATCGTCGCGCGCAGCGGACTTGGCGACGAGGCTAAGATCGTACCAAGCCGCCATGACATCGCGGACATGCGCCTGCGCCGCGGTCGGCGCGAAGCCGAAGGTGGCACAGAGCCGATCGACGATCTCCTCCGGCCGCATGCCCTGCTCGACGCAAGTCCAGATATAGGCGGCCGTGGCGTTGAGCGCGTACAGGCGCTGCGCCGCGGCGTCGAAAAGGACCCCTTCGTGACCGATATAGTGCAGCGTGAAGCGCCCGCCGGCGTCGGTCGGACTGTTCGGTTCGGGAGCGATATTGAACATGATGCCCCGTGCGCCGCGTTCCTGGCCGCCTGACGAAATCCCGCCGACATCGGATCGACGAACGGTAGCGGGCCGCGCCGGGCATCGCTTGTGAGATTTCGGTGACTGATCGCCGCAGCCACCGCGAACACCGCGTGATGCTATGAACGCACGGCGCGGAATGCCTGGCTCCGTCGTCGAGCCGTCCTGGCCCGAAAAGTGTATTCGCCTATGCGATGCGGCTGAAGCGGAGAAGCATAAAATGCGCGCGACCGTAGCGCCGCGCGTCGAACAGGCGGAACGCGGCGGGCGGATCGACCGGATCGTCTGCGGCATGCTCGACCACGATCACCGCGCCTTCGGCGAACCAGTTTCGCGCCGCCAGCGAGATCAGCGCGCCCGGGCACAAGTGCCACCCATAGGGCGGGTCGAGGAAGGCAAGCGTCGCCGGCGTCTCGGCCAGCGGCGGATCGAGCGCATCGGCGCGGATCACTTTTCCGCGCGCGGTCTCGCCAATTCGTCCCAAATTCGCGCGGATCGAAGCGATTGCGACCGGATCCTGCTCGATGAACCAGGCGCGTTCGGCGCCGCGCGAGAGCGCCTCAATTCCCATCGCGCCGGTGCCCGCGAATGCATCGAGCACTTTGGCCCCGGCCAGCAACCGGCCCGCTGTGTGCGGCCCGTGCGCCAGCAAGTCGAACACGGCCTGGCGGGCGCGATCGGATGTCGGCCTGACCGCAAGGCCCGCGGGCGCGGCCAGGGCGCGGCCGCGATGCCTACCGGCGACGATCCGCACGCCCGTCCTCCGCCTTGCCGGCGAAGCGGCCGACCTGGTCGCGCAGCACGCGCGCGGGCACTTCCTCGACTTCCCCGCGCGGCAGCAGGCCGAGCTGGAACGGGCCATAGGCGACGCGGATCAGGCGGGTGACCTTGAGCCCCATCGATTCGCATAGCCGCCTTACCTCGCGGTTGCGTCCCTCGCTCAGTCCCATGGCAAGCCATGCGTTCTCGCCCTTCTCGCGCTCCAGCTTCGCCTCGACCGGGCCGTACCGCACGCCGTCGACCACGGTGCCGCCGGCGAGCGCCGCGAGCCTGGCCGGGTCGACCTTGCCATGCACCCGCACGCGATAGCGCCGCACCCAGCCGGTCGATGGCAGCTCGAGGTGCCGCGCGAGGGCGCCGTCATTGGTCAGCAGCAGCAGGCCCTCGGAGGTGAGGTCGAGGCGTCCGACGGTTACGACCCGTGGCAAACTCGCCGGCAGGCGGTCGAACACGGTCGGCCGCCCCTGCGGGTCGCGCGCGGTGGTCACCAGGCCCGAGGGCTTGTGGTAGCGCCACAGCCGCGCGCGTTCGGGCGCCGGCAGCGGCCGGTCGTCGACCTTGATGCGGCGCGGATCGTCGGCCAGCGCGGCAGGCGTGGCCAGTACCTTGTCGTCGAGCTTGACCCTCCCCTCGGCGATCAGGCGTTCGGCGTCACGGCGCGAGCACAAGCCCGCGCGGGCGATCAGCTTGGCGACGCGTTGCGGGGCGTCCATGGCGGCATCCGCGTCCGGCCTGTGTCAGCGGCAGGCGGCGATAAAGGCGTCGAAGATGCGGTCGTCGCCGGGCGAGATCGAGAATTCCGGGTGCCACTGCACGCCCAGGCAGAAACGATAGCGCGGCGCCTCCATGCCTTCGATCACGCCGTCGGGCGCACGCGCGTTGATCACCACGCCCTGCGGTTCGTCCTTGGCCGCCTGATGGTGCGCGCTGTTCACCGGCAGGCGCGTCGCGCCGACCACGCGATGTAGCAGCGTGTCGGGCTTGACGTCGACATCGTGCCCGGCCTGATCGCGCGGATTGGGCTGCTCGTGCGCCAGCGCGCCCGGCACCTCGTCCGGGATGTGCTGGATCAAGGTCCCGCCCAGGACGACATGCAGCAACTGCTGCCCGCCGCATATCCCGAGCACCGGCAGGTCGCGTTCGAGCGCGCCGCGCGTGATCGCGAGCTCGAAGGCGGTCCGGCGCTCCTTGGTGGTGACCTTGGCGTGGCGCTCGCTGGCGCCGAAGATCGCCGGGTCGACGTCGAAAGCTCCGCCGGTGACGAGCAGCCCGTCGATGCGGCCGAGATAGTCGCCGGCCCGTTCGGGCTCGTGCGGCAAGAGGATCGGCAGCCCCCCGGCGCGCACCACCGCCGCGCAGTAGTTTTCGCGCACGGCGTACCATGGAAACTTGGAATAGCCGCCGGGCTTCTCGGCGTCCAAGGTCAAGCCGATGACGGGAAGAGCCATAGGGACAAGATAGGGCGGCGCGACCGCACGATCAATCGCTTGGGGCGCTTGACCGACAACCCTGCGGCCGCCAGTGTCCAATCATGGCCGCAAGGGCAGACTCCTTCATGGACTTGGCGCTGGCCGAGGCGGAACAGGCTGCCGCCATGGGCGAGGTTCCGGTCGGGGCCGTGGTGATCGACGGCGCCAGCGGGCGGGTCCTGGCCCGGGCGCATAACCGAACCGAGACCGATCGCGATCCCACGGCCCACGCCGAGCTGCTGGCGATACGCGCGGCGGCGGCGGCGGCCGGGGCGGCGCGGCTGCCGGGCTGCGATCTCTACGTGACCTTGGAACCCTGTGCGATGTGCGCCCAGGCGATCGCGTTCGCGCGCATCCGCCGGCTGTATTACGGCGCCGAGGATCCGAAGGGCGGCGGCGTCGTCCACGGGGCGCGCATCTTCCAGCAGGCGACCTGTAACCATCGCCCCGAAGTCTATGGCGGGATCGGCGACGCTGCGGCCGGCGCGCTGTTGCGGCGGTTCTTCGGCGAGCGGCGTTAGGCGCGCTCGCTGCCGTAGTAGCTCATGATCTCGGCATTGCTGCGCCGCCAACGGATCTGGCTCATGGATTCGCCGACCAGCAGGTCGGGATCGGCCATCGGCCGGCCGAACAGGAAGCCCTGCCCGTAGCTGACGCCGCATTCGCGCAGGAAATCGATCGTGCCGGGGTCCTCGACCTGTTCGGCGATGGCGGTCACCCCGAGCGCGCGGCACAGGCCGGTCATGGCGACGACAAATGCCTTGCCGCGGTCGCTCTTGCGCGCCTCGCGGATGAAGCTGCCGTCGATTTTCACATAGTCGACTTCGATGTGGCGCAACTGCTCGAAGGCGCCGCCGCGTGCGCCAAAATCGTCCAGCGTGACCTTGAACCCGGCCGAGCGCATCGTCTGGATGAAGCCGTTAGCGGCGCGCAGGTCGACGATCGAGCCGCTGTCGGTGATCTCGAGGATCACCAGCTGGCTGAGCGTGCGGCGCACGCTCAAGACCTCGTTCAGCCGCGCCGCGAATCCCGGCGTGCCGAGCGAGCGGCCGGACAGGTTGACTGCCACGCTGGTCGGCCGGCCCTTCTCGGCGACGCCGATCAGCCGGGTCACGGTCTCCTTGGTCATCGCCAAGTCGAGATCGGCGATCAACCCGCTGACTTCGGCCATTTGGATGAACTGTGCAGGCGACTGGCCGGACGGCAGGCGCAGCAGCGCTTCCAAGTGGTGGAAGGCACCGGTATCGAGCGATACGACCGGCTGGAAGGCGATGTCGAACTTGCGGCCTTCGATGAGCTGGCGGGCGGCCAGCACATCGGCAGCGGGGGACTGCGATGGCGCCACCGGGGGCAACGGCACGACCTTGGGCAGCCGGGCCCGACGCACCGCAAGGAAGCAGTTGGCCTTGAGTTGCGGCACGGTGAACCCGGTCGCCTCGACCTTGACCGGATCGCGTCCGGGCGGCGCCAGCACGAAGGGCGCGTCGTCGAAGCGCTTGCCTCCCAGCGTGGCGGCCGCGACAAGCGCACCGACGATCTCGCGATCGGCGGTCGCCACCAGGTCGATGAAGGCGCGGCCCAGCAGGGCGTGACCGCTGGCGCCGGTGAGCTGCTCGGTCGCGCCGGCCGCGAATCGGATGCGGCCTTCGTTGTCCAGCTCCATCAGCAGGTCGTTGCCGCAGAACGCGAACGCGATGAACCGGTCGCGTTCCTGGCGCAACTGTTGTTCGACGGACGTGGGGACGCTGGCTGTCATGTCCCGGCTGGCGATACCGTTCCCGGCTTCATTCTCACCGGCGCATGGTTAACGATTCGCTTAGCGCCTGGCCGAATCCACGGCCCGCCAGCCGATGTCGCGGCGGCAAAATCCGTCCGGAAAATCAATAAGATCGACTGCTCTATAGGCAAGCGCCTGGGCGGCTGCGACGCTGGCCGCCCGCGCCGTCACGTTCAGCACGCGTCCTCCGGACGCGACCAGCCCGCCGGTGGCGTCCAGCCTGGTCCCGGCATGAAACAGCGTCACGCCCGGGATCGCGGCGGCGCGGTCGAGCCCGCTTATCGCGCCGCCCGGTTTGGGGCTGTCCGGATAGCCCTTGGCGGCGATCACGACGGTCAGCACGGCGTCGTCGTGCCAGCGCAGGTCGAAATTCTTGAGCTCGCCGTCGCAGGCCGCGACCAGCGCGGGCAGCAGGTCCGACTTCAGGCGCAGCATCAAAACCTGGCATTCGGGATCGCCGAAGCGGACGTTGAATTCGATCAGCTTCGGCCCGTCCATGCAGATCATCAGCTCGGTGAACAGCACGCCCTTGTAGGGGGCGCCCTCGGCCGCCATCGCGCGCACCGTCGGGCGCACGATCTCGTCCATCACCCGCGCTTCCATCGCTTCGGTCATCGAGGCGACCGGCGCATAGGCGCCCATGCCGCCGGTGTTCGGCCCCGTCTCGCCGTCGCCCACGGCCTTGTGGTCCTGCACCGACTGAAGCTTCAGGACTTCGGCGCCATCGACCAGCGCAAAAAAGCTCGCGATCTCGCCCTCGAGAAACTCCTCCACGACGACCGACGCGCCTGAGGCGCCGAACTTGCCGCCGACCAGCGCGTCGCGCGCCGCCGCGGCCGCTTCGTCGACCGTGCGCGCGACGGTCACGCCCTTGCCGGCCGCGAGCCCGTCGGCCTTGACCACGATCGGTGCGCCCTTGGCGCGAATATGCGCGATGGCCTGCTCGACGTCGCCGAATCGCCGGTAGACGGCGGTGGGAATGCCGTGCCGGGCACAGAAATCCTTGGTGAAGCCTTTCGAACCCTCGAGGACCGCCGCGGCCTTGCGCGGCCCGAATGTCCTGATGCCGGCCTCCTCCAGCCTGTCGACCAAGCCCGCGACCAGCGGTTGTTCGGGACCGACGACAACCAGGTCGATCGCCTGCGCGCGCGCGAAGGCGACGATCCTGTCCAGCTCCAGCGCGCCGATCGGCACCAGTTCGGCTTCCTCGGCGATGCCGGGATTGCCCGGCGCGCAGTAGAGCTTGTCGCACAGCGGCGAGGCCGCGATCGCCCAGCACAGGGCGTGCTCGCGCCCGCCCGATCCGATCACGAGTATCCGCAATCCCGCCCCCAGGCCCCCCGGTTCAATGTCGGCCGCCCCCGTGTATCATGTGGCGATGGCAACGCAAGCCTCGTCCGACACGACCGCCGCGCTGGGCTCGAACCTGCCCGAATACACGGTGGGCGAACTCTCCCGCGCGCTCAAGCGCACGGTCGAGGACGCCTACGGCCGCGTGCGGGTGCGGGGCGAAATCTCGGGGCTGAAGCGGGCCGCCTCGGGGCATCTTTACCTCTCGCTGAAGGACAGCGAGGCGGTGATGGACGCGGTGTGCTGGCGCGGCACGGTGGGCCGGCTGGGCTTGAAGCCCGAGGACGGGATGGAGGTGGTCTGCGTCGGCAGGCTCACTACCTACATGGAGCGCTCGCGCTACCAGCTTGTCATCGAAGCGATCGAGCTCGCGGGCGAGGGCGCTTTGCTGAAGCTGCTCGAGGACCGGCGCAGGAAGCTGGCCGCCGAGGGCCTGTTCGACCAGGCGCGCAAGAAGCCTCTGCCCTTTCTGCCCGCGGTGATCGGCGTTGTGACCTCGCCCACGGGCGCGGTGATTCGCGACATCCTGCACCGCCTGGACGAACGCTTCCCGCGCCACGTGCTGATCTGGCCGGTTTTGGTGCAGGGCGAGGGCGCGGCGGCGCAGATCGCAGCGGCGATCGAGGGCTTCAATCGGCTGACCCCCGGCGGCAAGGTGCCGCGCCCGGACGTCCTGATCGTGGCGCGTGGCGGCGGCAGTCTGGAGGACCTCTGGGCGTTCAACGAAGAGATCGTGGTGCGCGCCGCAGCCGCCAGCGCGATCCCGTTGATTTCGGCCGTCGGGCACGAAACCGATACGACCCTGATCGACTTTGCCGCCGACCGGCGCGCGCCGACGCCCACGGCGGCGGCCGAGATGGCGGTGCCGGTGCGCCAGGAGTTGCTGGCCGACCTGACGGCGCTGGAGCGCCGCCTGATCGCCGGCGGGCAGCGCCAGCTGGGCGACCGCCGCGTGCGGATCGCCGATCTGGCGCGCGCCCTGCCCCGGCCGCGCCAAGCGATCGAAGAGCGCGCGCAGCGCCTGGATGGCTGGTCCGAGCGCCTGGGCAACGCGATCCGGGTTCTGCTGGACGACCGCACGCGCCGAATCGCGCATTCCTGGGCTTCGCTGCCGCGGCCCGAGGCGTCCCTGGCCACCGCGCGCCGCGTTGGCGAGGCGGTGATGGCGCGTGTGCGCCCCGCCCTGCTGGCGCGGCGATTCGAGGATGGCCACCGCCGCACGCAGGATCTGTCGCAGCGCATTTCGGCGGCAGGCGGACGCGCCCTGGCCCTTGCCCGCCAGCGCTTCGACTCGCTCGGAAGCCTCTTGGAAAGCTTCTCTTACGAGCGCGTACTGGAACGCGGCTTCGTGCTGGTGCGCGATCAGGCCGGCAAGCCCGTCACGGCCGCCGCCCAGACAAGGCCGGGCGAGCATCTGGGCCTGCGCTTCCACGACGGCGAGGTCGCGGCGACCGTCTCCGCCGCGCCCGCCGCGCCGGCGCGCACCGCGCGCAGGCGGACGCCCGACGGATCGCAGGGGTCGTTGCTGTGACGGCGAAGGCCGGTCCGGCGTTAGCGGCGCTGCTTGCCCTGCTGCCCATCGCGTCGGCGCTGGGCGAGCCCCTCACCCTCACCGGACCGCTGACGCAGGGCGGGCTGGTCGAGGGGCGGGTGACGCCGGGCAGCAGGGTCTCGGTCGATGGTTCGCCGGTGCGCGTGTCGCCCGACGGCGTGTTCCTGGCCGGCTTCGGCCGCGAGACGACCAAGGCCACGATCGAGATCAGCTATCCCGACGGCAAGCTGGAAAGGCGCACGTTGGCGGTGGCGCCCCGAAAATTCGACATCCAGCGCATCGAGGGCCTGCCGGAGCGCCTGGTGACCCCGCCGCCGGAGGTGCAGGAGCGCCTGAAGGCCGAAGCGGCGCTGGTCGCCGAGGTGCGCACGCGCGACGACGCGCGCACCGACTTCCTCGCCGGGTTCGTCTGGCCGGTGATCGGCCCGATCAGCGGCGTCTACGGCAGCCAGCGTATCCTGAACGGCCAGCCGCGCGCGCCGCACTACGGCGTCGACATCGCCGTACCGGCCGGCACGCCGGTCAAGGCGCCGGCCGACGGCATCGTGACCTTGGCGGGCGATCTATACCTGACGGGCTGGACCGTGATCCTCGATCACGGTCACGGTTTGAGCTCGGTATTCATGCATCTGTCGGAGATCGCGGTCCGTGAAGGATCGCGTCTCAGGCGCGGGGATGTCCTGGGCAAGGTTGGCGCCACGGGAAGGGCGACCGCGGCGCATCTGCACTGGGGACTCAACCTGTTCGCGACGCGCCTCGACCCCCAGCTGCTCGTGCCGCCGATGCCGAAGCCGGAGTAGCGGCGCGCGCCGTTTCCGCCGGCAGGCGGCAGATCACCGTCGTGCCGGCGCCGCGCGCCGAGTCGATCGCCACGGTGCCGCCGTGCAGGCCCACCAAGCTCTTCACCAGCGCCAGGCCCAGCCCGGCGCCCGCCTGGCGGCCCTGGCCGGGTCCGCGCTCGAAGCGCTCGAACACGCGCTCGTGGTCCTCGCGTGCGATGCCGATGCCTGTGTCGCTGACGCTGAGCGCCAGCGCGTCGGCCTCGCGCGCCGCTTTGAGCGTGATCCGCCCGCCGGCAGGGGTGAACTTGATCGCATTGCTGACCAGGTTGAACAGCGCCTGCTTCAGCCGCCGCTCGTCGCCGGACAGCACGCCGATGTCGGCGGGGCATTCGACGACGATGGACAGGTCCCGTTCGCGCGCGCGCTCGCGGGTCAATTGCAGCACGCCGTTCAAGAGTCCGCCGACCTCGACCGGCGCCAGCTCGAGCTCGAGGTATCCGGCCTCGATCGTCGCCAGGTCGAGAATGTCGTTGATCAGGTTCCGAAGACCGTGCGAGGACTGCAGGATGCTGCGGGTGTATTCCTTCTGACGGTCGTTGAGCTTGCCGAAGAACTCGTTGCCCAGAATCTCGGTGAAGCCGATGATGGCGTTGAGCGGCGTGCGCAGCTCGTAGGACACGTTGGCGATGAACTCGGTCTTGAGCCGGTCGGCTGCTTCCAGCGCCATGTTGCGCTCGCGCAGCGCGCGCTCGACCCGCAATCGGTCGGTGACGTCGATATAGGTAAGGAGCGCCGCGCCGTCCGGCAGGGGCGTGACGGCGTAGTCGATCACCTTGTGGTCACTGCGCTCGATCCGGCCGGTGCGCGACTCGGGCTCCGTCACGCGCGCGATGATCTGCGATTTCAACTCGGACCAGTCCGCCTCCTGCGGGAACAGGCCGCGGATCTTTTCCGCCAGATCCGCGACATGGGGATTGTCCGCCAGGTCGTCGGGCGTCAGGTTCCACAGCCGGGCGAACTCGGGGTTGCTCAGGCGCAGGCGGCCGTCGCCGCCGAATACGGCCACGCCTTCGTGCAGGTTGTTGAGCGTCTCGCGCTGCACTTCGGTCAGCGTATTGTACGACCGCTCGAGCACCAGCCGGTCCGTCACGTCCTCGTACAGGAACATCAGCCCGCCCAGCGGGTGGGGGGCGACGAGCGTGCGCAGGGTCGTGTCGTCCGGAAGGTGCATCAGGTCGTCGCGCGGCTCGATCAGGGTGGTAAAGAGGCGCGTGATATCGGCCTTGAAGGCGCGGAAATCGACGTACTCCGGCAGCCGGCGGCGCTCGCGCATCGCGTCCAGCACCTCGCCGATCGTCGGCTTGGTGCCGAGCCACGCCACCTCGAGCCGCCACAACCTTGCGAAAGAGCTGTTGAAGAAGATGAGGCGCGTGTCGGCGGCGTAGATGGCGATGGCCGAAGCCAGGCTTTCCAGCACCTCGCCATGGGCCGCCACGTGGCGCTGGAGCGTCGCCTGGAACTCCTCGATCTCCGTCACATCGCGGGCAAAGCCGATCAGCTCGCCGTTCCCCGCCGGGATCTCGACGATCTCCACGCGCCTGCGCTGGCCGGAAGCGACCACATGGCGCGGCTCGCCCGCCTGCCTGCCCGAGGCAAGGGCGCGCTGGGCGATCGAACGCCCACCCTGCGGGCCCGGCAGCAACTCGCGCTGGTCCGCGATCACCTGGTCGGGCGTGCTGTCGAGCGCCGCGCCATAGGCGGCGTTGCACCATATCAGCGCCAGCGTACCGTCGCGGCGCCACATCGGCACCGGCAGGGCGTCCAGGGTGGACTGGTTCCTGTCGCGCTCCACCGCGACCGCGGTCGCCGCCTCGCGCAACTGCGCCGCCACGGCCGCATCGACGCTGCGGTCGATCAACCAGACCACGTCGACCGGCTTCTTGTCGTCGTCGCCGGCCACGCGCCGTCCGATGGCCCGGAAGCTGCCGCCCTTGTCGGCCGTGACCACCATCGAGAAACCGGCGCCTTCGCCGCGCAGACGCCCGACCGCGGCGTCGAACCCGGCCCGGCTTTCGGGACTGAGTGCGGCAAGGAATTCGCCATAGCCGGCTTCAACCGGCAGGTCGAGTTGGGCGGCGAGCGTCGCCGACACGAATTCGCCGCCATCGGCGCGAGTCCAAGCGAGGTAGCCGTCCGCCGACCCGGCCAGCACGGCCTGCAAATGGGACAAGTCGCGCTTCGTCCGCGCCACCTCGCCCGCCAGGCGTTCGTCGTGCGCGGCGAGATCAAGCGCGCGACGTCGCAGCCACAAGACGAGCGGCGCCATGGCCACGGCGACCACGCCTGCGCCAACTGCCACCCCGGCTAGGGTCACCATGGATCCAGCGCTCGATCCTCCCGGTTTTGGGCGATTCTAAAGCGCAGCGCGCGCGGTCACAAGAGTTGGAGGAATTCGCGAATCAGTCCCTCCGCTCCAGCCCGCCGTTTTCCGCCAGGAACCGGGCGATGTCGGCCACGCCCTGGCCGGCGCGGATATTGGTGAAGATGAAGGGCCGCTCGCCGCGCATGCGCCGGGCGTCGCGGTCCATCACCTCCAGGCTGGCGCCGACCATCGGCGCCAGGTCGATCTTGTTGATCACCAGCAGGTCCGAGCGCGTGATGCCGGGCCCGCCCTTGCGCGGAATCTTGTCGCCCGCCGCCACGTCGATCACGTAGACCGTCAGGTCCGCCAATTCGGGGCTGAACGTTGCCGCCAGGTTGTCGCCACCGGATTCGATGAAGGCGATCTCGGCGTCGGGGAAGCGATCGACCATCCGCTCGACGGCCGCCAGGTTGATCGAGGCGTCCTCGCGGATCGCGGTGTGCGGGCAGCCGCCGGTCTCCACCCCCTCGATGCGCTCGGGCGCCAACGCGCCGGAGCGGGTGAGGAACTGCGCGTCCTCCTTGGTGTAGATGTCGTTGGTGACGACGACGATCTGGTAGCGGTCGCGCATATGCTTGCACAGCGCATCCACCAGCGCGGTCTTGCCCGAACCGACCGGCCCGCCGATACCCACGCGCAAAGGCCCGCGACGCGGCGCGGATGTCCGGGGAGGGCGGCGGGCGACGGCGGCGGTCATGAGCGGAACAGCCTCGTGTACTGGGTTTCATGGCGCATCGAGCACCAGTCGACCATCGGCGCGGCGGCGCCCAGGTCGTCGAGCGTGGCGGCCAGGCCCGATGATACCGCCGCGCCGGTGGCCGGCTCCAGCGCCGCGAGCAGCCTGAGCCCGTCGCTCTGCCCCAGCGGAACCAGCCGGACGCCCGCGCTGACCAAGTTGGCTGCGAAGGCCTGGACATAGGCCTGCAAAGTCGCCTCCAGCGCCAACCCGTGCGCAGCGGCCGCCAGCGCAACCGATATCGCCAGGCTGGGATCGATGCCGCGACCGGCCATCGCCTTGCTTAGCGCGGCCACGCGCTCCGAAGCCCAGCCCGTCTCCACCGCGAGCAGAAAGGCGCGGCCCTGCGCTTCGGCTTCAAGCTTCAACTCCGACGTTCCGCGCAGCGCCGCGGCGAGTTCGGCGACCTCAAGGAATGCCGCGTCGTTCATGGACGCGACCGCGCGAAAGGCCAGCACGAACAAAGCCGCGTCAAGCTGCCCCGCGCCGAAGCGCAGCACGCCGTCGATCCAGCCGAGCGCCTTGTCGCGGCTGTCGGCCAGGCCCGCCTCCACCGCGTATTCCAGCCCGTGCGAATAGCTGAACCCGCCCGTGGGAAAAGCGGGCGAAAGCCAGGCCATCAGGCGGTAGAGCCGAGCCTGCTCAGTGGCTGTGGTCGTGGCCATTGCCATGCGAATGCGTATGCCCTTGCCCTGGATGCGAGGCGCCCTTCGCGTACGCGCCGCCCTCCGGGCGGAACGGCGCGCGGATGATGCAGACCTGCGCGCCCAGGCCACGCGCCATGTCCTCGATCACATGGTCCGGGCGGATACGCAGGCACGAGCCCTGGATCTCGGTGGCGAGATGCCGGTTGCCGAGGTGCCAGGCGACGCGCGCGAGGGCCTGCGGCGTGTCGCAGGCGATCTCCAGCACCTCCTCCTCGGCCGCGCGCACCTCGATGATGCCGCCGTCCTCCAGCTTCAGCCCGTCGCCGTCGTCCAGGCGCTCGGCCCGTTCCAGGTCGAGCAGCAGTTCCACGCCCTGGTCCGTCGCCAGGCGGATGCGGCGGCGGAACCGGTCGTCGAACGCCAAGGTGATCGTGCCGACCGACGCCGATCTGGGCCACCGCCCCGCCGCGATCCTTTCCAGCGCCCGCTTCATCAGTAGAGAAAATAGCGTTGCGCCAGCGGCAGCACCTTCGCCGGCTCGCAGGTCAGCAGCTCGCCGTCCGCCCGCACTTCGTAGGTCTCGGCATCAACCTGCATCTTCGGCGTCGCCGCGTTGTGGATCATTGCCTTCTTGCCGATGGTGCGTGTGTCCTTCACGGGCAGCAGCGGGCGCGACAGGCCGAGCCGCCCCGCCAGCGCGCCTTTGCGCTTCAGGCTCGCCCTGGATACGAAGGTCACGGCGCTCGCCGTGAGCGCGCGGCCGAACGCGCCGAACATCGGCCGGTAATGCACCGGCTGGGGCGTAGGGATCGAGGCATTGGGATCGCCCATCAGCGCGGCGGCGATCGTGCCGCATTTCAGCACCAGATCGGGCTTGACCCCGAAGAAGGCGGGCGACCAGACCGCCAGATCGGCCAGCTTTCCTACCTCGATCGAGCCGACATAGGACGCAACGCCCTGCGCGATCGCCGGGTTGATCGTGTACTTGGCGATATAGCGCTTGACGCGCAGATTGTCGTTGTCGCCCTTTTCGCCCGGCAGCCGTCCACGCTGGCGCTTCATCTTGTCGGCGGTCTGCCAGGTGCGGATCACCACCTCGCCCACGCGGCCCATGGCCTGGCTGTCCGAGGAGATCATCGAAAAGGCGCCGAGATCGTGCAGGATGTCCTCGGCGGCGATGGTCTCTCGCCTTATACGGCTTTCGGCGAAGGCCACGTCCTCGGGAATCTTGGAATCCAGATGGTGGCACACCATCAGCATGTCGAGGTGTTCGTCGATGGTGTTGACGGTGTAGGGCCGCGTCGGATTGGTCGAGGATGGCAGCACGTTGGCCTCGCCGCACACCCTGATGATGTCGGGCGCGTGGCCGCCGCCCGCGCCTTCGGTGTGAAAGGCGTGGATGGTGCGACCCTTGAAGGCGCGGATCGTGTCCTCGACGAATCCCGATTCGTTGAGCGTGTCGGTGTGGATCGCGACCTGGATGTCGTGGTCGTCCGCTACCGCGAGCGCGCAGTCGATCGCGGCAGGCGTGGTGCCCCAGTCCTCGTGCAGCTTGAGGCCGCAGGCACCGGCCTCGATCTGCTCGACCAGGGCACGGGGCAGGCTGGCGTTGCCCTTGCCGAACAGGCCGACGTTGACCGGCAATCCCTCGATCGCCTGCAGCATGCGCGCGATGTGCCAGGGGCCGGGCGTGCAGGTGGTGGCCGCCGTGCCCGTCGCCGGTCCGGTGCCGCCGCCGAACAGCGTCGTCACGCCGCTGTAGAGCGCGTCGTCCACCTGTTGCGGGCAGATCATGTGGATATGGGCGTCGATACCGCCGGCCGTGACGATGCGGCCCTCGCCCGCGATCACCTCGGTGCCGGGACCGACGACGATGTCGACGCCGGGCTGCACGTCGGGATTGCCCGATTTGCCGATCGCCGCGATCAGTCCGTCCCTGATCGCGATGTCGGCCTTGACGATGCCCCAGTGGTCGACGATCAGGGCGTTGGTGATGACGGTGTCGACCGCGCCCTGCGCGCGCGCGGCCTGGGCCTGACCCATGCCGTCGCGGATCACCTTGCCGCCGCCGAACTTCACCTCCTCGCCGTAGATCGTGCGGTCTTCCTCGACTTCGATGAACAGCTCGGTATCGGCCAGGCGCATCCGGTCGCCCGTGGTCGGCCCGAACATGTCGGCATAGGCGGCGCGGGAAATGCGTGTCGGCATCGTCTAGCGCCCCTTCGTCTTGGGGTTGGCCGCGTGCCTAGCGGGCTTCCGGTCCAGCGCGCCCATCACCTTGGCGTTGAACCCGAACACCCTGCGCGCCCCGTCATAAGCCACCAGCGCCACGCTGCGCGTCTGGCCGGGCTCGAAGCGGATCGCGGTTCCGGCCGCGATGTCCAGCCGCCGGCCCATCGCCCTGGCGCGGTCGAACTGGAGCGCCGCGTTGGTCTCGGCGAAATGGTAGTGCGAGCCGACCTGGATCGGCCGGTCGCCGGTATTCGCCACGCTGAGGGTGATCGACGGGCGACCCTTGTTCAACTCGATCTCGCCCTTCTCGGGAAACACTTCGCCGGGGATCATCGCGCTCACCGGATCGGCTGGTGGACGGTCACCAGCTTGGTGCCGTCGGGAAACGTGGCCTCGACCTGCACGTCGTGGATCATCTCGGCCACGCCTTCCATCACTTGCGAACGGTCGATCACCGTGGCGCCGTCGCGCATCAGCTCGGCGACCGTCCTGCCATCGCGCGCGCCTTCCAGCACGAAGTCGGTGATCAGCGCCACTGCTTCCGGGTGGTTCAGCTTGACGCCGCGGTCCAGCCTTCGCCGCGCCACGATGGCGGCCATGGCGATCAAGAGCTTGTCCTTCTCGCGCGGCGTCAGGTTCATGCGTTCCCCCTCAGACGTTCCAGATCGTTGGCAGCCGGGCCGGCAAAGCGCAAGCCCCGGCGCGGAATTCGCGCCAGAACATGCCGAACGCGTGCCGCAGCGCCGCCGGGTCGGCCGACAGGAATCGTGCCACCAACACGCCGTTCACGAGGCTTGCGCCCGCCCGCACCAAGCCGACGCCCGTATCCAGCAAGCCGCGGGCCAGTTCGAGGCTTTGACCGGCATTCGGCGCCAGGTACACGACAGTCCCCAGCGCCTTGGCACCGTCGAATCCCGCCGGCACGGCCAGGGTGCCGGCGATGTCGCCCATGAGCGAGAGCGCATCGGCCCAAACAAGCTTGCCGTCCCG
>CAYMTM010000011.1:0-41098 GCA_964393375.1 uncultured Rhodospirillaceae bacterium
GATCCCCCGCAGGCAGGCCAGCAATTCGTCGTGGATTAGGCCGTTGGTCGCGATCTTCTGCAGGTCCTCGTCGCGCGAATCGCGGCCGTCGAGCCGCGTGACCTGCCCGCCCGCCGCGCGTACCAGCGGCATGGCGGCGGCGTGCGAGACGATGTCGGCCTTGAGACCGACGAAGCCGGCCATCCGCCCTGAGGCCACCAGCGACATCTCGTAGGCGCCCGACACCACGATCCGCACCCCGCGCACCACGCGCTGGAGGCGCTCGATCGCCGCCAGTGCCCGGGCGGATTCCGCTGCGGTGAAATGCGCGGTCAGCACCACCGAGATCACCGCGTCGCCCAGCGTGGCGACCTGCGATACGCGGGCGGGGCGGCCGTTGACCGTGGCCTCGGCACCCCTGACGTAGCGCGCGACAAGGTCGGCGTGCGGCGCATGGGTGAGGCCCAGCAGCGTCTCGCCCTCCTCCTGGTAGGCGATGGTCGCTGAGAACCAGGGCAGGCCGCTGGCGTAGTTCACCGTGCCGTCCAGCGGGTCGATGATCCAGCGCGGGCCGGCCTGCGCGCCGCTGGCGCCCCGCTCCTCTGACAGGATGGCCGCGTCGGGTGTCAGCGCCTTGAGGCCGTCGATGATGATCTTCTCGGCTGCCAGGTCGGCATCCGTCACGACGTCCAGCAAATCCTTGCGCGTGGCGACCAGCGGCAGGTCCTGCATCGCGACCAGGCACTTGGCGGCCGCGTCGAGGACGGACTCCGCCCCGCGCAGCAATCGGTCTGCGTCCTTCACCCGTCCTCGCTCCGCTGTCCGGGAAACGCTTCGTTCTAGGCGATCGGCGCGACGCGCGCAGCATATTCCTCGGCCAGCTCGACGTCGAACGGCTGGCCGAAATCGCCGATCGGGGCAAGGTGGCTGACCAGGCCCGTTTCTGCGCTCCAGCGATGGACGACGAGCGCGGGCGGCTCCAGCACGAAGCGGTTGGGTTGGCCGGAGCGCAGGTCGAGCGCCACCTGGTGCGCCGTGCTGGGCACGGCATAGCCGACCGTACCCGCCCAGCGCACCACAATCGGGCGGTGGTAGTGGCCGGCCACGACGCGCTCGACCTCCGGGTGCCGAGCGACGATCGCGGCCATGGCATCGCCGTTCAGGCAGCGCAGCGCGTCCATTCCGTCGATGCCCGTGAGGAATGGTGGATGATGCATCACGATCATGGTCGGTCGCCCGGCGCCCAGCCGGAGCTGGCCGTCGAGCCAAGCCAGGCGCGCGTCGCACATCCGGCCATGCGTCTGGCCGGTAACGGTGGTGTCGAGGAAGATGAGCCGCAGCGGCAGGTCGTCTACGACGTACTGCACGAAGCCCTCGCGCGGCAGGTAAGGACAACGGTGCCCCAGGGCGCCAACCAATGCCGCGGGATCGTCGTGATTGCCGGGGATAACCCAGACCGGCATGGGAAGCGTGCCGAGCAGGTGCGCGAGCAGCGCGTATTCGGCTTCGAGCCCGCAGTCCGTTAGGTCGCCCGAGACGATGACCCCGTCCGGCGCCGGGTCCATGCGCAAGATGGCCGCGACCGCGTCGCGTAGCAT
The DNA here is from genome assembly GCA_964393375.1 of uncultured Rhodospirillaceae bacterium. GTDB lineage: Bacteria > Pseudomonadota > Alphaproteobacteria > JAEULC01 > JAEULC01 > JAEULC01. The sequence continues at coordinate 1,578 of CAYMTM010000011.1, forward strand.
CGCATTGGTGTCGACCCGCCCGTAGGCGATGCGGCCTTCAGGCCGCACATGCAGGTCGCTGATCTGGACCAGTTGCATCGGCAAGGCGGTGCGGGCGCGCCCGGCGGGACGCGCCCGCACTGGCCCTACTTCATCATCGCGTTGGTTTCCTTGACCATGCGCTCGAGGCCCGCCTCGGGCGTCGTCTCACCGCGCATGACCGCGGTGATGATGTCGCGCTGGTTGCGCCAGATGCGTACGGCGTTGCCGCCCGGATAGCCGTCCCAGGGCAGCGCGCGCTCGACCTGCAACGCCGGCGCGCGGAAGTTCGGGTTGGCCTCGTAGAAGCCGCCCAGGTACTCCTTGTCCAGCGCCTTGATGTTGGTGGGCAGGTAGCCGGTCATCTCGACCACCGTCTTCTGCGCGCCGGGGCTGGTCACGAACTTGAGCCACTCCCACGCGGCCTTCTGCTTGGCGGGATCCTTGCTGGTGATGAGCGCCGCGTTGCCGCCGGTGGGCAGGCCGCCCGATTGCTTGTTGTCCACCGGGAAGGTCGTGGTGCGGAAGGCGAACTTGTTGCCCACCAGGTCGGTGATCTGCCGCGCGTTCGCGGGCGAGGCGAAGTAGATTCCGATCTTGCCGGCGGCGAATTGCTGGCGCGACTGGTCCCAGTCGATAAGCTGCATGCCGCCGTCGGTCACGAACCGGCGCGTCATCCTGAGCGCGCCAAGACCCAGTTCGCCGCCGAACGCCACCTCGGTGCCGGCCTCGTTCAGCATCTTGCCGCCGGCCTGCAGGATCAGCGCCCGCCACAGCCAGTCGTCCGGCCAGCCGTGGATGTCGTAGGCCATGCCGTTGATGTCGGCGCCCTGGGCGCGGATCTTTTTGGCTAGTTCGACGACGCCGTTCCAGGTATCCGGCATCTTGTCCGGGTCGCCGCCGGCTTTCTTCACCAACTCCACGTTGTAGTACATGATGGGCGAGGAGGCGTTGAAGGCGAGCCCGTAGAGCTTGCCGTCGACCTTGCCCAGGCCGAGGATGCGCTCGGAATAGTTGGTCTTGCGGAACGCCTCGCCTTCGGCCGCCAGCAGCGGGCCCAGGTCGACGATCTGCTCGCGCTTGACCAGCGTGCGCACCAACTCTCCCAGCAGGTGGTAGCCCGAGTAATAGACGTCGGGCAACTGGTTGGTCATGGCTTGGCGCAGCATGGTCTGGTGGCCTTCGTCGTAGCTGGCCGCCGGCGCGCGGAACTGGATCTTGATTTCGGACTGCTTGGCCATGAACTCCTTGGCCAGCGGCTCGTGGAAGCGCGCGAAGCTGGGGAACGCGTAGAGCACGTCCAAGGTGACTTCGGCGGCCGCCGGCCCCGCGAGAAAGCCGAACAGCGCCGCGGATGCGGCTAGACAACGCAACGGTTTCATCTCCGATACTCCCCTTTCAGCTATTTGAGCCCCGTCATGGTGATGCCCTGGATGAAGCGCCGGCGCGCGAACAGGAACGCCAGCACCAGCGGCGCGGTCAGGATGGTCGCGCCGGCCGTCAGGGCGCCGTAGTGCGAGCCGGATTCGGAATCGCTGAAGTACATCATGCCGAGCGCCGGCGGCGCCATGCGCGTGTCGCTGATGACGATCAGCGGCCAGTAGAGATCGTTCCAGTGCGCGACGATCGAAAACACCGCGAACGCGGCGATCGCCGGCAGCGCGCTCGGCACCACGATGCGCCAGACGATCTCGAACTCGCTGACCCCGTCGAGCCGCGCGGCGTGGATGATCTCGTCGGGATAGCCGCGGAAAAACTGTCGGAACAGGAAGATCGCGAACACCGACAGGAAGAACGGCAGCATCATCGAGAAATAGGTGTTGAGCAGGCCGAGCTGCGCCAGGCCGATATAGAGCGGCAGCGCGGGCACCTGGATCGGGATGCACAGGCCCAGGAGCACCAGCACGAACATCGCCGTCCGCCCGGGGAAGCGCAGCTTCGCGAGCGCGTAGGCGCAGGGAATCGCGACCAGGAGCTGCACCAAGAGGATGCCCGCGCAGACGATCGCGCCGTTCAGCATGAAGCGCAGCAGCGGCGCCTTGCCGAGCGCGTAGCTGTAGTTCTCCTGACCCGCGAACCGGCGCGGCAGCAAGCCGAAGATCGATTCGAACACCTCGGCCTGCGGACGGATCGACGTGACGAGCATCCAAAGGAAGGGCAGCAGCATGAACACGGCGCCCGCGATCAGCACGCCATGCGTCAGCATCAAGCCGGAAAGCCGGCCGAGCCGGACAGCCAGCGGCGTGGGACGCACGGCGCTCATCCGTAGTTGACCCGACGGTCGAGGGTCAGCGCCTGGGCGACCGAGAACACCAGGATGAAAGCAAGGAAGATGAGGGTCAGCGCGGCGGCATAGCCGATGTGGAAATACTGGAAGCCCTCGAGATAGACCGTGTAGAGGAGCACTTCCGACGCGCCCATCGGCCCGCCGCGCGTCATCACCGCGATCGTGTCGAAGGCCTTGAAGGCGGTGATCGACGTGGTGACGACGACGAACATCACGGTCGGTCCCAGCAGCGGCCAGGTGACGTTGAGGAACCGGTCGACCGGGTGGTGGCAGCCGTCGACCTCGGCCGCCTCGTAAAGCTCGCGCGGCACGGCCGACAGCCCGGCCAGGAACAGGATCATATTGAAGCCCAGCAGCTGCCAGATGCCGATCACGGCGAGCGTCGGCAACACCAGCCTGGGCTCGCTCAAGAACGCGATCTCGCCGAAGCCCAAGGCGCGCAGCGCGCCGCTGATGGGCCCGAGGCGCGGATGCAGCAGGAACATCCACACCGTCGCCATCGCGATCAGCGTGGAGGTGACCGGCAGGAAATAGATCACCTCGTAGAGCCCGCGGGTGCGCTTGCGGCGGTGGATCAGCAGCGCGACCAGCAGGCCGCCGATCACCGAGCCGGGCAGCACGATAGCGACATAGAGGAAGGTGGTTCCGATCGAGCGGCGGAACACCGGATCGCCCAGGGCCTTCTCGAAATTCTTCAACCCCACCCAGGGCACGGTCACGGCGCCCAACTCGTAGCTGGTGAAGCTGAGCCAGACCAGCACGCCGAGCGGTACCAGGATGGTGAGCGCGAGGAGCAGGAAGGCGGGAAAAGCGAAGCCCATGCCGGCGATCGACTCGATGATCGCCTGGCGGCGCCCGGGCCTGCCGCGCGGTACGGCGGCGGCGATATGGATCGCGGCGCTCATCCGACCAATCCCAGCCGGGCCGCCCCGGCTGCGGCGCGCGGCGCGTCGCGGGTCTCAAGCCGCCGCCCGTCCGCGCCGAACAGGTGACAGGCCCCGGGCGCAAGGCGCAGCCCCACCGTGCCGTCCGGCGGGGGCAGCGCTGCCGCATCGCCCTGGGGTGGCGGCGGCACGCGGCAGGTGATCGCGGTGTCGGGCCGTTCGACGAGATCGAAATGCAGGATCCGCTCCGCGCCCAGGTTCTCGGCGCGGCGCAGCCGGGCCGGCAGGCCCTCGCCTTCGGTTCCGACCTGGATCGCCTCGGGCCGGATGCCCACCGAAACGTCGGGGCCTTCGGACGCCATAGCGCGGATCGGCAGGCGGCGGCCGAACACTTCGACCTCGCCCGCGGGTCCCACGCGTCCGGGCAGCACGTTGATCGCCGGGCTGCCGATGAACTGGGCGACGCGCAGATTGGCCGGCCGGTCGTAAAGCGTATCCGGCGTTCCGACCTGCAGCAGTTCGCCCCTATCCATCACCGCCACGCGGTCGGACATGGTCATCGCCTCGACCTGGTCGTGGGTGACGTAGATGAAGGTGGCGCCCAGCCGCTTGTGCAGCTCGGCCAGTTCGGAGCGCATATGCACCCGCAGCTTCGCATCGAGGTTCGACAGCGGCTCGTCCATCAGGAACGCGTCGGGATGCCGCACCATGGCGCGCCCCAGCGCGACGCGCTGACGCTGGCCGCCCGAGAGCTGCGCGGGACGCCGGTCGAGCATCAAGTCGATCTGCAACTGCCGGGCGACCGCGCGCACGTCCCCGGCGATCGCCTTCATCACGCCGCGCCGGCGCGGCGACAGGTGCCGGACCAGCGGCAGGCGCTCCCACAGGCTGAGGCGCGCCATGATCAGCGGCATGGCGATGTTGTTGAACACGCTCATGTGGGGATAGAGGGCATAGCTCTGGAACACCATTGCCACGCGGCGTTCGTGCGGGCGCAGGTGGTCGACGCTGCCGCCGGCGATCGCGACCGTGCCGCGGTCCTGCCGCTCCAGGCCCGCGATGATGCGCAAGAGGGTGGATTTGCCACAGCCCGACGGGCCGACCAGGGTCAGGAACTCGCCATCGGCGATAGTCAGGTCGACGCCGTCCAGCACCTGTACCGGCCCGAAGGCCTTGCCGATGCCGGTGAGCGTCACCTCGGCCATCGTGCGGAACCTAGCGCGCCGCCCGTGTCGCGGCCGATTGCGGCCATGCGCGGGGCGGATAGACTTCGTCGATCACGTCGTCGATCACGTAGGGCGCGAGATGCCGCAGATGCTCGATGCGGATCGCGACGTCGTCCGGCCCGAACTCGTAGACGACGGCGCCGAGCTCGGCACTGCCGGGCATCGGCGGCTGCTCCTTCGGCCCGCACACGAAACCCCCGGACGGCCCCCAAATATAGGCGGTGCCCTGATGGTCGCGTCGGTGCGCCTTGTGCAGATGGCCGCTGGCGACGACCCGCAGCTGGTGCGCCGCCACGAACCCCATGTAGCGCTTGCGCGGCATTGGCTTGAGCGACCAGTAGCCGGTGTCGCCCTCGTGCGGCTCGTCGATGAACAGCGGCCGGTGCAGGAACAGGGCGGTCCGGCGCCCCCGCGCCCCGGCAAGCCCGTCCTCCAGCCAGCGGTCCTGCGCCAGTTCCTGCGGGTCGTCGCTGCCGATCAGCAGCGCGTTGATCCCGACCAAGCGCCAGCCCGGCACATCCTTGATCCAGCGGTCGGCGCCGTAATGCTTGTTCCAGCGACCGATGCGCTCGGCATTGACCGGCTGGTGCGCGCTCTTTGCGTCGCCGACGTCGTGGTTGCCCGGCACGGCCAGCCACGGGCTGCCGAGTTCGTTCATCAGCCCGGCGCAGTACTCCAGCTCGCGTTCCTGGTCGGCGCCGTCGACGGTCACGTCGCCGGTGTGGATCACCAGATCGGGCGACTCCTTGCGCACCCAATTGGCCAGCAACGGCCAGTTGTCGGCAAAATGCGCCTTGGTCTCGCTGATATGCGTATCGGAGATCTGCACCACCTTGAACATCGATGTCGATCGCCTCGTCATGGATGGATGATCGCTTTGATGATGCCGTCCGCGCGCGCGGCCTGCAGCGCGAAGGCTTCGCCGATGCGGTCCAGCGTGAAATGGTGCGAGGCGAGGGGGCGCAGCTTGACGCGGCCGGACCGGGCCAGCGCGATGGCGCGTGGATAGACCTCGGGCATGCGGCGCGAGAACTTGATGGTAAGGCCCTTGCGCCGCGCCTCGGCGGCGCTGAGCGTATACTGGTTGCCCTCGGGAATGCCGACGATCACGACGCGCCCGCCGATCCGGCACGCCTTGGCGGCGTGTTCGAAGCCGTGCGGCGAGTCGGTCGCCTCGAACACCAGGTCGGCGCCGCGGCCGCTCGTTGCGGCCTGTACCCCGGCATAACCGTCGAAGGCATCGTCGGCACCAAGCTCTTTGGCCAGGCGGGCGCGATAGGCGACAGGATCGACCGCCAGAACGCACGCAGCGCCCGCCAGCCGGGCCACCTGCTGGAGCAACAGGCCGACCGGGCCGCAGCCGAGCACCGCCACGGTCTCCATCACCCGGGGCTTGGCCAGATCCATCGCATGCATGGCGACGCCCAACGTTTCCAGCAGCACGCCGTCGGCGGCGTCAAGTCCCGGCGGCAGCGCATGCAGAGCCGAGGGCGGCACCGCCACGTATTCCGCCATGCCGCCGTCGTTCGGTGCGTAGCCGAGGAACCGCACGTTCGGGCAGAGATTGGTATGGCCGCGCTCGCACCACTCGCAGGCGCCACAGGACACGGCGGGATCGACGGCGACCAAGGTGCCGGCCGGAAGCGCGACCTCGTCGGCGATCTCCGGCGTGACGATGCCCGCCAGCTCGTGCCCCAGGACGAAGGGCTTGATCGCAGCCCGCCCCGTCGTGCTGCCTTCAAGGTAGGAATGCAGGTCGCTGCCGCACACGCCGACAGCCGCAACGCGCAGCAGCACTGTGCCTTCGGCGGGCTGTGGCATCGGCCGCTCGTCCAGGCGTATGTCGCGAATACCGTGCAGCACCGCGGCTCTCATGGCTGTTTTTCCTTGGCCACAAGCAGACGCGCAGCGGTTTCGTCGGTGACGAGCGCATTCACGAACCCGGCGTTCAAGACCGCCCGCAGGATCGGCGCCTTCACCGCCCCGCCGGAGGCCACGACGATTTCGGGAATGCGCTTGAGAGCCGCAAGCGGCGGCATGACGACGCAACGGTTAAGCGGATGGTCGACCAGCCGGCCGTCGGCGTCCAGGTAGTAGCCGAAGATGTCGCCGACCGCGCCCTTCGCCTTCAGGCTCCGACGCTCCTCGGGCGACAGCAGGCCGTATTCGATATTGGTCGAGCCGGACGACAGGTCGCCGACGCTGACGATCGCCATGTCCACCCGCTCGATTCGCCCGAAGATGGCGCAGATCGCCTCGTTCTGCGCAAGCACCTGCGTCGCCTCGGGTGTGCCGCCGAGCAGCGGGGCGGTGACGTAGAAGCATTCCGCGCGCAGCACCTGCGCGAAGCGCGAAGCGGTTTCGTAGGGATTGATCGCTGCGCTGCGCGACAGGCCGCCGAACAGCGAGACGATCTTGAGCCCCCGCTTGGCGCAAAGCGGGATCGCGAGCGACGTGGCGTGCAGGGTCTTGCCCCAGCCGACGCCGAGCGACATGCCTTTGCGCAGGCGCGCTTTCAGGTAGGGTCCTGCGGCGTTGCCGATCGCCTGCGCCACCTTCGCCGGCTTCGCCATCGCCGGCACGACCAAAGCACGCTTGAGCCGGTAGCGTCGCATCAACGCCAGCTCCAGCTCGACCGTACTGGCAAGCCTGGAGCGGATATGGAACTGCACGGTGCCGTTGGCGCGGCCGATCGCCAGCAGCTTGTTGACGCGCGCGCGGGTCAGCCCCAGGCGTTTGCCGATCTGTTCCTGCGTCAGGCCGGCAATGTAATAGAGCCATGCCACGCGGATGCCCTGCTGCTCCTCCGTGACGGACGCGCCGGCGGCGAGCGCGGTCGCATCGACCCGTCCGTCCGTGTCGCGCGGCAAGTCGAATTCCAGCGGCAAAGGCGTCTTCCCCATCTGCGCCCCGGGCGTTCGCCGCCCTGGGGCCGACAGGATCATACAAATGTATCAACAAAATTACAAATGGATGATCGCGGCGTGACGCCGCTTCTTCAGGCAAGACCGCGCGCCGACTCCTGCAGGACGCGGTAGGCGACGTATTGCCGGTCGAGCAGCGCCCGGCGCTGGGGCTCGGGGCGCACCGGCGTCGGCTGGCGCCACATCGCCTCGGCCGCCGCCGGGAGGTCCGGGAACAGACCGGCGGCGGCAGCGGCCAGGATCGCGTCGCCCAAGAGCACGCCGTCGTCATCCTCGGTCGCAAGCACGGCGCATCCCGTGGCGTCGGCATAGAGGTGGACCAGGAGCCTGTTGCGTGCATGGCCGCCGACCAGGTGGATACGCTCGACGGACCAGCCGCCGCGGTTCAGCGCCTCGATCACGTGACGCGTGCCCAGCGCGATCCCGGTGGCGGCGGCGAGGTAGAGTTGGACCAGCGAATCGGCCGACGCGTCGAGGTCGAGCCCAGACAGGATGCCGCGCAGTTTCGGATCAGCCAGGGGCGAGCGGTTGCCGTTGAGATCGGGCACGAACAGGTATTTCGACACTGCGCCGATCGTTCCGGCCGCCTGAAGCGTCTCGATCTGCGCGACGATCGCTTCGTGCCGGTTGCCCCGGAGCTTTGCGCCGGCCGCGTGCCAATCCAGAACATGGTCGAGCGCGGCACCGGTCGCCGATTGTCCTCCTTCGTTGAGCCAAAGCCCGGGGCGCAGCGTGTCGCGGTAGGGTCCCCAGACGCCCGGCACGTATCGCGGATCCTGCGACAGCGCCATCAGGCAGGTGGACGTGCCGCCGATGACGGCGATCTCGCGGTCCAGCCGGTCCCTCGTGAGCCCCGCCAGCGGCCCCATGCAGCCGGCATGGGCGTCGATCACGCCCGCCGCAACGACGCAGTCCTTGGCGAGGCCCAGTTCCGCTGCGGCGATGGCGCTGAGCCTCCCGACAGCGCCGCCGACCGGGATGCCGGCGTCGGGGACACGGAGCTTCAAGCGCACGTGGTCGAGGCCGATTGCGGCCAGGAAGGGGTCCTGCCAGCCCGGCTGCTCATGCGAGAGAAAGGTCCACTTGCAGGTGATCGTGCAGATGGAAGCATGCGCGATTCCGGTGGCGCGCCAGGCGAAATAGTCGGTCAGATCGAGCGCCAGGCCGTAGCGCGCCCAGGCTTGCGGAAGATGCCGGCGCAGCCACAATAGCTTGGGCAGCACCATCTCGGGCGACATGCGCCCGCCAATATGGCGCAGCACCTTGTGGTCGGTGGCGTCGATCGCCGCCGCCTCGGCCTCGGCGCGGTGATCGCACCACATCACCACGTTCAGCCTGTCGTCACCCGTGGTCGACACGCTGGCGGGCCGTCCTGCGCCGTCGAACAGCGCGACCGAGCTGGTGGCGTCGAAAGCAATCCCCTTGACCTGCGCAGGCGCAACTCCGCCTTGGGCAAGGGCTTCGCGCACCGCGGCAACGACCGCCGCCCACATCTCCTCGGTCGATTGCTCGTAGTGCAGCGGCGCGGGCGTCGCGGTCGAAATCGGCCGCACCGAGCGGCCGGCTATCCTGCCGCCGGTATCGACGACTGCGGCCCGCACGCTTTGCGAACCGATATCGACGCCGATCACATAGGCGGGTCGGCCGGTCATGGTTTTCGCCGGAGGCGCGGCGAGCAGGGGCGAGCGGTGCGCAGCACGTCGAAGCCCGCTTTCAACGCGCCGCCCAGGAGCCAGATATCGCCGGAATAGTTGACGACCTGGAACCCGGCCTCGATCCAGGCCAGCCCGACCTCGGGGCCGGGCGAGAAGCAGCCCGCGGCCTTGCCGTGGCGCCGGCAGGCCGCGACCACCGCGTCGCGCGCTTTCAGGAACTGCGGCCGGGTGAATTTTGCGGGATGCCCCATCGACACGGACAGGTCGGTATGGCCGATGAAGCCGACGTCGATGCCGGGTGTGGCCAGGATCGCGCCGGCGTTCTCCACGCCCTTGACCGTCTCGATCTTGGCCATCAGCAGCACGCTGCGGTTCGCCGCCGCCATCGTGCGGGCGACGTCGCCCGCGCGATAGTCGTCATGCGCAACGCCGAATGCGGCCCCGCGCGTGCCGTCCGGCGGATAGCGTGCGGCCTGGACCAGCGCTTCGGCCTGGGCACGCGTCTCGACCGCCGGAATCAGCAGCCCGCCGGCGCCGAGATCGAGGCAGCGGCCGATATGCTCGTGCGTGCCGCGCGGCGGGTTGACGATCGGGAGCAGGCCTGCGCCGCGCGCCAGCGCGATCTGCTGCTTGATCGTCTCGTAGCCCCAGCCGCTGTGCTCCATGTCGAGGATGATGAAGTCGGCCCCTGCATTGGCGGCGATGCGCGCCAAGCCCGGGCCGTGAAGCTCGAAGGCCATGGTACCCAACACCACCTCGCCCCTGGCGAGGCGCGATCTGATGCTGCGCTGCGGCATCGCTCCGCCCCCCGGCCGGGCGGCTGGCGCGCGCGGCCGGTTTTGGCCTAGTTCTAGCACAGGCGGTTCTAGCACGGGGCGGTCGGGCGGCGCGGCACCGACACCGCCCCGCGGGGCATGGACGAATGCAGAAGCTTTTCCTGGCGCCGACCACCTTGCGCGAGGCGGCGCCGCTGGACTTCATCGACTGGGCAGGCGTCGCCGGCTTCGACGGGGTCGGGCTCAGGCTCAACGCATCGCCCGGCCTGCCGTTCCATCCGGTGGCGGACGACGCCGTACTGGTGCGTGCCGTCAAGAAACGGCTGGCCGATCGTGGCTGGCGGATCCACGACATCCTGAGCTTCTATCTGGAGCCCGCAACGGACGTGGCGCGCTTCGCGCCCGCGCTGGAACTGGGGGCGGAGTTGGGCGCGCGCTACGCGCTGACCATCGGCGACGATCCGGACTGGGCGCGGCTGCGGGAAAATTTCGCCAGGCTCTGCGACCTGGCCGCGCCGCTGGGCATCAGCCCCAGCGTCGAGTTCGTGCCGCGCCGGCAGTTGCGCAATCTCGCGCAGACGCTCCGGCTGTTCGCGGAGGCCGGCAGGCGGAATGCCGCACTGTGCGTCGATCCACTCCATGTGATCCGTTCGGGCGCGACCCCGGAGGACCTGCGCCGCGTCGATCCGCGCCTTATCCCCTATACGCAGCTTTGCGACGGCGTGATGGAGCCGGGCGAGCCCGATCCCGACGGGCTGGGCCGTACCGCGCCGGAGCAGCGCCGCATGCCCGGCGAAGGCGTGCTGCCCCTGCGCGCGATCCTGGCCGCCCTGCCCCGGGATATTCCGATCAGCGTCGAGGTGCCGTTCTATCGCGGCGCCGGGCTTTCGCCGCAGGAATGGACGAAGCGCGTGGCCGAACAGACGCGGCGGTTCCTTTCTCCTTCGTGACCAGTCGCGCCATCGCCTCCAGCGCCAGTTCGTAGCCATACGCCCCGAAACCGCAGATGATGCCCTTGGCGGCCTTGGAGACGAAGGAAACGTGCCGGAATTCCTCGCGCCGGTGCGGGTTCGACAGGTGCAGCTCGATCACCGGGAACGCGCACATCAAGAGCGCGTCGAGGATGGCGATCGAGGTATGGGTGTAGGCGGCGGGATTGATGACGATACCGTTGCGCGTGGTGCGCGCCTCCTGGATCCAGGCCACCAGCTCGCCCTCGTGGTTCGACTGGCGCATCTCGACTTCGACGCCCAGCGCCTTGGCGCGCGCCTGCAGGCGCTTGTCTATGTCCGCCAGCGTGTCGTGCCCATAGATACGCGGCTCACGCACGCCCAGCATGTTGAGGTTGCAGCCGTTGAGGAACAGGATGCGCGCGGCCATGAGCGTCACTTCTTCTTCAGCAGCTCGTCGACGATGATCTGGCGCAGCTCGGGCGTCACTTCCGGCTTGACCCCGAACCACAGCTCGAACCCGCGTACGGCCTGGTAGAGCAGCATGTCGAGCCCGTCGGAGTGCTTTAGGCCGCGCCTTTCGGCCTGCTCCAGCAGCCTGGTTTTCAGCGGCACGTAAATGATCTCGCCGATCGCCGTGCCGTCGCGCACCCCGGCGATGTCGACCGGCAGGTCGGGATTGCCGGTCATCCCGAGCGAGGTGGTGTTGACCACCAGGCCCGCCTCCTTCAGCAGGCGCGGCACGGCGTCCCAGCCGACCGGGAATACGCGCGGGCCGAACAGGGTCTTGAACGCCTCGGCACGCGCCAGCGTGCGGTTGACCACGTAGACCCGCCCGGCGCCGCGCTCGATCAGGCCGTAGACGATGGCGCGCGCCGCCCCACCGGCGCCCAGCACCACGGTCGTCTCGCTGTTTCGCTCCCAGCCCGGTGCGCCGACATCGAGGCTCGACAGAAACCCGATCACATCGGTGTTGGTGGAGCGCAGGACGCCGTTGTCGAGCCACACCGTGTTGGCGGCGCCGATCGCGCGCGCGCGGTCGTCGGGCTCGGTCAGTTTCAGCGCCATCTCCTTGTGCGGTTGGGTGATGTTGCCGCCGACATAGCCGCGCGCGCCCAGCGATTTCAGGAAGGCGGGAAAATCCTCGGGCGTCACCGCCTCGCGGCGATAGTCGCCCTTGATCCCGTAGCGCTTCAGCCAATAGCCATGGATCAGCGGCGAGCGCGAGTGCGCCACCGGCCATCCCATCACGCAGGCCATGCGGACTTTCTCTTCGACCATCGTTTGCCTTTCCTCTCGATGCGGTCGGCTAGCCCCGGCGCATGAACTCGTCGATCAAGACCGGCCTACCGGACCGCGCGGATTCGGTGATCGCCATCGTGGCGGCGAGCGTGCGCGCGCCATCCTCGCCGCTGACCACGGGCTCGGCCGTACCGCGGATGACCTGGGCGAAATTCGCCATCTGCTCGACATAGGCATCGGCCGGCTTGGCCGGGATGCGCCGGCGCGTCAGCGGATCGCCCCAGCCCTGGCCCGGCTCGTGCCACCAGTGGTCGAGCGAGGGCACCGCCAGCGAGCCCTTGGTGCCCGTCACCATGAAGCAGGGTTGGCCCTCGTAGGGATAGAAGGGGTTCTCGCGTGAGCCCCATTCCCAGTTCCAGGGCGTGGAGACGGCATCGGAGATGGTGAGCGTGCCGAGTGCGCCGCTCGCGAAGCGGATGGCAGCCGCGGCAGCGTCCTCGACGGCGAAGCCGCGCGCACCATTGGCGGCGAAGGCCTGCACGCTGTCGATCTCCCCGCACATCATGCGCAGGCAGTCGACATCGTGGATGCCGTTGATCAGTACGGTACCGCCGCCAGGCTCGCGCCGCCAGGTCACGCTGTAGTAGTCGTCCGGCTTGCGGCTGAGCCACATGGCGACGACCGCCGTCACCCGTCCGACCCCGCCGCTCCGCACAAGTTCGGCCGCCGTTCGCATGATCGGATTGTGGCGGCGGTGGTGGCCGGTGAGGATCGGCACGCCCGCGCGCCTGCCCGCCTCGACCAGCGCAACAGCGCCGCGCACAGTGTCGGCGAGCGGCTTTTCCACCAGCACCGGGATGTTGCGCTCAATGCAGGCCATTCCGGCCGCGACATGGAGCTGGTTGGGCGTGGCGACGATGGCCCCGTCGGGCCTGGCATCGTCCAGCATCCGCCGATAGTCGGCGAACCAGGGGACGCCGTGCTCCTTGGCCAGCGCCTCGGCCGCGGGCGTCGGATCGGCGATGGCGGCCACCGCGTAGCCGGGCTCGCCCAGCAGGACCTGCAAGTGGCGCCGGCCGATCAGTCCGGCCCCGATGAGCGCGATGCGCGTGTCGGTCATGATGGCGCGTGTCCTCTATGCGGTAAAGAAGCTTGCGGCCATGATCTTGGGATCGGACGGCAGCAGCGGGACAAAACCCATGCGGTCCAGCACGTCGCGCCGGAGGTCGATGCCAGGCGCGATCTCGGCCAGCACCATGCCCCGGGGCGTCAGGCGGAACACCGCGCGCTCGGTGATATAGAGCGCCTGCTGGCCGCGCTCCATCGCCACGCGGCCGGCGAAGGTGATCTGTTCGACCCGGTCGACGAACTTGCGCACCTCGCCCTGGCGCAGGATCCGCACCCGGCCGTCGCCGGTCGCGACCTCGGTGCCCTTGGCGTCGAACGTGCCGCAGAAAACCACCTTGCGCGCGTTCTGGGCGATGTCGATGAAGCCGCCCGGCCCCACCGGTACGCCGCCGAGCTTCGAAACGTTGACGTTGCCCTGGGCGTCGGCCTCGCCGAAACCGAGGAACGCGATATCCAGCCCACCACCCGAGTAAAAGTCGAACTGCGAGGGCGCGTCGATCATGGCTGTCGGGTTGCGCGCGAAGCCGAACAGCATGCCGTCGAGCAAGGTGCCGCCATAAGTGCCGTGTTCGATGGTCTGGTAGTAGCGGTCGAGCTCGCCGCGCGCCGCCACCAGCTTGGCCACCGCGTCGGGCATGCCGAAGCCGTAATTGACGACCGCCCCCTCGACCAGTTCCTCGGCGGCACGGCGCGCCACCGCCTGGCGTACCGAGAAGGGCTGCGGCGGATCAGGCGGCACGGGCACGCGCACCTCGCCCGACATGCTGGGATCGTAGACGATGTCGTAGGTCATCGACTGGCCCGGGTCGACCACCACCGCGTCCACGATGGCGCCCGGCACGCGGACGTGGCGGGCGGGCAGCGACCCCGTCTCGACCGCCTCGCGCACCTGGGCGATCACCTTGCCGCCCGAGTTGTGGGCAGCGAGCGCGATGGCGTAGATCTCGAGGTTCGCCGGCTCCTGCTGCAGGCTGATATTGCCCGTGGCGTCGGCCTGCGAACCGCGGATCAGCGCCACGTTGACCGGAAAGGGCTTGTAGCGGAGCAGCTCGCGCCCGGCCACGCTGACGACCTCGACCAGGTCCTCCTTGGCGCGCTTGTTGAGCTTGCCGCCATCCAGGCGCGGATCGACGAAGGTGCCAAGCCCCACATGGGTAAACAGGCCCGGCCGCCCGGCGCCGATCTCGCGGAAGAGCTGCATCGTCACGCCGCCCGGCAGGATATAGGCTTCGATCTTCTCGTCGCGGGCGAGCTGCTGCATGCGCGGCGACCACACCCAGTGCCCGCCGATCACGCGCCGGACCATACCTTCGTGCGCGAAGCAGTTCATGCCGCGCGTCTTGCGGTCGCCGATGCCCAGCGCATGGACCACGAACAGGTCGCGCGGATGGCCGGTGGAAAGGAACCGTCTCTCGACCGCCGCAAACAGGCAGGACGCCTCGACCAACCCGCCGCCGCCGCCGATCAGACCCACCGTGTCGCCGTCCTCGATCAGGGCCACGGCCTCTTCGGCCGACATGAACTTGGTCTTGGGCATGGTCTTTCTTAAGCCGGCGGGTCGACCAGGGCGGCGCCGTGCTTCATCAGGCCGCGCGCCACGACGGTGCGATGGATCTCCGAGGTGCCGTCGAAGATGCGGAAGATGCGGGCGTCGCGATAGAGCCGCTCGATCGGCAGGTCGCGGCAATAGCCCAGGCCGCCAAAGACCTGCACCGCGCGGTCGGCGACCCGACCCAGGGTTTCGGCGGCCGACACTTTGACCATCGAGATCGCCTCGCGTGCGCTGCGCCCGGCGTCGATCAGCGCGGCCGCGTGAAGGACCAGCAGGCGTGCCTGCTGGATCTCGATCGCGCTGTCCGCCAGCATCTGCTGGATCAACTGGAACTCGCCGATCGCCCTGCCGAATTGCTTGCGCTCGCGCGCGTAGTCGGTCATCAGCCCCAGCAACCGCGAGGCTTTGCCCACCGCCCGCGCGCCTATATGGGCGAGGCGAATGCGCCCCAGCGTCTCGAACGCCAGCTTCAGCCCCTCTCCCTCCTTGCCCAGCAGATGCTCCGGCCCCAGGCGCAGATTGTCGAAGAACATCTCGACATGGCTGGTGCCGGCCAAACCCATCATCGGCTGGTCGCGGCCGATGGTGAAGCCGGGCAATCCCTTGTCGACCAGGAACAGTGAGATGCCTTTGGCGCCGGCCGAAGGATCGGTCACGGCCGAGACGACGAAGAAATCCGAGAACAGCCCGTCGCTGATGAAGTGCTTATGGCCGTTCAGCACCCAGCCCGCACCGTCGCGCACCGCGCGGGTCTTGATGCCGGCGGCGTCAGAGCCGGCGCCCTGCTCGGTGAAACAGATCGAAAACGTGCGTTCGCCCCGGACCGCGGGCCTGAGCCAGCGCTCCTTCTGCAGCGGCGTGCCCTCCAGCAGCACTTCGTAGACGTTGCCGAACGCGCGGCGCACCAGGATGTCGGTTGTGTGGCCGAACTGTTCCTCGACCAAGCAGGTATCGACCGCCGAAAGCCCGCCGCCGCCGTACGCCGTCGGAATGTTCATGGCGTAGAGGCCGAGCGCTCGCGACTTCCCGAAGATCGCCTGCGCCTTCACGGGATCGAGGCGGCGCTCGCGCTCGACCTCCTCCTCCAGCGGGATCAGTTCGGCATAGACGAAGCGCCGCGCGGTGTCGACCAGCAGGCGCTGTTCCTCGCTGAGCAGCAGGTCCATCGCCACGATCCCGGTCAGCCCTTCGGCGCGGCCAAGTATTTCGACTCCAGGCCTTTCACGATGCCGATCAACGTGTCGATCGTGGGTGTGGGAACGCCATGCGCGCGGCCCAGACGCGCGACCGTGCCGTAGATGTAGTCGACCTCGGTCGGCCGCTTGTTCAGCAGGTCGCCGTTGAGCGACGACTTGGCTGTGCCGGTGCCGCCGCCCTTGGAGACGGTCAGCGTTATCAGAACGGCGCGCGCCTCCTCGGTGTCCAGGTCCACGCCTTCCGCGTGGGCCACGGCGGCGGCCTCGTCGACCGCACGGAATACCACGGTCTGCAATTCCGGCACCGCCATGATGTCCATCGAGCGCAGATCGGTGACACCGGACAGCGCGCTCAAACCGACATTGCCCAGGAGCTTCTTCCATTTGTCCCGCCTGATATCGGCGCTGGCATGGGTGTTGATGCCGTGGCGCGTGAAGGCGTCAGCGATGGCGGCAGCGCGGGCGGACAGCCCGCCCTGCATCTCGCCGACATAGCTGGGCAGGTCGCCGAAATTGCGCACCATGCCCGGTTGCTCGACCCGTCCGGCCTGGGCGGTCAGACCGCCCAGGACATTGGCGGCACCCAGCACTTGGGCCAGCGTCTCCTCGTTGCCCAGCCCGTTCTGGAAGCTGACGGCGACGGTCTCGCCCTTGAACAGGTGCCTGACGCTTTCCGCCGCCATCCGGTTCGCGAAGGCCTTGCACTGGAACAGCACGATGTCGGCGGACTGGACCGTGGAGGCGTCAGTGGTGGCGCCGACAGCGATGGCGCGGTCGCCGCCCACGCCGACGATGCGCAGGCCGTGTTTCCTTATCGCGTCGACATGCTCGCGCCAGACATCGACCAGCGTGACCTGCAGGCCCTTCTCGGCCAAGAGCCCGCCGAACAGCCCGCCCATGGCGCCGCCGCCGACAATGACCACCGCTGGACGATCGAGCGCCATGTCAAGAGGACTTCAGGAACGCCCGCACCTCGGCGTCGCCCATTTCCTTGCCGAGATAGGCTTCGATGACCCGGTGGTCGTTCTTGATCGCCGCCGGCGGGCCCTCGGCGATCTTCTCGCCATGCTCAAGCACTGTAACGGCCTCGCAGCTCTCCATCACGACTTTCAGGATATGCTCGATCACGATGACCGTCAGCCCGAAACGCGCCTTGAGCGCGAGCACGGTGTTCAGGAGCTTGTCAACGTTGACGGGCGAGAGCCCGGCCGCCGGCTCGTCGAGCATCAGGAGTTTGGGCTTCATCGCCATGGCGCGCCCCAACGCCAGCAGCCGGCGCTGGCCGATCGACAGCTCGCCGGCCGGAATATCGGCGTAGTCGGCAAGACCGATGAAGCCCAGGAGATCCATCATTTCGGCCTTCAGCCGGCGCTCCGCCTCCCACACGCGGTGGGCGCCAATCGTCGCGGCGACGCTGCCATAGCCGATATGCTGGTGGTAGCCGATCAGGAGGTTCTCCAGCACGGTCATCTGCGTGAAGATGCGCAGCAGCTGGAACGTGCGCGCGACGCCGCGCCGCGCAATCTCGTGCGGCTGCATGCCGGTGATTTCTTCGCCGGCAAAAGAGATGCGCCCGCCCGGTTCGGCCCGGTAGACGCCCGAGATCAGGTTGAACAGCGTCGACTTGCCCGAGCCGTTGGGGCCGATGATGCCGCGCACCTCGCCCTCGCGAACCTGGAGATCGAGGTTCGACACGGCGACCAGCCCGTCGAACCGCTTGGTGAGGCCGGTGATCTCAAGCAGCATTGGCGCGGGCCTTGCGGATGGCGACGAAGCGCCGCTTCGCCAGGTAATCGTCGAGCAATCCGCCGATGCCCCGCGGCATGTACATGATGGTCAGCACGATGACCGTGCCGAAAATCGCCATCTGGTACTGATAGTAGTCGCGGGTCAGGTCATAGATGATGGTCACGATCACCGCGCCGACCACGCCGCCCCAGATGTGCCCGATGCCGCCCAGCACGATCATCAGCAGCAGCGTCACCATCTCGGTGATGGTGTAGCTATTTGGGTGCAGGAATCCGGGCGCCATGTGCGCCTGCAGGCTTCCGGCGCAGCCCGCGTATAGAGCGCTGATCAGGAAGGCGAGCAGCTTGTACTTGCGCACGTTGACGCCGCAGGCGGCGGCGGCCAGGGAATCCTCGCGCAGCGCCTTGAACGACCGGCCGATGTCCGAGCGCAGGATGCAGAACGAGAAGTAGATGCCGAGCAGCGCAATCGGCATAACGATGTAGTAGTAGGCGATATGGTCGACGATCGCACGGCCGAACAGGGCCGGCGGCGGGATGTCGCTGAAGCCGACCGCGGCGCCGATATAGTCGGTGACACCGATGGCGATGCGGACCGACTCCGCCAGGCCGAGCGTCGCCAGCGCCAGGTAGGCGCCTTCGAGCCGGAAGGCCGGCACCCCGACCAGGCAGCCCACGAGGCCCGTGACGACCGTAGCCGCGGGCAGCGCCAGCCAGAACGGTAGGCCGAACTTCGCCGAGAAGACGGCCGAGGCATAGGCACCGATCGCGCACAGCGCGATGTGCCCCACTGTCACCTGGCCGGCAAAGCCCTTCACGATGTTGAGGCCGACCGCCAGGATCACGTTGATCAGGATGATATTGAGGACGAAGTGGTGATAGGCGTTGGGGGTCGCCCAGGGCAGCAGCAGCAGGATGAGGAGGCCCGCGATCCAGGGCAGGTGCAGACGCGACCATAGCGGCCGTTCGGCGACGTCCCGCTGCGCCGTCTCATCTGCCGCCATTTCCGCGTCCTTATCGGGTCGGCGTCTGACACGCCGGACATGTTATCGCGCCCCGCCGGCCGGGACAGAGCCCCGACCGGCGTACGGCGCGGCAGTTCAGGAAATCATTTCTTCAGGCCGAAATCCGCCTCGAAGCCCACGCGGGCCAAGACGCGCATCTCGTAGTCCTTGCCGCCCTTGGTGTACTCAACAAGGATTCCGGTGCGGTTGCCGTCGCGGCATTGTGGCGTCGGGTCGGCGCAGAAATTGATCGGACCCGAGGCCAGGCCCTGGTAGTCCTTGATCGTGGCGAGCGCGTCGCGGATGGCGCGGCGGTCCTCGGCCAGGGAGGCGTCGGTGAGCTTGAGCTTGGCGCGGCTGAGCGCCAGCTTGACGATTTGCGCCGTTTCGTAGGCCTGCGAGAAGTCGTGGTCGGGGCAGCGGACCTTGTACTTCTCCTGCACCATCTTGACGAATTCCTTGGCCACCGGCCGCTCGTCGGTGCAGGAGAAAGCGGCGGCGAAGACCAGCCCCTTGACCGCGTCGCCCGCGAGTTCCGGCACCGGCGCGTTCGAAGCCGCTGAGGCGGCGACCCGGCGGACCTTGGAGGGAATGCCGACCTCGTAAGACTGCTGGGCGATGCGAGCGATGGCGTCGATCTGGCCGCCGATCGCCAGCACGTCGGGGTTCAGCGACTTGATCTTCAGGAGATGCGGACGGAAATCCAGATCGGTCTCCTGCATCTGGCCCTCGTAGAGCGGCTCGACCTTGTAGGTCTCGGTCATGTAATTCTTGTAGTCGCGCACGAAGGAGATCGCCGCGCCGTCGTTCGTGTAGAGATAGGCGACCTTCTTGCCCGCGTTTTCCGCGAGATACTTGGCGTGCACCGCGGCATAGAACCGCTCGGACACCGAGGTGCGGAATATCCAGGCGCTGCCCTTCTGCGTGATCGATGAGTTGGTGGAGTGCGGGATGATCTCCGGCACCTCTTCCTTCGTCACGATGTCCACAAGCGGCAGGGTCACCGAGCTGCAGGTCGAGCCGATGATCAGATGCACCTTGTTCTGGTGGATAAAGCGATTGGCGTTGGCAACGCCCTTGTCCGGCTTGCACTCGTCGTCGAGCAGGATCACTTCGAGTTTGTTGCCGTTGATGCCGCCCGCGGCATTGGCCGCCAGCAGCTCGTCCTGTGTCATCTGACCGTATTTGAAGCCGTTTTCGACCAGCATGCGCAGGGTGACGCCGATGCGGATGGTTCCCTGAGCCGCAGCGTCGCCCGGCATAAGGCCGACCGCCAACAGCATGGCCCCCGCGAGCGCAAGGGAATTCCGGAACGATGGCGCAGTCATGTTTCCCTCCCTTCCTCCTATTTCCGCCAATTTATAGGAGAAAATGTTGCCTGTCCACGTAAGCCGTGGTCTTGTTCCCCAATCCTGATATCCGGCCGGGCAGTCCTAGGCAAGCGCCGCGTAGACCCTCGCCCCGTCCGCGCCCAGGGTATAAGACATCGACCGGGGGAAGAAATGCTGGAAATCGACAAGGTGGAAGCAGGCTACGGCAGCGTCCAGATCCTCAATGGGGTCTCGATGCGGGTCGCGCGCGGCCAGATGGTGGCGCTGCTCGGCGGCAACGGCACCGGCAAGTCGACCCTGCTCAAGACGATCTCCGGGCTGATCAAGCCGTGGCGCGGTGCGATCACGTTCGACGGCCAGCGCATCGACGGCATGCGCCCCGACCTGATCGTGCGGCGCGGGCTGGTGCAGGTGACCCAGGGCAAGGAGGCCTATGCCGCGCTGACGGTGGAGGAGAACCTACGGCTGGGCGCGCATGTGCGCAAGGATCGCGCCGGGGTGCGCCGGACGCTGGAGCGCGTGTACGATTACTTCCCGATCCTGGCCGAGAAGCGCCGGCAGTATTCCGCCACGCTCTCGGGCGGGCAGTTGCAGATGCTATGCATCGGCCGCGGCATGATGTCCGAGCCCAAGATGATGCTGCTGGACGAACCCAGCGCCGCGCTGGCGCCGCAGGTCGTGCTCGATATCTTCCGCATCATCGGCCGTATCTGCCGCGACGGCATGACCCTGCTGCTTGTGGAGCAGAACGTGCGCATGGCGCTGCTCCTGGCGGAGTACGCCTACGTCATCCGCGACGGGGTGGTCCATATCGAGGGGCCGTCCGATCGCCTGATCGGCGACGACAACGTTCGCCTGTCCTATCTGGGCGGTACCGTGGCCGACCGCGATGCGGCCATGAACCTCAGGCAATAGGGCGGCAGGCTATGCAGTACTTCATCGACCTTCTGATCGTCGGCCTGTCGATCGGCATGGTGTACGCCCTGGTGGCGCTGGGTATCTCGTTCATCTATTCAGGCCTGGACATCGTGCATTTCGCCCATGGCGAGATCTACATGCTGGGCGCCTTCGTTGGCGTTGTGCTGTTCAAGCACACCGGCATGAGCTATCCGCTGCTGCTGGTCTGCTCCATGCTGCTGACCGGGCTGATTGGCGTGACGATCGAGCGTCTGTTCTATCGCCGCCTCACCCGCGCGGGCGGCGGCTACACCTTCGCCGGCATGGGCATGATCATCTGCGGCTTCGGCATGTCAATCGTGCTGCAGAACGTGGCCTACCTGATCTGGGGCGCGAAGCCGCTGCCCTTTCCGGTGTCCTTCGGCATGCCGCTGGAGATCACCGATTCGCTGGTGCTGCCGCGCTCGTATGTATGGATCGTCGGCATTGCGCTGCTCCTGATGGCTGCGCTGCACTTCTTCCTGAAGCATACGCGCCTGGGCCTGGCGGTGCGCGCGGTCGCGGCCAACAAGGAAATCGCCTACTTGATGGGCATCAACGTGCCGCTGATGATCTCGGTGCTGTTCGGAATCGGCTGCGCGCTGGCGGCGGCCGCGGGCGTACTGGTGGGCCCGATCAACTACGTGCAGGTGCTGATGGGCATCGGCATCCTGATCAAGGCCTTCGCCGCGGCGGTGGTCGGCGGATTCGGCAGCCTGCCCGGGGCGGTGCTGGGCGGCCTTCTGGTCGGCGTGACGGAAAGCCTGGGCGCCGGCTACCTCAGCGGGAACTACAAAGACATCTACGCCTTCATCCTGCTGATCGCTGTCCTGATGGTGAAGCCCTCGGGCATCCTGGGCGTCACGATCAAGACGAAAGCCTGACCTCCAGCACCGCCAGATCGGCGAAGCGCGCCACGAAGCGCTGGCCCGCCGCGATCGGGGTGGGCAGCGTAAGCGACCCGGTCGAGAGATAGTCGCCGGCCTTGAGCCCGATGCCGCGCGCCGCCAGATCGTTGACCAATTCGGCCGCGATGATGACCGGGTCGCGTCGGTACTCACCGTGATAAACCCGGATCGGCGCGCCGTCGTCGATGCGCGGCTCGATCGGCAGACGGTCGAAGTCGATCCCTTTCCAGTCCTTGATGGCGGGGCCGAACACGAAGGCGCCGCCGCCGCCGTTGTCGGCGATGGTGTCGAAGGTGCGTGGGGTGCGCCCGCCCGTGCCGGGATTGTAGCGGCTGCCCGCGATCTCGATCGCGGGATGGAACACCAGGGCGTCGAGGATCGACTCGCGCGTGTGCTTCGGCCCCGAAGCGGGCAGGTCGCGTCTGGCCCGGAAGGCGAATTCGCATTCCACCTTGTGCCCAATACCGAAGCGCTTGCCGGGGATGGTCGCCGGACTGTGATAGACGCGCGAAGCGAACAAGCGGCCCGGAATCGGTCCGTCGTGGCCCTCGAAGCGCTGCACCGCGGCGATCGCGGCACCCACCTTCCAGCCCACCACCTTCTCACGAAGCAGCGCGGCGATCTGGTCCTGCACCGCATAAGCCTCGGCGCGCGTAGCGGCCGCGTCGCGCAGGGCGGGCAGGTCGATGGTGCCGCCGTCCCGCCAGCACTTCGCCAGCGCCTGGGCCAGGTTTTCGATCCTCTCGCTTGTCCCCACGGCTTCCTCTCAACTCACGTGGCGGTCCGGTAGCGTTCCTTCACCACGCGCACTACCTCGTCGGGATCGCGCTTCCACCAGTTGCGGGCGGAGAAGATCTCCACCTCGTCCCAGCCCTTGTAGCCGGCCTTCTCCACCATGCGACGGAAGCCTTTCAGGTCGATCACCCCGTCGCCCATCATGCCGCGGTCGAGCCGCAGGTCCTGGGTATCCACCAGCCAGTCGCTGAGGTGGAAGGCCAAGATGCGCTTGCCGGCGCGCCGGATCCCCTGCTCCAGTTCGGGATCCCACCACAGCGCGTAGGTGTCCACGGCGATGCCCACCGTGTCCTCGGCCGCGACCGCATCGCACCATTCGTTGGCGAGCTTGATTGTGCTGAGTACCGAGCGATGGGCGCAGATCATCGGATGCAATGGCTCGAGCGCGATCTTGACGCCCACGGAGCGCGCATGCGGCACCAGCTTGGCCAGGCCATCGACGGCGCGGGACCGCGCCGCGTTGATGTCCTTGTCGCGCGGATCGACGCCGCCAGCGACGAACACGACCGAGGGCGCCTTGATCACGGCGGCCTCGTCGAAAACGCGCCTGGCCTCGTCGAGCGCCTTCGCCGTCTCGCCCTTGTCGGCCGAGGTGATCATTCCGGCAAAGCTCAGTCCCGTGGCGACGATGCCTGCGCCGTCCAGCACCTTCGCCGCCTCCTTGGCGCCGAGCTCGGTCAGCTTGTCGCGCCACACGCTGAACCCGCCCAGGCCGGCGCGCGCCGTGCCCTCGATCGCCTGGCGCAGGTTCCATTGCTGCATCACGGTGGCCTGGTGGATCGACAGTCGCTTCAGGTCGGGCATGGCGCTCTCGCGGGTCGGTCTAATAGGTGGCGCGGCCGCCGGACAGGTCGAACACGGCACCGGTAGTGAAGCTGCATTCCGGGCCGGCCATCCAGGCGACCATCGCGGCCAGCTCCTCGATCTTGGGGAAACGTCCCATCGGGATCAGGCTGCGGCAATAGTCGATGTGCTCCTGGGTCATCTCCTTGAACAGGTCGGTCTCGGTCATGACCGGTGCGATGGCGTTGACCAGCACGCCCGTGCCGAGCAGGTCCTTCGCCATTGACTTGCACAGGCCGATCACGCCGGCCTTGGACGCCGAATAAGCGGCGATGTTGCCGTTGCCTTCCTTGCCGGCAATCGAGGCGACGGTGACGATGCGGCCATAGCCGCGCGCCCGCATATGTGCCGCCGCGGCGCGGCTGCAATAGAACACGCCGGTCAGGTTGACGGCGAGCACGCGGTCCCAGGCGTCGGGCGGGTAGTCCCAGAACTTCACGACCGGACCGTTGATGCCCGCGTTGTTGACCAGAATGTGGATGCCGCCCAGCGCGTCCACCGCCGCCTTGAATGCAGCTTCGACCGCGTCGAGCTTCGTGACGTCGACCTCCTGCGCAAGCGCGGGGGTAAAGCCGCCGCCCGTGAGCGGCGACAAGTCGCGGTCCCACACCGCCACCTTGCAGCCTTCCTCGGCCAGACGTTCGGCGATGCCGCGGCCAATGCCGCGCGCGCCGCCGGTCACGATGGCCGCCTGCCCTGCGATTCCCTCACGCATAGCGGCGCTTCCTCCCGATTTTTCCGGGCGACCTTTTACACCGCGCCGCCTCCCATGCATAGTCTGCGCCCGGATTCTTACGCGCACCGTGCGCCACCCAGGAGAGACATGCGATGAGCGAGTTCCACGTTTCCGTCGGCGACCGCGCCACGTTCAGCAAGACTGTGGGCGAAACCGACGTCTACCTGTTCGCGGGCATTACCGGCGACCTGTCGCCCAACCACGTCAACAAGGCCTACATGGAGAAATCGCGCTACAAACGGCTGCAGGCGCATGGCGCGCTGCTGGTGGGGTTCATGTCCACAGCCTCGACGCTTGCGATCGCCAAGAGCCGGGACTGCGCGGACGAGACCCCGGTATCGCTTGGCTACGACCGCGTCCGCTTCCTGGCCCCGGTACATTTCGGCGACACGCTGACGGTCGAATACACGATCGCGTCGATCGACACGGTGCGCCGGCGCTCGAACGCCGATATCGCGATCAAGAACCAGGACGGCACCGTGGTGGCGGTGGGTACGCATATTCTGAAATGGGTGAAGAACGACTGACGGGTCGATGCGTCACATGATGTCCGCAAGCTCGGCCGCGACCGACGCCCGGCGGCGGGCCTGGGCCGACATGCGCACCGGCGCATTCGCCGCACCATAAAGATCGTAGTCGCCGCGGCGCTCGACGACCTCGAAGAAGAATCGGTCGTCGTACGGCTCGGTGTAGAGCTGGAAATACTCCGCCTGCCCGGCGCGATCGTAAAGCATGTTATAGCGCCGCAGCCGGTCGATCAGCGCGGAGTCGAGATCGAAACGCGCGGCCAGGTCGTCGTAGTAGTTGGCGGGAATGGCCAGCACCGGCACGCCGCCATGGCGCATCGCCTCGGCGGTGGCGAAGATATCGGCGCTGGCGAAGGCGATGTGGTGGATGCCCGGCCCGGCGAAGCGGGTGACCGAGCGCGCGGTCGCCGTATTGCGGCTCTCCGATATGTTGAGCGGCAAGCGCAGGGCGCGGTTGCGGCTTGCGACGGCGCGGCTGCGAACCAGCCCGTAAGGGTCCGGTATGTCGAGAATGTCCGCCGGTTCCAGCCCCAGGATGGCGCGGTAGAAAAGAACCCAGCGATCCATCTGGCCGACCGGCAGCGCCTGGGCCAGGTGATCGACGCTGACGAGGCCGTAGCCCGGATGGGCGGAGGCGCCAGGCTCGATCAGGAAGTCGGTCTCGAGCGGACCCGGCTGGTCCTGCTTCTCGCCGACGAAATAGATCAGGCCGCCATCGAGCGCGCGGATCGCCGGGATGTGCAGTTCGTTCGGGCCCACGCGGCCCTCGTAGCGCGTGCACAGGAAGGCCTCGGCGCGGCTCAGCGCCCGCAACTCGTCCTCGGTCTTGAGCCCGATGGCGCAGATCGCCGGCCCATGCATCAGGTAGTAGGAATGCGCGAAGCTGTCGTGCTCCGCATTGAGCACGATGTTGATGCCGCCCTGCCGGAATAGGCTGACGTCCTTGCTGCGGTGCCGGCCGACGCGGCGGAACCCCATGTTCTCGACATAGCGCGCCAATTCGTCGTCTGCCGGGCCTCCGACGGCGAACTCCAGAAAGGCCGGCCCGTCGAAGACCGGCACCGCCGGCGGGTCGAACAGCTCGACGCGCCGGGCCGGGCGCAGAGACGTGGCCGGCTTTGCTTCCTCCTCAGCCATGCGCCGGCGCACCTGTTCCTCGAGGAACAGCAGCGAGCGCATGCCGTCGACTGCGGTCGGCCTGGTCGCCGCGGCGCGGAAATCGTCGTTGAAGACCTCGAGCGAGATCGGGCCGGCATAGCCCGCGCGCAGCGCCGCCAGCAGGAACCCCGCCACGTCGAACTCGCCCTGCCCGGGGAAGCAGCGGAAATGCCGGCTCCAGGACAGGACGTCGAGCTTGAGTCGCGGCGCGTCGGCAAGCTGCACGAAGAAGATCTTGTCGTCCGGGATGTTCAGGATGCCGGCCGGGTCGTCGCCCAGCGCCAGGCTGTGGAAGCTGTCGAGAATGACGCCGAGATGCGGATGGGCCGCCTGTTCGACGATGCGCCAGACATGGCCAAAGGTCCTGACCCGCGTGCCCCAGGCCAGGGCCTCGTAGCCGATCGACAGCCCGCGCTTGGCGGCCTGCTCGGCCAGCGCGCGGAGCTGGGCCGCCGCGCGAACGTCATCGTCGATCGCCTGGGGCGAAGCATTGGAGCACACCAGCATCATCGTGGCGCCCAGTTCCTGCATCACGTCGAACTTGCGTTCGGCGCGATCGAGATTGCGGCGGAACTGGTCGTCGCCGACGCCCTCGAAATCGCGAAAGGGTTGGTATAGTGAAATCTTGAGGCCAAGGTCGGCGGCCCGCGCGCGGACCTGGCGCGGGGCGCCGTCGAAGAACAGCAGGTCGTTCTCGAAAATCTCCACCGCGTCGAACCGCGCCGCGGCTGCGGCTTCCAGCTTCTCGGCGAGCGTTCCGCTGAGGCAGACCGTGGCAATCGATCGGCGCATTGCCGCCTCCTTAGAAAAATAGGAGATTTTTGATTTTATCCAATGACTGTAAAAGCTACAAGTAAGGGATACCGCGGGCGATGGCGCTGCTGGTGACCGGCGCGATGGGCCATGTCGGGCAATGGACGGTGCGGCGCGCGGCGGCGACCGGTGCGCGCGTGGTGGCGACCTATCGCACGGACTTCGACCGAGCCGCGGCCGATGCGGCGGGCGCGGACGTAACCTGGGCTGCCTGCGACCTGGCCGACGCGTCGGCGGTCGAGCGACTGACGGCCGAACACGGCATTGACGCCTGCATCCATCTGGCCGCCGTTTCCAACGAGGCCTTTGCGCGTCCCGCCCCCTTGAAGGCGATCGAGGCCAACGTCAGCACTACCGCCCACTTGCTCGACGCGGCACGGCGGGGCGGGTGGCGGCGCTTCGTGCTGGTTAGCACCGGCTCGGTATTCCAGGATGTCGACGCCACGACGCCGATCTTCGAGGACGCGCCGGCCTCGCCTGCCAACATCTACGCCTCGACCAAGCGCTGCGCCGAATTGCTGGCCTTGATGTACCGCTCGCAGTTCGACCTGTCGGCCGCGGTGGTCCGCATCTCCTGGATCTACGGGCCGCCCGTGGCGACCGACTCGCCGACCCGTGGGCCGATCCCGGCGTTCCTGCGCGGGGCGCTGCGGGGAATCCCGCGCCGCGACCCGGGCGGCGGCGATTTCGCCGCCAGCTTCACCTATGTCGCCGACGCGGCCGATGGCCTATTGGCGGCCGCGCGCGCGCCGACGCTGCGTCATCCGGTCTACCACCTGGGCCCGGGTGTGAACTTCAGTGCGGGCGAGATAGCCGCCGCGGTGCGCGCGGCGGTTCCGGGCGCGGTGATCGAACTGGGACCGGGGACCGAGCCCTGGACCACCTACACCAGGATGCGCGGGCCGCTGGCCGGCGACCGGTTGCGCGCCGATACGGGCTACCGGATCGGGCACAGCCTGGAGGCGGGGATCGCAGCCTACGCGGCCTGGATGCGCGCCAATCCCGAATCGTATCGCTGACCGTCAGCGCCCGCGCCAGACCGGCTTGCGCTTCTCGACGAAAGCACGGCCGCCCTCGACCGCGTCCTCGCTCGCCAGCATCCGCTCCGCGGCGGGATAGGTGGCATCGATCGCGGCGGCCAGATCCGGCAGGTCGCGGCTGCTGAGCAACACCTGCTTGGTCGCTTCGATGGCCAGCGGTGCGCCGGCCAGGATGTCCGCGCACAGTGCACGCGCCGCATCCTGCAACGCGTCGGCCGGCACCACCTCGTTGACCAGCCCGACCCGACGCGCGTCCTCGGCCTTCAGTCGCCGGCCGGTCAGCGCAAGGCCCATCGCGTGCTTCAAGGGAAGCTGCCGTGCCAGACGCTGCAAGCCGCCGCCGCCGATCGCAGCCAGGCCGGCGCGCGGCTCGGGCAATCCGAACTCAGCGTGCGCCGCCGCCACGGCCAGGTCGCAGGCGAGCACGATCTCGACCCCGCCGCCCAGCGCGAGGCCATTGACGGCCGCGATCACGGGCTTCGGCAGGTCGCGGCGGTGGGTGATGCCGCCGAAGCCGGTGGGCGGATGGTCGTCGCAGCCGGTCGACGCCCGGGCCTTCAGGTCGCTGCCCACGCAGAACGCCCTCGATCCGGCGCCGGTGATCACCGCCACGCGCAGTTCCGGGTCGGCCGCAAACAAGTCGAAGGCGCGCGACAATTCGCGATGCGCGGGGGGATGCAGCGCGTTCAGCACGTCGGGACGGTCGATCGTCACCGTCAGGACCGGCCCGTCGCGCGCCACGCGGCAATGCTGGAACTGTTCCATGCGCCGGCAAAGAGAATAGGAGATTCCGGATGTTGTCCAGCGCAGCCGATTCTACCACTTGCTGGCATGCGGGCATTCGCGCGACAATCGACGCGCGAAGCGAGGACGAACGGGTTCCCAGGATGAACGACATCGCCATGAAGCCGGAACCCGGCGCCCAGCCCGCGACCCTGACCGAGACGATCTACGGCAGGTTGCGCAACGACATCTTGCTGGGCGTGCTGCGGCCGGGTGACAAGCTGAAGCTCGATGCGCTGCGTCAGAGCTACGACGCCAGCGTCAACACCTTGCGCGAGACCCTGTCGCGGCTGGTGTCGGATGGGCTGGTCGCCAACGAGGGCCAGCGCGGCTTCACCGTGGTGCCGGTGTCGCTGGCCGATCTGCGCGACATCACCGAGATGCGCCGTTTGCTCGAGTGCCACGCCGCGCGGCTGTCGATCCAGCACGCCGATCTGGACTGGGAGGCGCGCGTGGTGGCCGCATACCACAAGCTGTCGAAGGTCGAGGAAATGATCGAGACCGACCCGGCACGCTACGGACCGCTGCTGGAGGCCTGCAATCGCAGCTTCCACGCCGCGGTGATCTCGGCCTGCGGTTCGCGCTGGCTGCTCAATTTCCACGGCATCATGTACGACCAGAGCCTGCGCTACCGCATGCTGGCCTTCCAGGTGCGCGACTTCCCGCGCGAGCAGTCCCGGCGCGAGCATCGCGAGATTCTGGACGCCGCGCTGGCGCGCGACGCCGACCGCTTGGCCCAGGTCCTCGCCACCCACATCACCAAGGGCACCGAGCTTTATGTCGAGCAGGACCTGGCCCGCCCCCGCCCCGCCGGACGGCGCGGGCCGCGACTGCGCAAGCAGGAATCCGACAGGAAGTAGCCTGTCGCCTCGTATTACTTTTACTCATACGAAGCGACAAAATGTCGTTTGTCGCGGAAGGCGGCGTTCGTTCTAATCAAATTGAGGGGCATTGCTTTACCTACCAGAAACGCGCCCCGGGGAAACGCCGCTGATGGATCCGCAGGCGCACGCGCCGAGGCAGGGCGGCACGCTGTTCGAGAAGATCTGGAACGCGCACGTCGTAAAGCGTTCCGAGGACGGGCGCGACCTCATCTTCATCGACCGCCACCTCCTGCAGGAAACCACGTCGGCGCCGGCTTTCGCGGGCCTGAGGCGCGACAATCGGCCCGTCGCCCATCCCGAACTAACGCTCGCCACGCAGGACCACATCGTCTCCACCGCGCCGGAGCGAGACGAAACGAGCAACCCCGAGGGCGTCGAGTTGATGCGCTTGATGCGCGCCAATGCTGCGACGCACGGAATCCGCCATTTCGGGATCGAGGACCCGCGCCAGGGCATCGTGCACGTGATCGGCCCGGAGCTGGGCGCGGCGCTGCCCGGCACGACCCTGGCCTGCGGCGACAGCCACACGGCGACCGTCGGCGGATTGGGCGCGCTCGGCATCGGCGTGGGCACCAGCGAGGTCGAACACGTCCTGGCAACGCAGACCCTGCTGCTGCGGCGCCCCGGAACCATGCGCATCCGCTTCGACGGGCGCCCCGGACCGGGCGTTGGGGCCAAGGACATGATCATGGCGGCGATCGGCAAATTCGGCATCGCGGCCGGCCGCGCGCACGCGGTGGAGTATGCGGGATCGGCGATCGCCGCCCTGCCTATCGAGTCCCGACTGACCGTATGCAACATGTCGATCGAGCTGGGTGCGCGGCTCGGCGTCATCGCGCCGGATGATGCGACTTTCGCCTATCTTGCCGGCCGGCCCTTCGCCCCGCGCGGCACGGATTGGGACCATGCGCTGCACCATTGGCGCAGCCTCGCCTCCGCGCCCGATGCCCGGTTCGATCGCGACGTCGCGATCGACTGCGACGTTATCGCGCCGCAAATCACTTGGGGCACGACCCCGGAGGACGTGATCGGCATCGATCAGTGCGTTCCCGATCCATCGATGCACGAGGACCACGCCCGCCGCCGTCGGGCCGTCGGCGCCCTGCACTACATGGGCCTCGCGGCGGGAACGGCGATCGAAGGTCTGAAGGTCGATGTGGTATTCATCGGCTCCTGCACGAATGGCCGGCTGTCCGATCTCGAAGCTGCGGCCAGTATCGCCAAGGACCGCAAGGTTGCGGACCATGTCCGGGCCCTCGTCGTGCCGGGATCGGCCGCAGTCAAGCGCGATGCCGAAGCCAGGGGCCTCGACCGCATCTTTCGTGCGGCGGGCTTCGAATGGCGCAGCCCGGGCTGCTCGATGTGCGTCAGCATCAACCAAGACGTGGTGCCTCCGGGCGCTCGATGCGTGGCAACATCCAACCGGAACTTCGAGGGGCGTCAGGGGTCGGGCAGCCGCACCCATCTCGCCAGCCCCTCCATGGCCGCCGCAGCAGCCGTCACCGGCGCCATCGCCGACGTCCGGAAGTTGCAGCCATGAGGACGCCGTTCATGCGCTTCCAAGGCATCGCCGCACCCCTCCCGCTCGCCAACATCGACACAGATGCCGTCATTCCGTCGGCCTTCCTGCGCTCGGCTTCGACGGACTTGGCGCGCGGGTTGTTTGCGCGCTGGCGCTACGACGATTCGGGCGCGGAGCGGTCCGAATTCGTGCTCAACCGCCCGCCGTTTCGCCGCGCCTCGATCCTGCTGGCCGGCGAGAATTTCGGCTGCGGCAGCTCGCGCGAGGCGGCAGTCTGGGCGCTGAAGCGCTTCGGCATTCTATGCGTCGTTGCGCCCAGCTTCGCCGACATCTTCTACGAGAACGCCTTCCGCAATGGCCTGCTGCCGGCGATCGTCGACCCCGACGCCCTGGCAACTCTGGTTACGGCGGCCGAGAGCGATCCCGCCCAAGCGCTGCTCGACGTCGATCTCGAGAACTGCGTGCTGGTGCGAGGCAACGCCGCGCGGATCGCCTTCCGCGTACCGGCGTTCCGCCGCGCCTCCCTTTTGCGGGGCGACGACGAGATTGCGGCGACCCTTCGGCATGCCGCCGAAATCGAGGCCTTCGTTCAAGCGGATCGGGCGCGGTGCGGCTGGCTCTATCGCGCGATCGCGGCGGGCAAGGACTCTCGATGACGCGCCCGACCTTGCGGTCAGCGCTGGATGCCGAGCGGCCGCTCGTGACGGCCCTGGCGCACGATGCGCTTTCCGCGCGGCTGATCGCGCGCGCAGGTTTCCGCGCGCTCACGGTCGGCGGATCGGCGCTGCTCGCCGCGCGCTACGGATTGCCCGATATTGCGTTGATCGGGCGCAGAGACATGACGGAGGGCCTGCGCGACATCGCCGGAGCCGTCGATATCCCGATCATTGCCGATGCCGACGACGGCTACGGCGACGTCAAGGCTGTCGCCCGCACGGTCGAGGCCTACGAGGCGATCGGGATCGGGGGGATGCTTTTCGAAGATCAGGCGCGCGAGCGCAAACAGCAGCGCGCCGAGAAGGCCTCCGCCGTAGTCGACGAAGCGGTGATTGCGCAGAAGCTGCGCACCGCTCTGGCAGTGCGCCGGAGCAAGGAGACGCTGATCATCGGCCGCACGGATGCCTACGGCGCGCTTGGGCTCGATCCTGCGCTTGGCCGCGCCGAGCGGTTCCTGAAGCTCGGCGTCGACGGCGTGTTTGTCGCCGGCCTGCGGACCCCCGAGGACTATGCGCGCGTCGGCAAGGCACTGGGCGGCACCGTTCTGCCGGCCGCAATGTTCGAGGGGCCGGGCACGCCTTGGATCGCGCCGGCCGAGCTCGGTCGCATGGGCTACCGTCAGGTCTCCTATCCCGTCTCGGTGATGCTCCGGCTGGTCGCGGCAATGTCGGGCGCGCTGGCCGATCTGCGCGCCCACGCGCTGGGCGATCGCGCGATGGCGCCGATGGCCGACGCGGAATCGATCCGCGCGGTGCTGGACGACGCAGTCGAATTGAAACGCTGGCGCGACATCGAGGCACGGTTCGGCAATGCGGCGATGGAGCAAGGCGCATGACGACCTTGCCCGTTCCCGAGGCCGCCAAGACCAATGCGCGCCTCTACGGCAGCGACCCGATGGCGGCCATGCTGCGCGCACTGGGGTTCACCTATATCGCGCTGACGCCCGGCGCCAGCTTCCGGGGCCTGCACGACAGCCTCGTCAACTACCTCGGCAACGAGCGGCCCCAGATGCTTCTGTGCATCCACGAGGAGCATGCCGTCGCCCTCGCCCATGGCTGGGCACGCGTGACCGGAAAACCGATGGCGGTCGCACTGCACAGCAATGTCGGGCTGATGCACGCGACCATGGCAATCTTCAACGCGTGGTGCGATCGCATGCCGATGTTGGTGCTGGGCGCGGTCGGCCCGATGGATGCTGTGCATCGCCGCCCCTGGGTTGACTGGATTCATACCGCCAGCGACCTGGGCGCGTTGGTGCGCGGCTACACCAAGTGGGACAATCAGCCGGCCTCGGTGCCGGCCGCGCTCGAGGCCATACTCCGCGCCTGCCACATCGCCACGACCGAGCCCAGGGGGCCGGCCTATGTCTGCCTGGACGCGACGACGCAGGAGCAGCCGGTCGACCCTGGCATCGAGCTGCCGCCGCTCGACCGCTTCCGCCCCGCGCCGCCGGCCGATCCGTCGCGCGAGTCCATCGCCGCCGCGGCCGACGTTCTGCGCGCGGCCAGGCAGCCGCTGATCCTGATGGGCCGCGTTTCGCGGCACCGGGCCGACTGGGACAGGCGCGTGGCGCTGGCCGAGCGGCTGGGTGCCAAGGTGCTGACCGACCTGAAGACCGGCGCCACATTCCCGACCGGGCACCCCCTGCATCCGTTCCCGCCCGGGCTCTACGTGACGCCCGAGGCCGGCGCCCTGATCCGTGCGGCCGACGCGATCCTGGCGCTGGACTGGGTGGACCTGGCCGGCACCTTGCGCCAAGCCTGCGCCGGCCAGCTTCCGTCAGCCAAAGTCATCCATTGTTCGTTGGACCAGTACGTCCACAATGGCTGGAGCATGGATTACCAGGCCCTGCCGCCCGCTGACATCGCGATGCTGGCCTCGCCGGATCGTCTGGTCGAATGCCTGCTCGGCGTATTGCCGGCGCGCACCGGCGGCGCAGCGCCGCCCGTCCGCGCGGCGGTCTCCGAAGCCGGGCCCGAGCAGATCGAAGGGCGCCTGTCGGTGCAGGCGATGGCCCGCACCACGACCGACGCGCTGGCGCCGCACAATCCTGCTTACATCCGGCTGCCGTTGGGCTGGCCGGGGGACTGCTGCCGCTTTGCCGACCCGCTCGACTACATCGGCTTTGACGGCGGCGGCGGAATCGGCTCGGGACCGGGCATGGCCGTGGGCGCGGCGCTTGCGCTGCGCGATGCCGGCAGCGACCGCTTGCCCGTGGCGGTGCTCGGCGACGGCGATTACCTGATGGGGCTGACCGCGCTGTGGACCGCCGTGCACTACAGGATTCCGGCCCTGATTCTGGTCGCCAACAACGAATCCTTTTTCAACGACGAGCTGCATCAGGAACGCGTCGCTCGCGTACGCGGCCGGGCGGTGCAAAACCGTTCGATCGGGTTGCGCATGAGCGATCCGCCGAACGACTTGGCGATGCTGGCGCGCGGCCAGGGCGCCATCGGCTTGGGTCCGGTGCGCAGCGTCGCAGGGCTGAAGGCCGCAATCGACGAAGCCGTCCGCCACACGCGGGCCGGCGCTGTTTGCGTGATCGACGTCAGCGTGGCGCCGGAATACTCCCGTGCGATGTCGTCGACCCTGCTGCGTCAGATCCCGTCCGCGACCTGAAGGAGAACCCGTGCAAGTCTGCATCACCGCAAAGCCGCCCACCCATGCAACCGGGCGGCATCACCAAGGGAGAATCGCCATGTTCAGTCGCCTTGTCCGCCTTGCCACGATCGGCCTAGCGACCGCCGCGAGCCTCGCCCCGCACTCCTGGGCGCCGGCCCACGCCGAGCAGATTGCCGTCGGCAACTTCGGCGTCGCCGCCAACGGCATGCCCTACGCTGTCGCGCTGGAAAAGGGTTACTTCAAAGCCGAAGGCATCGACGTCACCGGCATCATCACCTCGGCCGGCGGCGGCACTTCGTTGCGCAACATGCTAGCCGGCGGCGTGCCCTACGGGGAGGTCAATCCTGCGGTGGTGATCTCCGCGATCCAGCAGGGCCTGGATCTGAAGATCATCAGCGACAACGTGTGGACGGTCGCCGAGTTCGTCTGGGCCGTCAAGCCCGATTCGCCGATCAAGTCGATCAAGGATTTCAAGGGTGCGAAGATCGGCTATACCAATCCACGCTCCACCAGCCAGGGGCTCGCCATGCTGCTTGTCAGGGAAGCGGGTCTGCAGCCCGGCGACGCCGAACTCGTCCGGACGGGCGGCTTCGGCGAAGGTGTGGCCGCGCTCGACACCGGCCTGATCAACGTGGCGCCCATGGCCGAGCCGGTGTGGTCGAAGTTCAAGGATAAGTACCGCGCAGTTGCCGTGGCCAGCGAAACCCTGCCACCGCTGGACAACGTCGTCGGCGTGACCACCTCGAACATGGCGGCCGAGAAGGGCGACTTCATCCGCGCCGTGATCCGCGCCCGGCGCAAGGCGGTGGAGTTCATGCACCGGAACCCGGACGAGGCCGCGGAGCCGGTCGCCAAGCATTACAACATCGACCTGGCGGTCGCGCGTTCCGCCATCCGGTTCCTTACCTCGTCCAAGACCGCCGGCATTCCCTACTGGGGCACCGGCCAAATCCGTCTCGACGGCATGAAGCGTATGATCGAGGTCCAGCGCATGGTCGGCACGATCAAGGGCGACGTAGACTACAAGGCAATCATCGACACACAATTCCTGCCGCCGGACATCCAGAAGATCATCGAGTAGCAGGCCAGGGTCCGTGACGACCGTTCATGTAAGCCTGAAGAACGTCGCAAAGCGATTCCAGCGCCAAGGAGCCGAGGGCGACGTCCACGCCCTCGGGCCCCTGGACCTGGAGTTGCGCAAGGGCGAGTTCTTCGCCGTGGTCGGCCCGTCCGGTTGCGGCAAATCCACCCTGCTCGAGCTGATCGCCGGGCTTGCCGAGCCGACCGAGGGCGACGTGGCGTTCGAAGGGAGGCCGATCGGCGGCCGTGTCCCCGAGGGAATCGGCGTCGTCTTTCAGGAGGATGCCTGCTTTCCCTGGCTCGACGTCGCCGACAACATCTTGGTTGGGCTGCGCAAGGCGCCCATATCCGCCGAGGAGCGCAAGTCGCGCGTCGACCGCGCCATCGCGATGATGGGCCTGGCCGAATTCGCGCACAGCTATCCGGCCCAGCTTTCCGGCGGCATGCGTCAGCGGGTGTGCATTGCCCGCACCTTGGTGATGGCGCCGCGCCTGATCCTTCTGGACGAGCCGTTCGGGGCGCTTGACCAGCAGACTCGCCTGCTGATGGGGGAAGAGGTGCTCAAGCTGTGGCGCCAGACCGGCGCCACGATCTTCCTGATCACCCACGCGCTGGACGAGGCGGCGATGCTTGCGGACCGTATCGGCGTCATGTCTGCCCGGCCCGGACGACTATTGGACGTAATCGAGACCGGCTGGGTGCGCGAGCGCGACAGCCGCGTGGTCGAGACCGAGAAGTTCGGCCATATCACCGCACGGCTGTGGAAGTCGCTCCGCAATGAATCGATGAAAGCGATTGGAAAGGCCGAAGCGGCGCCATGACCCGCCACGCGACGCTCCTTCGGCTCCTGGTTTTGTTGGGCTTCGTCGCTTTTCTGGAACTCCTGTGTCGCGCGGGCGCGATCGACCGCTTCACCATGCAGCCGCCGACGATCGTCGCGCGCGATCTCTGCCGCCTCCTGGCCAGCGGCAGACTCAACGCCTCGATCGTCAAGACCCTGTCGAACGCGGGAATCGGCTTCGCGCTCGCGGTCTCTGTCGGTATCACCGCCGCCGTGGTGATCCACCGTATCCGCCTGCTGCGCGAGGCGCTCGATCCACTGTTCGCGACCTACTATGCCATCCCGGTCCTTGCCTTCTACCCTCTGCTCATCATCCTGTTCGGCCTGGGCAACGCGCCCAAGATCGCGATCGCCTTCATGCTGGGCGTCATCGCTGTCATCGTTAACACACTGAACGGGCTCGATCGCGTTCCGCGCGTGCTGTTGAAGACCGCGCACATCACCCGGATGACGCCGGTGGAGACGGCTTTTCGCGTCACCTTGCCCTACGCCGCCCCCTATGTGCTGACCGGTATAAAATTTGCGGTCGCCTACTCGCTGATCGGCATCATCGGCTCGGAGTTCGTCATGTCGACCGACGGCATGGGCTTCGAGATTTCGTTCGCCTACACCAACTTCGACAACGCGACCATGTATCCGCTGATCGTGTTGATTCTCGTCGTCTCCATTACCATCAATCTGCTGGTCGGGCTGTGGGAGAAGCGCATCTTGGCGCGCCGGGGGCTCCGGTGAGCAGCGCAAGGGCCTGGCGCGGTCCGTTGCTGATGGTTGCGGGCCTGTTGGCGGTATGGCAGGTGCTTTACTGGATCGTGGGCGACATCGCCCTGCGTTCGCCGGCCGAGACGATCCGTTACACCTGGACCCTGTTCGCACGCCCGTCATTCTGGCCGCACGTCACGGAGTCGCTGAAGGCTTTCGCGGTCGCGATCGCAATCGCCGTGTCGCTCGGGATGGCGGTGGGCCTGGCGCTTGGCTTCAGCCGGCTCGGCGGCCAGGTGTTCGAGCCGATGCTGGTCGCGCTGTATTCGGTGCCCAAGGTCACGCTGTACCCGATCCTGCTGCTGACCTTCGGCCTGGGCATCTCGGCCAAGATCGCGTTTGGCGCGCTGCACGGCTTCATCCCGATCGCGCTGTTCACGATCAACGCGGTACGCAACGTGCGGCCGATCCTGATCAAGACCGGCCGCGTCCTCAACTACGACACCAACGAACTGGTCTGGCGCATCCTGATCCCGGCGGCCCTGCCCGAGATATTCTCTGGCATTCGGATCGGCCTGTCGCTTACCCTGATCGGCACGCTCCTGGGGGAGATGTTCGCCTCGCAGCGCGGCCTGGGCTACATGCTGATGGGCGCGATCGGACTTCACAACGTCGACATCATCATGTCGATAACCTTTATCCTGATCGTGTTCGCCGCGGTGTTCAGCAGCATTCTGCTGGCGGTCGACCGCCGCCTGCACCGACGGGCATGAGGCGCGTATGCGACGCCTGCCGCCGCTGAACGCGATCAGGGCCTTCGAGGCGACGGCGCGGCACCTCAGCTTCACCAAGGCCTCCAAGGAGCTGTGCGTCACCCAGGGCGCGGTCAGCCGCCACGTCGCGGCGCTCGAGCGCGCGCTCGCGGCCAAGCTGTTCTTGCGCCATCATCGCGCGATCGAATTGACCGAGAAGGGCGAGATCTATTTCCGTGCGCTGCGCGACGCGTTCGAGCGCATCCAGGATGCGACCGACCATGTCGCCGGCGCGTCCGACACGCCGACCCTACGGATCAAGCTGCCGCCGACCTTCGCAATTCGCTGGATCGTGCCGCGCCTGGCGCGCCTGCACGCGATCGACCGCAGCCTGGATGTTCAGATCACGACCTCGCACAGCCCGGTCGATTTCGATCGCGAGGAGATCGACATCGCGATCCATTCGGGCGAGGCGCCGCCGCCCGGCACGATCAGCGCGCGGCTGTTCGGCGAGGTGATCATGCCGGTGTGCAGCCCCGCGCTGCTGCGCCACGGCCGGGCGCTGCGGCGCCCGGCCGATCTCAAGCGACATACGCTGCTATGCTCGCTGCACCGGCCCAAGGACTGGCCGGCCTGGATCGCGGCGGCCGGGGTTGAAGGCCTCGACGGCAACAGCGGCCTGAAATTCGAGAACTCCAGCCTCGCCTACCAGGCCGCGATCGACCGGCTGGGCGTCGCCATGGCGCAGGCCGCCCTGGTGGCCGACGACCTGGCGATCGGGCGGCTCATCGCGCCGTTCAGGCTGCAGGTACGCACCAGCGGCGCCTATTTCCTTGTCTACCCGCCGCGCTCGCACGGCCTGGAGAAGGTACGCCGGTTCGAGGCGTGGATCCGTGCGGAATGCGCGGCGCTGGCGACGGCGCAATCAAGCCAAGCGGCGCTTGTGCGCGAGAGGGCGCCCAGGTCGGAGAAACGCCGTGCCTAAGCTCACGGAGAGAATCGTCGACGCTGTTGAAGTGCACGAAAAGGATTGCGTGATCTGGGATGACGAACTGCCCGGGTTTGCCCTTCGCGTCTTCGCTTCCGGCGAAGTGAAGCGGACCGCATCGATGGGACCGATTTGCCAGTTGGAATCCGGGCCGGTCCGACCTCCTGAACCGTTCAAGCCACGAACACCTGTTGTTACTGCGGCAACTGCGGGCATGTGGGCAACGCGCCAGCGTTGTTCGAGCGCAGCGCCATGTCCGCAGCCTCTTCGCCGAGCGTGCCGGTGACGCCCGTGCGCCACACCGCCATCGGCGCGCGGTTGCCCGACGCCTGGGGCACACGTCGGGCGTTGTAGATCGCGATCCCGGCATGTGCCTCGCGGTCGTTGGCGTAGCCTTTGAGATAGACGTCCTCGTGTTTCAGGCTGCGTCACAGCCGCTCGAGGAGCACGTTGTCCGTCCATCGGGATGCGGATGCCGGAGGCTGCAGGCGTGCTGGTGAGAGCGGCACACAGATGAGCACAACCTTGAGCGCGATGCTTCCATAGCCCACACCGTGCCAAGTCCGATTTCAGTTAAGTATTTGAGAACCTTGGCGCACCCGGCAAGATTCGAACTTGCGACCTCTGCCTTCGGAGCGTATTCAAGTATTAGATAAGTAGATCGCGCAAAGTTCCTCAAGATAGGCGGAACAAACGCTTGGACACGATTATCTGATTGTTTGTCTGATTGCGGTTTCTTATTATCGATTCCGTGGTGCTTGTCAGGTTGTTGCCGAGAGCGACGTTTGAAGCGCCCGTGAGGACAGCACAGCGATCATGAGCATAGGTCGTATCTCCAATCGCAGCGTTGCTGCCTTGGCGCCCAAAGAGCGTCCGAGCTTTCTTTGGGATGACGAACTGAGCGGGTTCGCACTGAAGTGTATGCCTTCGGGGCATAAGGCCTACATCGTTCAATA
>CAYMTM010000012.1:0-2898 GCA_964393375.1 uncultured Rhodospirillaceae bacterium
GTGCGCCACAATTCCCAGCCCTTGGGGTGCCAGAACACGCTGCCCACGGCCTCTTCCTGCTGGTGGAACAGGCCCATCTCGCGGCCGAGGCGGCGGTGGTCGCGCTTCTCCGCCTCCTCCAGCCGGTGCAGGTATTCCTGCAGCTGCTTGTCGTCCGGCCACACCGTGCCGTAGATGCGCTGGAGCTGCGGGTTGTTCCTGTCGCCGCGCCAGTAGGTGCCGCTCAGCTTCATCAGCTTGAACGCCTTGCCGAGCCTGCCGGTGGAGGGCAGGTGCGGACCGGTGCACATGTCCAGCCACTTGCCCTGCCGGTAGACCGAGATCGGCTCATTGGCGTCGAGCTCGTCAACCCACTCGGCCTTGAAGGTCTCGCCGTTGTCCTGGAAGTATTTCTTGATGCGCGGCCGGTCCCAGATCTCGCGCGTGATCGCCTCGTCGCGGTCGACGATCTCCTTCATCTTGGCTTCGATCTTCGGGAAGTCGTCGATCGAGAACGGCTCCTTGCGGGCGAAGTCGTAGTAGAACCCGTCCTCGGTCGCCGGACCAAAGGTGATCTGCGTGCCGGGGAACAGCTCCTGCACCGCCTCGGCCAGCACATGCGCGGCGTCGTGGCGCAGCAGTTCCAGCGCCTCGGGGCTCCCGGCGGTTATGATCGCGACCTTGGCGTCGCGGTCGATCGCGGTGGCGAGATCGACCAGCCTGCCGTCCAGCTTCATCGCCAGTGCCGCCTTGGCCAGGCCCGGGCCGATCGCGCGCGCCACCTCCGCGCCCGTCACCGGCGCGTCGAACCGGCGCTGGCTGCCGTCGGGCAGGGTCACGGTAACCGGCCCGCCGCCAGCCTTGGCCGCGGCCACTTGGTTCATGCTTGGTTCGCTCCCACGGAAATCGCGCACCGTTTAGCGCAGGACCAGCGCAGCCGCAACCTCCTCCGCTTCGAGGTCGGCCAGGCGCTCGCGGCGGATCACGGTCACCGCCTTGCCGCGCGGCGCGCATAGCGCGGGGTCGGAGTCGGCCGAGAACAGCACCACCGCGGAACAGCCGACGGCAGCGATGATGTGCATCGGGCCGGTGTCGTTGCCGACCGCCGCCTTCGCGCCGCGCGCCAGCGTAGCGATGTCGGCCAGCGTGGTGCGCCCGGCCAAGTTGACGCCGCCGGCCTGGCGCACGATGCCCTCGGCCAGGGCCTGTTCGTCCGGCCCGCCCAGGACGACCGGAGCCACGGCCTGGCGGTTCAGCGCCGCCGCCAGCGCCGCATAGCGCTCCGCCGGCCAGCGCTTTGCCGGCCTTCCCGCCGATCCGCCCGGCACCAGCAGTGCATAGCGCCTGGGCAGGCCGAAGCGATGGACGTCGGCGACGAGGAACGACAGGTCCGGCGCCGGGACCTCTGGAATGCCGGCCATCCGCAACTGCTCGCGCTGGCGGTCGATCGTGTGCATCAGATCGCGCCGGGGATTGGCGTGGGGATGCGAGCAGCCGCGCGCGATGCCCGACCATTCCGGCCTTGGGCCCGGCAGCATCAGGTGGAAGAGGGCCGAACTGCGATCGGCGGTCTGCAGATCGTAGACGCGCTCGAAACCCTGCCCGCGCAGCCAGCGCCTGAGCGTCAGCCAGTCGCCGATCCGCCACCAGGGCAGGCGGACGGTGGCCATCACCTGGTCGAACAGGCCGCTGGCGGCGCCAAGGTCCACGAAGGCCTGGGTGGTCAGCAGCGTGATGTGGTGCTCGGGATGGCGCCAGCGAATGGCCGCGAAGGGCCCGAGCGCCTGGATGAAGTCGCCGAGCGCGCCCAGCTTGATGACGAGGATGCGCCCGGGCCTGGGCCCGGGCTTCACGCCGCTACCTGGCCGCCGGTGCCCGTCGGCGTGCCGGGATGCGCGACCGGCAGATCCGCCAGCAGCTCGCGATAGAGCGCCAGGGTGCGCGCGCACATCAGGTCCTTGCCGAAATGCTCGCGCACGAAGGCGATGCCGCGCGCGGCGATGGCCTGACGTTCGGCCGGGTCCATGGCCAGCGCGGCATCGATCGCCTGGGCAAGCTGGCGCGCGTTGCCCGGCTCGATCAGCCAGCCCGTCTCGCCGTCCAGCACCGTCTCCAGCGAGCCGCCGTGCCTGGTTGCGACCACCGGCCGGCCCATCGCCTGCGCCTCGACCGCCACGCGCCCGAACGCCTCGGGATCGGTCGAGGCCGACACAACCAGGTCGGCGAGCTTGAACGCCGCCGGCATGTCGGCGCATTCGTCGATCAGGTGCACGACCTCCTCCAGCCCGTGCGCGGCGATGCGCTGCTCCAGCTCGCGGCGATAGGCGCCCCGGCCCTGGTCGGAGCCGACCAGCAGGCAGCGCAGGTCGCGCTTGCCGCGCAGCGCTATGGCGTCGATCAGCACCGATTGGCCCTTCCAGCGCGTCAACCGCCCGGGCAGCATCACCACCGGCACGCCGTCCGGCAGCCGCCATTCGCGCGCGAGCTTGGCCAGGCGCGGCCCGCTGACCTTCGCCGGATCGAAGCGGTCGAGGTCGATGCCGCGCGGAATATGGCGCATCACGGCCGGGCTGACGTGATAGTTGCGCACGACGTGGTCGACGATGAA
Source organism: uncultured Rhodospirillaceae bacterium (assembly GCA_964393375.1). Lineage (GTDB taxonomy): Bacteria > Pseudomonadota > Alphaproteobacteria > JAEULC01 > JAEULC01 > JAEULC01. Next base: position 2,588 of record CAYMTM010000012.1, read on the forward strand.
TTGCGACGCGGCGATCACGCGATCCCCGCGCGCCATCACCGAGTTGTACCAGCGCTTGGCAGGATTGCCGAAATTGTAGGTGCCGTGGAAGGTGGTGACGAAGCGCACGCCCGCGCGCCGCGCGGCATAGAGCGCGCTCCAGGCCGGCGCCCGGCTGCGGGCATGGACGATGTCGACGCCTTGGCGCTGGATCGCCTGGCCCAGCCGGTCGATATTGGCGCGCAGCACGAACGGGTTCTTGCTGTCGAGCGGCAGGGTCAGGTGCGTGACTCCGGCGCGCTCGAGCTCGCGCACCATCGGCCCGCCCGCCG
>CAYMTM010000012.1:2908-34991 GCA_964393375.1 uncultured Rhodospirillaceae bacterium
ACCAGGCTGGTCCAGCCCGCGGCCGCGACGGCGATGGCGATGTCGGCCGCGCCGCGCTCGGCGCCGCCGGTGACAAGGGCGGGCAAGACCTGTAAGACGGCCGGCGGCCGTCCTGCGCCCGCTGCGCGCGGCGCGCGCGACCCGTCAACCTGCACGCTGAGGGGCGTTTCGCCGCCCGGGATGTCCATGCCGCCCGACCAAGAAACCCAACAATTTTCGATATTAGCACGCGGCGACCGGCCTTCAATCGCCTACTGCCGCCGCGATGGTCGCGCGCCCGGCATCGTGTTTCTCGGCGGCTTCCGCTCCGACATGACCGGCGAGAAAGCCTTGAGCCTTGAGGCATTCTCGGGCGAGCGGGGCTTCGGCTTCCTGCGCTTCGACTATACCGGCCACGGCCGCTCCGGCGGCGACTTCCTCGACGGCACGATCACGTCCTGGCTTGCTGATTCGCTCGACGCGATCGACCGGCTGACCCGGGGCAGGCTCGTTCTCGTCGGCTCCAGCATGGGCGGGTGGTTGATGCTGCTCGCCGCGCTGGCGCGGCCCGACCGCATCGCTGGGTTGGTCGGCATCGCCGCAGCGCCGGATTTCACCGAGGAGCTGATGTGGCCCAACATGGCGCCGCCGGTGAGGAAGGCGCTGATGGAGAAGGGTGTGATCTACCGCCCCTCGGCCTACAGCCAGGAACCCTATCCCATCACCCGCGTGCTGATCGAATCCGGCCGCCGGCATCTGCTGCTCGGCGGCCCGATCGCAATCTGCTGCCCGGTGCGCCTGATCCACGGCATGAAGGATCCGGACGTGCCCTGGCAGACCTCGGTGCGGCTGGCGGAAAAGGTGGAATCGAAGGACGTCGCCGTGACGCTGATCAAGGAAGGCGCGCACCGTCTGTCCGAGCCCGAGAACATCCACATTATCCTGCGCGCGGTCGAGGAACTGGTCGGGCGGGCATAGCGCAGGCGTCCTGCGACAGGCACAGGAGGAGCGCGCCTTTGCGCCGGACGCCAACGGCCCGTTTCGGCTCATCCCGCGCCTGTCGAGGGATCGGGCGCGGACGCCAGCAGCGCCTTCAGTCCCTCCTTGTAGCTCGGGTAAATCAACCTCACGCCCAGCTCCTTCTTGATACGATCGTTCCTGACCCGTTTGTTATCGGCATAGAAGCTTCGGGCCATCGCCGACATGCTCGCCCTGGCTTGCTCGAACGGCTCGAGCGGCGGCGGCGTCGCCTTCAGCAGGCGGCACGCCTCCTCGATCACCGCGGCCGGCGGCGCGGGGTCGTCATCGCACACGTTGTACGCGGCGCCGGGATTCGGCCGGGCGATCGAAGCCAGCAGGACCTGGGCGATGTCGTCGACATGGATGCGGCTGAAGACCTGCCCCGGCTTGTCGATCCGCCGCGCCGCGCCCGACCGCACCGTGTCGAGCGCGCTGCGCCCCGGCCCGTAGATGCCGGCCAGGCGGAACAGATGCACCGGCAATCCGAGCCCGAGCCAGGCCCGTTCTGCGTCACGTCGCCGCAGCCCGCGCTCGCCCGTGGGTTCGAGTTCGCTCGTTTCGTCGACCCAGCCGCCCTGGCGGTCGCCGTAGACGCCGGTGGTGGAGAGATAGCCTGCCCAGACGATGCCCCGAAGCTGCCGCAAATCGGTTTCATGGTGGTCGATGACCGGATCGCCCCGTGCATCCGGAGGGACCGAGCCGAGCAGATGCGACGTGCCGGCAAGTGCCGCGGCGGCATCGTCCAGGGGCCGGTCGCGGTCGAACAGGAAGGCTTCGATGCCGCCCGCCGCCAGGTGCGCGCGCTTGGCTTCGGTACGGCAAGTGCCGGCGACGCGCCAGCCTCTTGCGGCGACCTGCCGGGCCAGCGCCAGCGCGCTGTAGCCCAGGCCGAAACAGAACAGTCGCGGCGCGGTCATCGTCTGGTCCGTGGTCGGTCGCAACGCTAGGATGGTCCGATGAAACGAGCGACATCCGCAAGGCGAAAGGCGGCGCTGCAACCGGCTCTCGCGCCGGACGGCGCCGTGATCGCGCCGGTACCCGTATTGTCCTGGCGGCGCGCGCGGTCGGCGGCGGTGGTGCGGCCCTTGCCGCTGTTCTTCCGGTTCTTCGTGTCGTCCTGGGTGTTCCTGCTGCCCGACCTTGCGATGGCGCAGACCGGCAGGACGCGGCCGCCCGACGACGCGCAGCGCTACGACGCCTGCATGACGCTCACGCGCCGCGACGCGATGGCCGCCTTCGAGCAGGCGTTGAACTGGCAGGACCAGGGCGGCGGCGCGCCGGCCCGCCACTGCGCCGCGGCCGCCTTGGTGTCGATGAAGCAGTACAAGGAGGGCGCAGCGCGGCTGGAGGCGCTGGCGCAGGAGATCAAGCAGCCGGAAATGGAGACAGTGCGCATCGGCGTCCTGACCCAGGCCGGCCAGGCCTGGCTCCTGGCGGGCGACACGGGACGCGCCTATGCCGCGCAGAGCGCGGCCCTGAAGCTGGCGCCGCAGGACCCGGAGATCTGGATCGACCGCGGCCAGACCCTGGCGACCGCCAAGAACTACAAGGAAGCGATCGAGGACTTCGACAAAGCGATCGCCATCGACCCCGAGCGGCCCGATGCGTACCTGTTCCGCGCCAGCGCGCGGCGCTACATGGAGAACCTCGCCGGCGCGCGCCAGGACATCGACAAGGCGCTGAAGCTGGCGCCGACCGATCCCGACGCGCTGGTCGAACGCGGCATCATCAAGCGCCTTACCAGCGACGATGCTGGCGCGCGCCAGGATTGGATGGAGGTCATCCGCCGCCATCCGGACTCCGCCGCCGCCGCCGCCGCCCTGGCCAATCTCGAAAGGCTGGACGTGAAGCAGTAGGCGCCCGGCGCTCGCGTCACCCTGCCAGCGCCAAGCGCCGGGAGAATGAGGGGAGCAAGGCCGGGATCAGAAATCCAGATCCGCGTAGTGCGGCGGCGGGGGCGCGCCGGGGATGTGGTCGGCCAGCAGCGGGCGCATCGAGGGGCGCGACTTCACGCGCGCGTACCATTCCTTCGCCGCCGGGTAGTCGTCCCAGACGACATCGCCCAGGTAGTCGACGCAGCTCACCTGCGCCGCGGCGGCGATGTCGGCCAGCGAGTAGAGATCGCCCGCGAGCCATCTGCGCCGTTCCGCCAGGTAGCCGATATAGGCCATGTGCGTCTTCAGGTTCTCCTTGCCGGCGCGGATCGCGGCGGAATTCGGCTCGCCGCGGCCGAGGAAGCGCTTCATCAGCTTTTCGCCGGTCAGGTTGCGCGTGACCTCGTGACCCATCTTCGCGTCGAACCAGGCTACCAGGCGGCGCGCTTCGGCGCGGTCGCGCGCGGCTTGCGGCAAGAGGCGGAACGGCTCGGGATAGGACTCGTCGAGATATTCGGTGATCGCCACGCTGTCGCACAGCACCGTGCCGTCCTCCTCGACCAGCACGGGTACCAGTCCGGCCGGATTGAGCGCGAGAAATTCCGGCCGGCGCTCCCACACCTTCTCCGAGCGCAGCTCGAAGTCGAGGTTCTTCTCGCGCAGGACGATCCTGACCTTGCGCGAATAGGCCGACAGCAAGAGGTGATAGAGGATTCGCATGGGCGCGCGACTATAGCGCGGATCGCCGGATTGCCAAGCGAAGGGCGTCAGCGCGGCTGTGATATTCGCGCGATGCCGTACTTCACGAGCCACAGCACGCCGCGCCAGGCGGCGTCGCGACGCTCCCGAGGCATCGCGGCGAGAGCCGTTTGCGCGGTCGGCGCCCGATCGCGGCCGATCGCGTCGACCATCGCCGCGAACTCGTCCTGATTCGGCAGCGTCTCGGCGCAATGCGCGGCCAGTCCGGACCGCAGCATCGCCCGCAGCCTGTGCCCCGCATCCGGCGCGAGAGAAAGGCGGTGGCCGTCGGCGATCGGCGCGCTGGCGTAGTTCTGGAACATCCGGAACGGATCCATCAGCCAGGGATTGACGGCGCTTCGGCGCTGCGTCGGCGCCTGCGTGCCGGCCCGGCGTTCGCGCGCGAGCTCGCTCCACAGCGCCTGGTAGCGGCGGACGACCTGACGCCAGTCGAACACGCCTTGCGCCCGTTCGCGGGCGGCCGCGGCGAGCCGCTTGCGCAGAGTAGCGTCGGCGATCAGGCGTTCCAGCGCCTGGGCGGCGGCGTCGATGTCGACGGCGATCGCCTGGCTGGCCGCGCCGATGAAGCGGTCGTAGCTGTCGATGCCCGCCAGCAGGCGGGCGGCCAGCGCCTCGCCGGCGCCGGCCGGCGCCATCGCGGTCGGCACGCGGAATCCGTCGATGCCGTCGCGCACCGTGTCCTTGTAGCCGTTCCAGTCGCTGACGACGGCGGGCAGCCCGGCCGCCATCGCCTCGACCGGCGCCAGTCCGAAGGTTTCCTGGACGTTGTCGACCAGCGAGACGAACAGGTCGCCCGCCGACCAGATGGCGCGGCGCACGTCCTCGGCGCGGCCGTCGAGAAAATGCGCGACCACCGACGGCGCGTGCTCGTGCGCGCCGTCGCGGAAGGCCGCTTCGATCACCTGGTTGGCGAACCAGCCGGCCTGGATCAGGTGCAGGCGCTTGCCGGTCGACCGCGCGGCGCGCTCCAGCGCGACATACATGGGATACGGATTGGCCTTGGCATGGAAGCTCAGGCGGCCGACGAACAAGGCGGCGACGTCGTCGTCGGCGATGCCCAGCTTGGTGCGCCACGACGCGCGCGAAGCGGGATTCGGCGCCAGGCGGTCGCAATCCACGCCGAGCGGAATCACTTCCAATCGCGGCTTGGCGTTTCGCTTGGCGTCGAACCGGTCCCGCAGATAGTCGGCCAGCGCGTCGAACTGGGTTTCGACGGCCTTGCGCACGGCGTCCGACGTGCAAACCAGGGCATCCCACGGCTCCATGGGCGCCAGCATCAGATCGCCGAGCGCGCGCATGACGCCGTCGGACGAAATCGTGTGCGTCAAGCCGCAGATGCTGAAGGCCCGTGGGTCGATCGCCCGCCGGCGCCAGGCCAGCGCGGCGATCTGCGGATCCATCCAGAAGCCGCAACCCGGTTCGGCCAGGCCGGCGGTGTTGCGTCGGTCGATTGCATGGACCGTTGCATCGTTCCGGTGCGAGCGGACGACCTGCGCGAAAGCATCGCCATGCACCTTTTCGTCGATGACGCAGTAGAAGCGGTCGACTTCGGCATGTCTTGCGAAGGCATGCACGAAGCCCTCGTTGGCGGCGTGCATGCCCATCAGCTTTCCCCCCTCGCCCTTGATGGCGCTGGGATGGAAGCGGAAGGCGGCATTGGCGTCCGGCATCGCCGGACTATAGGCGGGCGGGCGGCGGGCGCGAAAGATGCTATGCTTACTTGTCGCGTCTTGCGGACGGTTCCGTGGATTCGCTGATCACCCTCGGCATCTTGCTGGTCGGATTCCTGGGCCTGATCGTTCCCGGCCTGGCGATCGCCGCCTTCGCCCGCACCGGGCGTCTCAAGGCCGAGATCGAGTCGCTTCGCCTGCGGATCGCCGGCCTGGAGAGCGCGCCCGGCCCTGCGCAGGGCCCGCCCGACGCCCAAAGCGCACCGGCAACGCCGGTAACAGCGGCGGCAGCCGGTGCGGCGGCAACCGCCGCAACAAGCCCAGGCACAGGCCCGGCAGCACCGGACGCAGCAAGCCCGAGCCCGACCTGGACCACCGCTGCGGCGCCGACCGCGGCGGCGTCGGCCGCCGGGTCGGGCCTGGACCGGTTCGAGCGGCAGGTCACCTCGCGCTGGTTCGTCTGGCTGGGGGCGGCGACCTTGGGCCTGGCGGCGGTCTTCCTGGTCAAGGAGGCGGCCGAGCGCGGCTGGCTTGGCCCCGGCGTCCGGGTGAGCTTGGGTTTCCTGACCGGATTGTTGCTGATCGCGGCCGGCGAATGGGTCCGCCGGCGGTTTCCGTCCGACGGCGAGCGGGGCCGGGCCGATTATGTGCCGCCGGCGTTGAGCTCCGGCGGGTTCCTGTTCTGCTACGCCAGCATCTACGCGGCCGGACAGTTGTTCGGATTCCTGACGCCGGCCTTGACCTTTGCCGGTATGGCGGGTGTGGTCTATGCCGCCGGGCTGACGGCGATGCTGCACGGTCCGTTCCTTGCCCTGCTCAGCGCCGCCGGCGGTCTTCTGCTTCCTGCCCTGATTGCGACCGACCAGCCCAATGGCTGGGTGCTGTTCCTGTATCTGCTCACGCTGGTCTGGGGTGCGTTGGAGATTTCGCGCCGGCGCGACTGGCCGTGGCTCGGCTGGCTCGCGCTGGCCGGCGGCACGGTGTGGTCGCTGATCTGGCTGGCGACGCCGCGGGCCACGGCGCCGACCGATCCGCTCGGCATGTTCCTGCTGGCGATCGTTCTGGCTTTCATCCAATACGCACCCTTGATCGAGGCCGCCTTTCCCGCCGAGCAAGGCCGGACGCGCCCGCTCTGGCGCGATCCGGGCGTACTGGCGATGGCGGCCGGAGTCATCGTCGCGGTACTGAGCTTCGCGCTGGTGCGCGTCGACAATTACGGCGTCGTGGGCATGGGGACCCTGGCGTCGGTCGGCGCCGCGCTCGTGTTCAACGCGCGGCGGTTCGCCCGGCTCGACTGGCTGGCGGTTGTCGCTGCCATGATGACTGTGGCGGCGCTTTCGCTCTGGCACCTGCCGGCGATCCTCAAGACCTATGCGCCCGTGGTCTACGAGCAGAACCTGGCGGGGCTGGGCTGGGCGCCGCACCTGCCGCCCCAGGCCACGGGGTTCCTGAGCGCCTGCATCTTCTTCGGCGGCGCCTATGCGCTCGCGGGATTCGCGGCGCTGTGGGGCGCCAGGCGGCCGATCCTGTGGGCCTCGGTTTCCGCCGCGACGCCGCTCGCGCTCCTCGTTGCCGCCTATTGGCGGGTCGGCAAGTTCGAGATCGACCTGCACTGGTCGGCCTCGGCGCTGGCCGTTGCGGTGGTGGCGCTGGCGGCCGCCGCGCGCGTTGCGCCGCGGCGCGATATGCCCGGGATGGACAACGTGCTGGGCATCTACGCCGGCGCCGTGACGGCGGCGATCTCGCTGGCGCTGGCGATGGCGCTGCGCGACGCCTGGCTTTCGGTCGCGCTGGCGCTGGAACTGCCGGCGCTGGCCTGGATCCACCGCCGCCTGCCGGTGGGATCGCTGCGCGCGATCGCGGGCGTCGTGGCGGTCATGCTGTGCGGACGCCTGGCGTTCAATCCCGACGTGTTCCATTACGCGCGGGCGACGGCGATCGGCGACCACTGGCCGATCTACGGCTACGGCATCCCGCTCATCGCGACCTATCTGGCCTGGCGCGATTTCGCACGCCGGCCCGCGGAGTGGCTCGATGCCTGGCTGCGCGCACTGTGCTTCGCCTTCGCGGCGCTGTTGGTGGCGTTCGAACTGCGCACCACGCTGCAGCGCGCCGAGCCGGCGACGCTCCATGCGCTGAGCCGCGAGGCGACCGGCGTGATCGGCTGGCTGGCGCTGGCGACCGGGCTGCAGGATCCCGTGGGACGCGGCGCGCGCGCCGTGCGCTGGGTGCGCCGCCTGCTGTTCGTCTTCGCGGTCGTCGTGATCGCGGTGTTCCCGATGGCGCTCGACAATCCGGTCTGGCGCCGCAACTTCCCGGTCGGCGAATGGCCGATCTTCAACGCGCTGCTGCTCGCCTATCTCGCGCCGGCCGGGCTGATGCTGGCCTTCGCGCAGGCGATGCGGCCGATCGAGGCGCGGGGCTTCGTGTTCCCGGCGGCGGGATTGGCGCTCGTGCTCGGGTTCGCCTGGGTAACCCTGGAGACGCGCCACGCGTTTCGCGGGTCGAATCTGGCGGCGGGCGCGATGAGCGACGCCGAATCCTACGCTTATTCGGCGGTGTGGCTGGTCTATGCCGGCGTGCTCTTGGCCGGCGGGCTGTGGCAGAGGAGCCAGGCCTTGCGCATCGGCTCGCTGGTGGTGGTGATGGCGGCGGTGCTGAAGGTGTTCCTGGTCGACATGGACGCGCTGACCGGCCTGTGGCGCGTCGCGTCCTTCTTCGGCCTGGGCCTGGCGCTGGTGGGGATCGGGTTCCTCTACCAGCGGCTTGTGTTCGTGCGGGGCGAGTCGTCAGCGCCGGCCGCTACCCCTTCGTGATCGGGATGTGCCCGGGCTCGGCCGCCACGCGCGCGAGCCATGCGCGCACCGCGGGGAAGGGCTTCAGGTCGAAGCCGCCTTCCTCGGCCACGTGCGTGTAGGCATAGAGCGCGATGTCGGCGATCGAGTATTGCCCGCCGGCGAACCAGGGGTTCATTGCCAAATGGCCTTCCATCACGCCGAGCGCCGCCACGCCCTGCGCACGCTTGCCGGGCATGGCCGCCACGCGCTCGGGCGTCATTTCGACCTTGTGCGTGATCCAGTAGCGCACCGTCGCAATGTTGGGCTCGTGGCTGTACTGCTCGAAGCACATCCAGGACAAAGCCTGGGCCCGTGCGAGCTTGTCCTGGGGCAGGAACTTGGTGCCCTCCGCCAGGTACCAGACGATCGCGTTCGATTCCGGCAGGCAGGTGCCGTCGTCGAGCTGGAGCACTGGGATGCGGCCGTTGGCGTTGACCTTGGCCAAGTACGCGGGCGTGCGCGTGGCGCCATGGTCGATATCGTACTCGATCCGCTTGAAGGGAATCCCCAGCTGCGCCAGCAACAGCCGCGCCTTGTAGCCGTTGCCCGAGGTGATGTTGTCGTGGAGCGTCAGCACGTCACTCACCCGCCGCAACCTGCGGCGTGTCCGACAGCGGGTGTTCGAGGCGCGAGAGCATCTCCTTCGGCACGACCTGCCAGAAATGTCCGAGCTCGCGGTCCCAGTCGTTGAGCAGCCGCGCGGCGTAGCGCGAGCCGGTCTCGTTCACGTGCTCCTGCACCAGGGCCTTCAGCACCTTCTCCCAATGCGCCGATTCGATGCGCTGCCAGACCACCGTCTCGGGATTGACGCGAACCTTGAACCCGTCCTGCGGGTCGTAGACGAAAGCCATGCCGCCGGTCATGCCGGCGCCGAAATTGGTGCCGACCTTGCCGAGGATCACCGCCACCCCGCCGGTCATGTACTCGCAGCCGTTCGACCCGCAGCCCTCGACGACCACCTCGGCGCCCGAGTTGCGCACGGCGAAGCGTTCGCCCGCCTGACCGGCGGCGAACAGCTTGCCGGCGGTGGCGCCGTAGAGCACCGTGTTGCCGATGATGACGTTGTCCTGGGTCGCGAGCGGGCTTGCGGTCATCGGCCTGACGACGATCGTGCCGCCGGAGAGCCCCTTGCCCACGTAGTCGTTGGCGTCGCCGAACACCTCGAGCTTGAGCCCCTGCACCGCGAAGGCGCCGAGCGACTGGCCGGCCGAGCCGCGCAGCCGCACGGTGACGTGGCCGGGCTTCAAGCCCGTCATGCCGAATTTGCGCACGATATGCGAGCTGAACCGCGTGCCGATCGCGCGGTAGGTGTTGCGGATGTTGTAGGCGAGCTGCATCTTCTCGCCGTCCTCGAACAGCGCCTTGGCGTCGGCGATCATGCCGGCGTCCAGCGTGTCCGGCACCTCGTTGCGCCCCTTGAGCGTGCAGTAGCGCGGCTGGTTGCCCGGATCGGCCTGGGCCAAGAGCGAGTTGAGGTCGAGGTCGTCCAGATGCGCGCCGCCGCGGCTGACCTGGGTCAGAAGGTCGGTGCGGCCGATGATCTCGTTCAGGCTGCGCGCGCCGAGCTGCGCCAGGATCTCGCGCGTCTCCTCGGCGATGAAGCTGAACAGGTTGACCACCTTCTCGGGCGTGCCCTCGAACTTCGCGCGCAGCTTGGGGTCCTGCGTGCACACGCCCACGGGGCAGGTGTTGGAATGGCACTGGCGCACCAGGATGCAGCCCATCGCCACCAGCGCGGCCGTGCCGACGCCGTATTCCTCGGCGCCCAGGATGGCGGCCATCACCACGTCGCGGCCGGTCTTGATGCCACCGTCGGTGCGCAGGCGCACGCGGTGGCGCAGCCGGTTGAGGGTTAGAACCTGGTGCACTTCGCTCAGGCCCATCTCCCAGGGCACGCCGGCATACTTGATGCTGGTCTGCGGGCTGGCGCCGGTGCCGCCGACATGGCCGGAGATCAGGATCACGTCGGCATTCGCCTTGGCGACGCCGGCCGCGATGGTGCCGATGCCCGAGCGGGCGACCAGCTTCACGCAGACCTTGGCCTCGGGGTTGATCTGCTTCAGGTCGTAGATGAGCTGGGCCAGGTCCTCGATCGAGTAGATGTCGTGGTGCGGCGGCGGCGAGATCAGCATCACGCCCGGCGTGGCGTGGCGCAGCCTGGCGATCTCCACGGTCACCTTGAAGCCGGGCAACTGCCCGCCCTCGCCGGGCTTGGCGCCCTGGGCGATCTTGATCTCGATCTCGCGGCAGTTGTTGAGATATTCGGCCGTCACGCCGAAGCGGCCCGAGGCGATCTGCTTGATCGCTGAATTCTCGTTGTCGCCGTTGGCCTTGGGCTTGGCCTGCGCGGGGTCTTCGCCGCCCTCGCCGGAATCCGACTTGGCGCCGATGCGGTTCATGGCGATGCCGAGCGTGGTGTGCGCCTCGCGTCCCAAGGCGCCCAGCGACATGCCGGGCGTCACGAAGCGCTTGCGGATCTCGGTAATCGATTCCACCTCGTCCACGGACACGGGCGGGCGCTTGTAGTCGAAGTCGAGCAGGTCGCGCAGGCTGACCGGCGGCAGGCGTCGCACGCCCTCGCTGAACTTCTTGAAGGTGGCGTAGGAATCCTTGGCCACCGCGGACTGCAGCGTGTGGATGAGGCCCGCCTCCCAGCCATGCGTCTCGCCGCCCTTGCGGTAGCGGTAGAAGCCGCCCACCGGCAGCGCGACCGCGTCCTCGTCGTAGGCGCGCGCGTGCAGCGCCAGCACCTTTTCCTGGATGCCGCTGAGCCCGATGCCGGAGATGCGGCTGGTCATGCCGGGGAAGAACTCGCCCACCAGCGAGCGCGACAGGCCCAGCGCCTCGAAGTTGTAGCCTCCGCGATAGGAGCTGACGATGGCGATACCCATCTTGGACATTACCTTCAGCAGCCCCTGGTCCACCGCCTCCTTGTAGCGGCGCACGCAGTCCGCCAGCGAAAGGTTGCCGAACAGGCCGCGGCGATGGCGGTCGGCGATCGCCTCCTGCGCCAGGTAGGCGTTGACGGTGGTGGCGCCCACGCCGATCAGCACCGCGAAGTAGTGCACGTCGAGGCATTCGCCCGAGCGCACGTTGAGCGAGGTGAAGGTGCGGAGCTGCTGGCGCACCAGATGCGTGTGCACGCCGCCGGCCGCCAAGATCATGGGGATCGGCGCGCGCTTGGGGCCCACCTGCTTGTCGTGCAGGATGACGTGGGTGCATCCCCCGCGCACCGCGTCCTCGGCCTCGCGCTGGATGCGCTTGATCGCGTCGCGCAGCGCGTGCTGGCCGCCGTCGGTGGCGAAGGTGCAGTCTATCTCCACCGCCGTGTCGCCCAGGTAGCGGCGCATGGCGTCGAACTCGGCGTTCGACAGGACGGGCGAGTCAAGTTGCAGCAGGCGGCACTGCCCCTCCTCCTCGTCGAGGATGTTGCCGAGGTTGCCGAGCCGCGTGCGCAGCGACATCACGCCCTTCTCGCGCAACGAGTCGATCGGCGGATTGGTGACCTGCGAGAAATCCTGGCGGAAATAGTGGTGCAGGCCGCGATACTGGCTGGACAGCACCGCCAGGGGCGAATCGTCGCCCATCGAGCCGACCGCCTCCTTGGCGTCCTCGACCATCGGGTGCAGGATCAGCTCGAGGTCCTCGAGCGACCAGCCCACGGCGACTTGGCGCCGACGCAGCTCGTCGCGTTCGAACTCGACCGGCTCGCCCGCGCCCGACTTGATCAGGCTGTCGATCGGCGTGGTGAAGCGGTCCCAGTCCTTGAAGGGGTGCTGGCGCGCCAGCATGTCCTTGAGCTCGCGGTCGTGATAGAGCTTGCCGCCGATCAGGTCGACCGCGATCATCTCGCCGGGCCCGAGCCGGCCCTTCTCGACCACTTCGGCCTCGTTGACGCGCACCATGCCGGTCTCGGAGCCGGCGATGATCAGGCCGTCGGCGGTGATGGTGTAGCGCATGGGCCTGAGCCCGTTGCGGTCCATGCCGCCCAGGACCCAGCGCCCGCCGAAGGCGGCGATCGCCGCCGGCCCGTCCCAGGGCTCCATCACCGAGTTGCACCAGTTGTAGAGGTAGCGGTGCTCCTCGGGCACGGTCTTCTTGCCGGCCCAGGCCTCGGGGATCATCAGCGACTTGACCATCGGCAGTTGCCGGCCCGCGCGCAGCATCACCTCGAAAACGTTGTCGAGCGCGGCCGAGTCCGACCCGCCGGGCTGAATCACCGGCTTGATGTCCTCGACCTGGGGACCGAACAACGGATGGGCCATGCGCGTTTCGTGGCTCTTCATCCAGTTGATGTTGCCGCGCAGCGTGTTGATCTCGCCGTTGTGGGCGAGCACGCGGAACGGCTGGGCCAGCCGCCAGGTGGGGAAGGTGTTGGTCGAGTAGCGCTGGTGGTAGATCGCGAAGTTCGACACGAAGCGCGGGTCGAGCAGGTCGGGGTAGAAGGCGGTCAGCTGCTCGGCCAGGAACATGCCCTTGTAGATGATCGACCGGCAGGACAGCGAGCAGATATAGAAGTCGGTGATCGATTCGGCCCAGACCTTCTTCTCGATCCGCCGACGGATGATGTAGAGGTCGAGATCGAACTGCGGATTGTCCACCCCGCGGTTGTTGGCGATCATGATCTGCTCGATCTCCGGCCTGGTGGCGTTGGCCTTCTCGCCAATCACGTCGACGTTCACCGGCACCTGGCGCCAGCCGTAGATCAGATGGCCGTAGGCCAGGATCTCGCTCTCGACGATGGCGCGGCAGCGCTCCTGGGCGGCGAAATCGGTGCGCGGCAGGAAAACCACGCCGACGGCGAGCCGGCCCGAGGCGGGGGTGCGGCCGGTGCGCGCGATGTGCTCCTTGAAGAAATCCTGCGGCACCTGCACGTGGATGCCCGCGCCGTCGCCGGTCTTGCCGTCGGCGTCCACCGCGCCGCGATGCCAGACCGACTTCAGCGCGTTGATCGCGCCTTCGACCACGCTGCGCCGCGGCTGGCCGTCGATCGCCGCCACGAAGCCGACGCCGCAGGCGTCGTGTTCCTGCGAAGGGTCGTAGAGGCGCGCTTCTTCCAGGCGCCTGGCATTGGCGCGGAACTCGTCGACGAAGCGCTGGCCAGGGTTCCAGGTGTCCATCATCGATCCCCTTCTAATCCGCAGCCTGCGCCACCGGTTCGGCTCCGGTGGCTTTCGCGCGCATGTAGCGGTGCATGGCATCCGCCGCGTCGCGGCCGTCGCGCACCGCCCACACCACCAGCGAGGCGCCGCGCACGACGTCGCCCGCCGCGAACACGCCGTCGAGGTTGGTCATCATGCTGCGGTGGTCGATCGCCAGCGTGCCCCAGCGCGTGACCTTCAGTTCCGGCGCCTTGAACATGACCGGCAGGTCGTCGGGATCGAAGCCCAGCGCCTTTATCACCAGGTCGGTCTCGACGTTGAAGTGCGAGCCCTCGATCACCTGCGGCTGCTGGCGGCCGGTCGCATCAGGCACGCCCAGGTGAATGCGGCTGGCGCGCACCGCGCGGACCTTGCTGTCGCCAAGAAACGCCTCGGGCGCGGACTGCCAGACGAACTCGACGCCCTCCTCTTCGGCATGCTTCACTTCGCGCTGCGAGCCCGGCATGTTGGCGCGGTCGCGGCGGTAGAGGCACTTGACCGACAAGGCGCCCTGGCGCACGGCGGTGCGCACGCAGTCCATCGCCGTGTCGCCGCCGCCGATCACCACCACGCGCCTGGCCCGGGCGTCGACCGCGCCGGAGTCGAACTCGGGCACCTGGTCGCCCAGGCCCTTGCGGTTGCTGGCGACCAGGTAGCGCATCGCCGGCACGATGTTGGCCAGGCCCGATCCCGGGCCCTGGATGTCGCGCGCCTTGTAGACGCCGGTGGCGAGCAGCACCGCGTCGTGGCGCTCGCGCAGTTCGCCGAGCGTCGCGTCGCGGCCTAGCTCGAAGTTCTGCTTGAACACCACGCCGCCGTCCGCCAGCAGCCCGGTGCGGCGCTGCACGATCCGCTTCTCGAGCTTGAAATTGGGAATGCCGTAGATCAGAAGGCCGCCCGCGCGGTCGTAGCGGTCGTAGATCGTGACCCGGTAGCCCTTGCGCCGGAGCTGCTCGGCCGCCGCCAGCCCCGCCGGACCGGCGCCGACGATGCCCACGGACCGGTCGAGTTCGCGCGGCGGCCGGGGCGGGCTCACCCAGCCGCGCTCGAAGGCGGTGTCGGTGATGTAGCGCTCGACCGAGCCGATCGTGACGGACTCGAAGCCCTTCTCGATGACGCAGTTGCCCTCGCACAGCCGATCCTGCGGGCAGATCCGGCCGCAGATCTCCGGCATGTTGTTGGTGGCCGAAGAGACCTCGTAGGCTTCCTCCAGACGCCCCTCGGCGGTGAGCTTCAGCCAGTCCGGGATGTTGTTCTGCAGCGGGCAATGCACCTGGCAGAACGGCACGCCGCATTGCGAGCAGCGCCCGGCCTGCTCGGCCGCGCGGGCGGGCTGGAACTCCGCGTAAATCTCCCGGAAGTCGCGCCGGCGTTCGGCCGCCAGCCGCTTGTCGGGCATGCGCTGGCCCACGCTCACGAACTTCAGCATGTTGTTCGCCATCGGCCCTTCCCGCAAGGTTTCCTCAGCGCCGGCCTCGAGTCGCCCCCATTGACGTAATTCGGCCGGCCGGGCGCGCGGGCAGCCCCTCTCTCGCAGCGCACCTTACGCGAGAACTGCCGGGCCTGCCAGGAGAAAGTCGAATTTAGGACAATATATTTGTCCGATATTAAAGCCTGCGTGCCAGAAATCGCGATGATCAAGGCCAGTCGGCCATGGTCACAAAAGAAATGGTACAGCAATGCGACCATATTTCCAAACCAAACAATCCCTTTCCGGGCGGGCTTCCAGGTGATCCGTTCGCTTGGAAAGGCGGCTGGAGCCGTTCAGGCGAGGCTGCGCAGCCTGCCGCCCGCACGCCGGTACTGCGCCAGATAGGTGGGCGCGATCGGCTCGGCTGGGGTCGGCTGGATGCCCAGCTCGGCCAGGCCAGGGGCCTTGCCATAGCAGACATTGTCGACCTGAAGCAGCTTTACCTGATCGCGCGTCAGGGGCGGCACGGGCAGGAATTCGAGCGCCGTTGCCTGCAGGTTGGCGATCCAGAGCGGCAGCCAAGCCACCAGGCGCTTGCGGCCGGTCCATTCCAGCACCAGGCGCTGGATCTGCTCCAGCGTGTAGGTGCGCGGTCCGCCCAGTTCGTAGGTCTTTCCGGCCGTTTCGGGCCGCTCGAGGATGGTGGTGATCGCCTGGGCCACGTCCCCGACATAGACGGGTTGGAAGCTGGGCCCGTGCGGCGGGCGGCCCAGGACCGGCAGCATCGGCGAGACCATCGCCATCCGGGCGAAGCGGTTGAAGAACCCGTCCTCCGGCCCGAACACCACGCTGGGCCGGACGATGGTGGCGCCGGGAAAGGCGGCCTGGACGGCCTGCTCGCCCATGGCCTTGGTGCGCGCGTATTCGGCGGGCGAGCGCGGGTCGGCACCCAGCGCCGACATTTGGACGAAACGCTGCACGCCCGCGGCCTTGGCGGCGGTGGCGACGCGCAGCGCGCCCTCGTGGTGTACGGCGGCGAAGTTCTGCTTGCCGCGGGAATAGAGAATCCCCACCAGGTTGACCACCGCGTCGGCGCCCCGGACGGCGGCCGCGACCGAGCGGTCGTCGCGCAAGTTCGCCTGGACCGGCACGATCTGGCCCACGTCGCCCATCGGCTTCAGGAACAGCGCCGCGTCGGGATGGCGTACGGCCACGCGCACGCGGTCCTGCATCTGCGCCAGGCGCCGGACCAGATGCCGCCCGATGAACCCCGACCCGCCGAATACCGTGATCAGCCGACCTGCCATCTTTTTCCCGCCTCCGCGCCGCCGCGCCCGATTACTTATCCCGATGCGCGGGTTTGTCCAGGGCGGCGACGCCGGCTGCCGGGCCCGCTTAATCCATTTGACATCCCGCCGCCCCTGGCCAAAATGCGGCCCGCTTAGCCCAGGTGGCGGAACTGGCAGACGCGCAGGTTTCAGGTACCTGTGGCCGAAAGGTCGTGGAAGTTCGAGTCTTCTCCTGGGCACCAAAGCACCGCCTTAATGGCCGCACCGACCATCAAGCTTCACCAATACGACCTGCCGGGGTCGGTGCGTTTTGCGGGCAGCGTGGCGATCGATACCGAGACGATGGGGCTCAACCCCCGCCGCGACCGGCTGTGCCTGATCCAGCTGAGCCAGGGCGACAGCAGCGCGCATCTCGTGCAGTTCCCCGAGCCGCGCTACGAGGCGCCCAACCTGAAGGCGATGCTGGCCGATCCGGGGCTGCTGAAGCTGTTCCATTTCGCCCGGTTCGACGTGGCGGTGCTGAAGCACCATCTGGGCGTCGACACAAGGCCGGTCTACTGCACCAAGATCGCTTCGCGCTTGGTGCGGACCTTCACGGACAAGCACGGGCTCAAGGACCTGGTGAAGGAGCTCCTGGAGATCGACCTGTCCAAGCAGCAGCAGTCCTCGGACTGGGGGGCGGCCGACCTGACGCAGGAGCAGATGCGCTACGCGGCCTCCGACGTGCTGCACCTGCACGCGCTCAAGGCCAAGCTGGATGCGATGCTGAAGCGCGAGGGGCGCACCGCGCTGGCGGAGGCCTGCTTCGCCTTCCTGCCCCACCGCGCCGCCCTCGACCTCGCGGGCTGGGCGGATGAGGACATTTTCGCGCATTAGGGCCGGCAGGGCCAAGGCGCCGCCGCAGCGAGTCGCGCTAACCGCCGGCCTGCCACCACGTTCCTGCACGCCGGCGCCGCCCAGGGGTTGCACCTCACCCTTTGCTTGAACTTCGCCCCACTGCCGGTCGCCGGAAGGACTGGGAGGACGAGCGATGATCTACCGGCAACAGCTTATCGTTGTTTGAAAACTTTGCTTGAAGTTTCATGCAGGCCGACGTCCGCCAGCGCCCATCGGGACTGATTCGGCCGGTCTGGCATCAAAGGGCTGCCACGCTCGCCGCGGCCCTATCCACAACCAGCCTGGTTTGACCTTTAACCCCGCCGCCGGCATACTGCGCATCGCGAAGCAGTTGCGGTACGGCCTTGGAATCCTTGGGCCGGTAAGAATTATGCAAGGGTCATACCGCAGGATTGCAGGATTTGCGGCGCCAGACCGGCGCAAAGGGGCCCCCAGCGGCGAAGCCGCCAAGAAGAAAAGTACCGACGGCGGTGCCGTCGGGTCCGGCTGCATCGAATACATAGACCGTCCCTCGAACCACTGACGCGATGGCCCGATGACCACCCCGCAACGACAGGCCGATCAGCGTACCCCCGAAAGCGAAACCGAAGGCGCGGCGCGCGACCTCGAGTCCGCGCGGCGCACCCTGGCGACCGAGGCCGAGGGGATCGCGGCGCTGCGCGCGGCGCTGGCCGGACCGCTGGGCCAGGCTTTCGTCGCGGCGACCAGGCTCCTGGCCGCGGCGGCCGGACGGGTCGTGGTCAGCGGGATGGGCAAGAGCGGACATATCGGGCGCAAAATCGCCTCCACCCTCGCCTCCACCGGCACCCCGGCGCTCTACGTCCATCCGGGCGAGGCGAGCCATGGCGACCTGGGCATGGTGGCCAAGGGAGACGTGGTGGTGGCGCTGTCGAATTCGGGCGACACCGAGGAGCTGTCCGACATCGTCGCCTACACCAAGCTGCGCGACATCAAGCTGATCGCGATCACCGCGCGCGCTTCCAGTGCGCTGGCGGACGCCGCCGACGTGGCGCTGGTGGTGCCCAACTCGCCCGAGGCCTGTCCGATGGGGCTTGCGCCCACCACCTCGACCACCGCCATGCTGGCGCTGGGCGACGCGCTGGCCGTCGCGCTCTTGGAGCGCAAGGGTTTCTCGCCCGACCAGTTCCACGTGCTGCATCCCGGCGGCAGGCTGGGGCGGCGCTTCCTGCGCGTGGCCGACCTGATGCATGCCGGCGACGCCATGCCGCTGGCCAACCCCGACATGAAGATGGCCGACGCCATCCTGGTGATGAGCGAGAAGCGGCTGGGCTGCGTCGGGGTCGTGGATGCGGCCGGAAAGCTTGTGGGTATCGTGACCGACGGCGATTTGCGCCGGCACATGACGCCGGACCTGCTTTCCAAGCACGTCCACGAGATCATGACGCCCCGGCCCAAGACCATCGCGCGCAACGCCCTGGTCGCCGAGGCGGTCGGCTTCATGACCAATGCGGAGCGGCCCTTCACCAATCTATGGGTGGTCGAGAACGGGCGGCCGGTCGGCATCCTGCACATGCACGACTGCCTGCGCGCGGGCGTTGCATGAAGGGCCCGGCCGCATGACCGCCCAGCTGGCAGCGGGCCAGCGCGCCAAGGCGCCGGCGGCAGGCATCCGCGGCGCGGCAACGCCGGTCGGTCGGTCGAGACTGCGCCAGGTCAAAGCCGCGGTCGGCTTCCACAGCCGCCTGGTCGGGTTCCTGAAGCTGGTGCTGCCGCTGGTGGCGGGCGCGCTGGTGATCATGGTGGCGGCATGGCCGCATCTCTACCAGCGCGACGACCGATTCAAGATCGGCATCGCCAACGTCAATATCGAGGAAGCGGCAACGGTCAAGATGGTGAAGCCGCGCTTCACCGGCATCGACGCCGCCAACCGGCCCTACGTGCTGACCGCCGACGACGCGGTGCAGCAGGCGACCGATTCCAACGTGGTCGAGTTGACGCTGCCGAAGGGCGACATCACGCTGTCGAACGGAAGCTGGGTGGCGCTGACCGGCGAGACGGGGCACTACTACAAGGACCTGCAGATCCTGGACCTGTCCGGGCAGGTGAACCTGTTCCACGACGCGGGCTACGAGTTCCGCACCGCCACCGCCCGCTTCGAGATGAGCAAGAGCGCGGCCGAAGGCAACGAGCGCGTCGACGGGCAGGGCCCGTTCGGCTCGATCGTCGCCGAGGGCTTCCGCATCGTCGAGCGCGGCGCGGTGGTGCATTTCCTCGGCAAGTCGCGGATGGTGATCCGCCGCGACCTGATGGGCCCGTCCAAGTGACCCGCGCTGCGGCCGGCCTTCTCGTGCTGGCGGCGCTCGGCTGCGCGACCCCGGCGCGCGCGCAGGGCCTGGGAATCCTCGATAAGAAATCCGATGCGCCGATCGAGATCGAGGCCGACGACGGCATCGAGTGGCGGCAGAACGAGAAGCTCTACGTGGCGCGCGGGAACGTGAAGGTGGTGCGCGGCGAGATCACCGTCTACGCCGACACCGTGACCGCCTTCTACCGCGAAGCCGCGCCGGCCGGCGGCGCGGCCAAGCCCAAGGAAGCCCAGAAGGACGCCAAGACGTCCGATTCCGCCGACAAGCTGTTCGGCGGCGGCGGCACCGAGATCTGGAAGCTCGACGCGGTCGGCAGGATGCGGATCGAGACGGGCGGCGACCAGGCCTGGGCCGATCGCGGGGTCTACAACGTCGACCTGGGCGTGCTGACCCTGACCGGCCAGGTGCGCCTGACCTCGCCCGGCCGCAACACCACGGCCTACGGCGACGAGGCGGTCTACGACACCAACCAGGCCCTGATGGTCCTGACCGGCCGGGACCTGCGCTTCGAAAGCCCGGAGACCAAGATAACGGCGCGCGACAGCCTGGAGTATTACGAGCAGAAGAACCTGGCCGTCGCGCGCGGCAATGCGCTGGCGGTGCAGCAGGACAAGCGGGTGCGCGCCGACGTGCTGACCGCGCACCTGAACGACAATCGCCGGACCGCGGCGGCCCCCGCCGGGTCCGGCAAAGCGCCGCCGCCCGGCAAGGCGCAACCCCAGCCGAAGGGGCCGGCCGGCAAGCCCGGCGCCGCGCCCGCCGGCGGCCCGGCGCCGGCCGGCGGCGGGATCGAGCGCGTGGACGCGTTCGGCAATGTGCTGATGTCCTCGGACCAGTCGATCGCCCGCAGCGAAAAGGGCGTTTACACGGTGTCAACCGGAATGGCGGTATTGACCGGCGGGGTCAAGATCACCCGCGGGGAAAACCAGTTGAACGGCGAGATGGCCGAGGTGAACCTGAACACCGGCGTCAGCCGGATTCTGAGCGGCACACCGACGGCCGCCAGCCCGGGCGGGCGCGTGCGCGCCCTGTTCGCGCCGGCCAAGGCCGCCCAGCCCGCCGGGGCCGCCGAGCAGATGAACGAGACCAAGCGGCCCGCCCAGCCGGACGATCCCGCCCGCCCGCGCCTGCCGCCGAAGCCGGTGCAGTGATGGGACTGCGCGACATCCTTGCGCTGTTTCAGAGCGAACCAGGGCCGCGACGCGACCGTCGCGGGCGCCGCCGCCCGACCGTCGATGTCGAACCGCGACCGGCAAGGCCGGCCGGTGCGCCTGCGCCGGTCGCGCCGAGGACGGCGCCGGCGGCCCCGCCTGCGGGCCAGGCGCCGCAACCCGCGCCAGCCCAGCCGGTCAGGACCCAGCCCGCCGCCGAATCCGCGCCGCGGCCGCCGGCGCCGGCCACCGCGGCGTCGGCGGTGACGCCGCTGGCCCCGCGCGCCCAGGCCCAGCCGCCGCGCCCGCGCCTGGTGGCCGAGAACGCGGGCCTGCAAGCCAACAACCTCGGCAAGCGCTTCAAGAACCGCCCGGTCGTGCGCGACGTGAGTCTGAACGTCAACCGGGGCGAGGCGGTCGGGCTGCTGGGCCCGAACGGCGCCGGCAAGACCACCTGCTTCTACATGATCACCGGCCTGATCTCGCCGGACTACGGCACGATCGTGATGGACGGGGTGGACCTGTCCGACCTGCCGATGTACCGCCGGGCGCGACTGGGGATCGGCTATCTGCCGCAGGAGGCTTCGATCTTCCGCGGGCTGACGGTCGAGCAGAACATCCGCGCCGTGCTCGAGGTGGTGGAGCCGCGCGCCGACCGGCGCGAGCCCAGGCTCGACGAGCTGCTGGCCGAATTCAACATCAGCCATCTGCGCCGCACGCCGGCACTCGCGCTGTCGGGCGGCGAGCGCCGGCGCTGCGAGATCGCGCGCGCGCTGGCGTCCAAGCCCAGCTTCATGCTGCTGGACGAGCCGTTCGCCGGCATCGACCCGATCGCCGTGCGCGACATCCGCGAGCTGGTCTCGCACTTGCAGGATCGCGGCATCGGCGTGCTGATCACCGATCACAACGTGCGCGAGACGCTGGACATCGTCGACCGCGCCTACATCATCCACGAGGGGCGCGTGCTGATGGAGGGCCGCCCCGCCGAGATCGTGGCCAACACCGACGTGCGCCGCGTCTATCTGGGCGACCGGTTCTCCCTCTAGAGGCAGCGAGCGCAGCGGACCTCCAGCCATGGCCCTCTCCCCGCGCCTCGACCTGCGCCAGAGCCAAAGCCTGGTGATGACGCCGCAGTTGCAGCAGGCGATCAAACTGCTGCAACTGTCGAACATGGAGCTGGCGGCCTATGTCGAGGCCGAGCTGGAGCAGAACCCGCTGCTCGAGCGCGACGAGACGGGAACGGACGCGGCGCCCGCCGAGGCGGCCGAGGCGGCGAGCGAAACCGTCGAACCGGGCGGGGCGGAGCCATCCGCGGACCCGGCCGGCGCGGAGGCCGCGGCCGCCGTCGAGAGCGAGAATTGGGCCGAGGGCGAGTTCGACGACGACGGCGAGCGCGTCGACCCCTCGCCGTGGAAGCTCGGCAACGGCCGGAGCGATTTCGACGGCGACGACCGCAGCGTGGCGGAGACCGTCAGCCGCGAGAAGAGCCTGCGCGAGCACCTGACCGAGCAGCTCAACGTCGACATCGCCAATCCCGGCGACCGGGTGATCGCGCTGCAGCTCGTCGACCTGCTCGACGAGCGGGGCTATCTCTCGGGCTCGATCGACGACGTGGCCGCGCTGCTGGGCTGCCCGCGCGAACGCGTGGAGGCGGTGCTGGCGCAAGTGCAGCGCTTCGATCCGCCCGGCATCTTCGCGCGCGACCTGGCCGAATGCCTGGCGCTGCAGCTCGCCGAGCGCGACCGGCTGGATCCGGCGATGCGCGCGCTGCTCGACAACCTGCCGCTTCTGGCCAAGCGCGACGTGGCGGCGCTCAAGCGCATCTGCGGGGTCGACGACGAGGACCTGGCGGAGATGGTGGCCGAAATCAAGGCGCTGAACCCGCGCCCGGCCAGCCAGTTCGATCACGAGATGGCGCAGCCGATCACGCCGGACATCCTGATGCGCCCGCAGCAGGGCGGCGGTTGGATCGTCGAACTTAACGCCGACACCCTGCCGCGCGTGCTGGTCAACCAGCGATACTACACCAAGGTCAACCGCGACGGCCTCAGCAAGAACGACCGCGAGTACCTGGCCGAGCGGTTCCAGGCCGCCAACTGGCTGGTCAAGTCGCTGCACCAGCGCGCCACGACCATCCTGCGCGTCGCCAGCGAGATCGTCCGCCAGCAGGAGGCCTTCTTCCGCCACGGCGTCAGCCAGCTGCGCCCGCTTATCCTGCGCGACATCGCCGCGGCGATCGAGATGCACGAGAGCACCGTCAGCCGCGTGACCACCAACAAGTACATGGCCACGCCGCGCGGCCTCTACGAGCTCAAGTATTTCTTCACCTCCGCCATCGCCAGTTCCGCCGGCGGCGAAGCCCATTCGGCCGAGGCCGTGCGCTTCCGCATCAAGGCGCTGATCGACGCCGAAACGCCGCAGGAAATCCTGTCGGACGATCGGATCGTGGAGATTCTGAAGCGCCAAGGCGTCGATATCGCGCGGCGCACCGTGGCCAAGTACCGCGAGGCCATGCGGATCCCGTCCTCGGTCCAGCGCAAGCGAGAAAAGGCTTTGTTGCCAAACAGTTAGCCATCGGCATGCAGCCCGCCGAAGGGCGTTCTCCGTATTGACTCCGCAACCCCCGGAAATTAAGGTGCCGCGCGTTGCGGACGGGGATTTGCCCGCGGACCGTGGTCGATCCGCCGGGGAAGTCGCCGCAACGGAAACCCGCCGCGCGCCGGGCAGGTCCGGCACGGAACGGGGAAGGGTTACCGGAAGTCCCGGGCGTACCTGGCGCCGGGTCGTCCAGGACCGAAGTCGAGGATCAGGCCCAAGCCAAGGTTCACCAGCGACGGCGGCGACCGACAGCTAAATTCGCCTGGATGCATGGTCGAGGAACCGGCGGCGGACAGCGCCACGGCCCGTCGATTCGTGGCGACTACAGATGAATGCGGCAGGCGGCGCGGAACGCGGCGTTCGGGGGCGACAGGAAGAATGAACATCAGCGACATCCTGACACCGGACCGCGTCATTGCGCACATGAAGGCCGGCTCCAAGAAGCAGGCGCTGCAGGAACTCGCCCGCCGCGCCGCCGCCTTCACCGGCGTCCACGAGCGCCAGATCCTGGAAGTGCTGCTGGAGCGCGAAAAGCTTGGATCGACCGGCGTCGGCCACGGCATCGCCATCCCGCACGGCAAGCTCAACAGCTTGGACCGGCTCTACGGCTTTTTCGCGCGGCTGGACGCGCCGATCGACTTCGACGCGATCGACGAACAGCCGGTTGACTTGGTGTTCCTGCTGCTGGCCCCGGAATCGGCGGGGGCCGATCACCTCAAGGCGCTGGCGCGCGTGTCGCGCGTGCTGCGCGATCGCGCGTTCTGCGAGAAACTCAGGGGCTCGTCCAGCAGCGACGCGCTCTACGCCCTCCTGGCCGACGCGCCCGCCAGCCACGCCGCATAGACGAGCGAACCGGCGCCTGCCTGCGGCAGCCCGGCCGGGCGCGTCAGGTCAGTGCAGGCTGAGCGGCTCGAGGTCGTGCTGGCGGCAGGCGGCCAGCGCGGTGTCGCGGTCCGCCAGGCGGGCCATCTCCGAACCGTCGGCGGCATGGATCGACCAGAAGACCTGGCCGTTGTCCGCCTGCCGGCGCAGGTAGACGACCTGGTGCATGCCAAGCGCAGCCAGGTCGGCCGGCGAGATCGATTTCAGTTTCTGCAAAGTCTGTTCGTTCATTACGGACCTTCCTTGTAGCGAGCTTCCCCGCCCCAGCCCTCTAGCGGGCCCCGCCGGCCTGCCGGCTTCTGCTGACAGCGACCGGCGCGGACTGCCCGCGTTCGCCGCTCCCCTCGGCCGCGGCGGCAGGTTCTGCGGTTGCGATCTTCACCGTGCGGACCCGGCTTTCGGGCTGGGGCCGCACCAGATCGATATGAAGCAAGCCGTGTTCCAGCCGGGCGCCGGTCACCTCCAGCCCCTCGGCCAGGATAAAGCTGCGCTGGAACTGCCGCGCGGCGATGCCGCGATGCAGGTAGACCCGGCCGTCGTCCTGGGCCTGCTTGCCGCGGATCATCAGCTGGTTGTCCTCGACCTGGACCGAAAGCTCGTCCTCGCGGAACCCGGCCACGGCCAGGGTGATGCGCAGCCCCTGGTCGCCGATCTGCTCGATATTGTAGGGGGGATAGCCCTCGGCTCCCGACTTGCCGACGCGGTCGAGCATGCGCTCGACATGATCGAACCCCAGCAGCAGGGGGCTGTTGAACAAGGACAGTCGCGTCATGGCCACCCTCCTCCTATGAGCGAGTTCGGCATCCTCGGAACCGGTCGAACCGCACGGCGGCGCGTTCGATTCAGGCGGCCCTCAGTGGCACCGCGAAAGCTTATGTAGGGACAATTAACGGAGGATCAAGGACAGTGTTGTTAACCATCCTGTCGGCGGGCCGGCCGGCCCGTGCCGTCAGCGGCGGCGCGAAACCCGGGCGAGCGTTACCGCGAACACAACGAAGGCGACGAGGACGCCAGCCAAGTAGATAAGGTTTGCGGTGTTCACCGGATCCTCCTCGCTCACGCGACGAAGGACTGATGGCATTCCCGGCGCCGATCCCGCCTTGATTCAGATCAAATTTTCGGGTGAACGCCCGCTTCGCTACAGACGCGTCACACGGTCAGGCTGGCCGCCGATCGACTTCTGGCACCAGTCCAGCCCCTGCTCCTCGGCGTCCTGCGGCGACGCCGTCGGGCGGCTGACACCCAGGCGCTTGCCGTCGCGCCAGACCGACCAGAGATACTGGCTGGACCCGTCCAGGTTCTTCCAATGCTCGATGATCAGCTCGATCATCCCGAGGCGTGGCTCCCGTCGCGGCCCGTTGGCCGGTTCCCGCTTGCCGATCGTATCGGCGATCATCACGCCGACCGGGCATCCTGCGCAACCCATGGCCGGCCCAAGCGCCGATCAGGCCGGTTTTTCCGCCAACCGCTCGGCTATCCGCATGAAGGCGCGCACCGCCGTCAGGCGCAGTCGCTCTTCCAGGCAGACCACGTACTCGCCGACATCGAAGGCCGCATCCGGCGCCTCGAGCGCCACAAACCGGTCGTCCGCCACGAACTCACGCGCGAAGGCGACGCCGATGCCGAGACCCGATGCGACCGCCTCGCGCACCGCCTCGCGCCCGTCGATGTCCATGATCGCGCCGACCCGGACGCCGGCCTCGGCGACCGCGCGCTCGAACACGGCGCGGGTGACCGAGCCCGGCTCGCGCAGCACCATGTCCCTGCCCTCGAGGTCGCGCAGCGACAGGCGGCGGCGGCGCGCCAGCTCGTGACCCCGTGGAACGAAAACGATCAGCCGGTCGCGGCTGTAGGCGATGGCGTGGAAGCGCGGCTCGGGCGGCCGGCGGGCAGTGATTCCCACATCGGCCTGGTAGTCGGCGAGCTGGCGCAGCACGGCCTCGGAGTTTCCGATGATCAGGGACAGCGAGACGCCCTTATGCCGGCGCTTGAGCTCCGCCATGATCGGCATGGCGTGGATGGCGTTGTCGGCGGCGATCCGCAGATGGCCGATGGTCAGCGCCTTGGATCCCGCCAGCAGCGCCTGGGCTTCGCCCTCCAGCGCGAAGACCCGGTCGGTCAGCGCGTAGAGCTGGCGCCCGAGCTCGGTCATTTCCACCCCCCGCCCGCGGCGTTCGAACAGCCGGACACCGTAGGCACCTTCCAGCGCCTTCACCTGCCCAGAGAGATTGGGTTGGCTCAGCCCCGCCGCCCGCGCCGCGCGGGTGAAGCTGCCCTCGCGGGCGACGGCGTGAAAGGCGCGGAGCTGGGTATGGTTCATCGTCCCGCCATGGAGATCATATCGATTATACAAATACCAGATATAAGAACTATATATTTGAATGATTGCTGGAGCCAACCCTATTCTGACCCGTAGACTGCATCGGCCGACCAACCAGCCGAACAGGAACGACGATGCCCAACGCCCGACTGCCGATGCCCGCCGCGTCCGAGACCGGCGATCCCCTGCTGCTCACCCCCGGCCCGCTGACGACGTCGAAGTCGGTCAAGGCGGCCATGCTGCACGACTGGGGCTCGCGCGACGCGACCTTCATCCGCCTCAACAAGGAGATGCGCGAGCGCATCACCGAGACCGCGGGCGGCAAGGACACCCACACAACGGTGCCCATGCAGGGCAGCGGCACCTTCGCGGTCGAGGCGATGATCGGCAGCTTCGTGCCCAGGAACGGCAAGCTGCTGGTCCTGGTCAACGGTGCCTACGGCACCCGCGCGACCAAGATCTGCCAGTATGCCGGCCGGGCCTACGCGATCCTGGAAACGCCCGAGGACACGCCGCCCGATCTGGCCAAGCTGGAGGCCACCTTGAAGGCCGACGCGGCGATCACGCATGTCTTCGTGGTCCATTGCGAGACCACCAGCGGGATCCTGAACCCGGTGCGCGAGGTGGCGGCGATCGTCGCGCGCGCTGGCAAGCGCCTGCTGGTCGATTCGATGAGCGCGTTTGGCGCGCTGCCGATCGACGCGCGCGAGGTCAAGTTCGACGCGCTGGCCTCCTCCAGCAACAAATGCCTGGAAGGCGTGCCGGGCTTCGGCTTCATCGTCTGCGACCTGAAGGCGATCGAGCAGGCCAAGGGCAACGCGCATTCGCTGGCGCTGGACCTGTACGACCAGTGGAAGGCGCTGGAGACCACCGGCCAGTACCGCTTCACCCCGCCGATCCATGCCATCGTCGCCCTGCACAAGGCGATCGAGGAGTTCGTGCAGGAGGGCGGCGTGGCGGGCCGCGGCGGGCGCTATCGCGCGAACTGCAAGGTGCTGGTCGAGGGGCTTCGCGCCATGGGTTTCGAAACCCTGCTGCCCGACCGGCTGCAGGCGCCGATCATCGTCACTTTCCACATGCCGCGCGACCCGAAGTTCCACTTCCAGACCTTCTACGACCGGCTGAAGGACCTGGGCTACGTGATCTATCCGGGCAAGCTGACCGTGGCCGACAGCTTCCGGATCGGCTGCATCGGCCGGCTCAACCCCGACCACATGCGCGGCGCGGTCGACACGATCCGCACGGTGGTCGAGGAAATGGGCGTCAGCGAACTGGGAGCGCGGCGTGCCGCCTGAGGGCTCGGTCGAGGCCATGGTGACCGTGAACGGGCGGCGCTATCGGCGTCCGACGCGGCCGGTCGTCGTTGTGTGCATCGACGGCTCGGAGCCCGGCTATATCGAGGCGGCCGCTGCGACCGGCCGCGCGCCGTTCCTCGACCGCCTGTTGAAGCAGGGCACCAACCGGCTGGCCGACTGCGTGGTGCCCAGCTTCACCAACCCGAACAACCTGTCGATCGTGACCGGCGCGCCGCCCAGCGTGCACGGCATCTCGGGCAACTACTTCTACGACCGCGAGGCGGACGCGGAAGTGATGATGAACGACCCGAAGTTCCTGCGCGCGCCGACGATCTTCAAGGCGTTCCAGGACCAAGGCGCCTCGATCGCCATCGTGACGGCCAAGGACAAGCTGCGCCGCCTGCTGGGCCACGGGCTCAAGATCGGGCCGGGCGCGATCTGCTTCTCCTCCGAGCATGCCGACAAGGCGACCCTGGCGGAGAACGGCATCGAGGGCGTGCTCGCGATGGTCGGCATGCCGCTTCCGAACGTCTACAGCGCCGAGCTGTCGGCCTTCGTGTTCGCCGCGGGCGTCAAGCTGATGGAGCGCTACCGCCCCGACCTGATGTACCTGTCCACGACCGACTACATCCAGCACAAGCACGCGCCCGGCACGCCGGTCGCCAACGACTTCTACGTGATGATGGACGGCTATCTGGCCAAGCTCGACGCCATGGGCGCGGCGGTGGCGGTGACCGCCGATCACGGCATGAACGCCAAGCACGACGGCCAGGGCCGGCCCGATGTGATCTACCTGCAGGATTTGATGGACCAGTGGCTGGGCAAGGGCAAGGCACGCGTGATCCTGCCCATCACCGACCCCTATGTCGTCCATCACGGCGCGCTGGGCTCGTTCGCGACGATCTACCTGCCGGCGGGAATCGATATGGCCGCCATGCTGAAGCGGCTGGCCGCCATTGCCGGCGTCGAGACGGTACTGACGCGCGAGGACGCTTGCCGGCGGTTCGAGCTGCCCGCGGACCGGATCGGCGACGTGGTGGTGGTGTCGGAGCGCCACAAGGTGCTGGGCACCAGCAAGGCGCGCCACGACCTGTCGGCCCTCAAGGAGCCGCTGCGCTCGCATGGCGGCATATCCGAGCAGAAGGTGCCGCTGATCGTGAACCTGAAGACCGATCTGCCGCCCGATGCGCGGCTGCGGAACTTCGACATTTTCGACGTGGTGCTCAATCATGCGCGCTAAGCAATCCGCCACCCCGCCCATCGCCGCCGTCCGGCACGAGTTGCTGCGCATCGCCGGCCGCAAGTTGCCCGGCCAGGGGCAGATCGAGGTCCTGAACCCCTACAACAATGCGGTGGTCGGCACCGTGGAGCGCGCCACGCGCGAGCAGGTGCGCCAGGCCTTCGACATCGCGGCTTCCTACCGGTCCAGGCTCACGCGCTACGAGCGCCAGAAGATCCTGATGCGCGCGGGCGAGATCCTGGCCCAGCGCGCCGACGCGATTTCCGACATGATCACCGCCGAAAGCGGGCTGTGCAAGAAGGATTCGCTTTACGAGGTCGGCCGCGCCTATGACGTGTTCACGCTGGCCGGGCAGCTCGCGATCCTCGACGACGGGCAGGTGTTCTCCTGCGACATCACGCCCCACGGCAAGGCGCGCAAGATCTTCACCACGCGCCAGCCGCTGAAATGCATCAGCGCGATCACCCCGTTCAACCACCCGCTAAACATGCCCGCGCACAAGATCGCGCCGGCGATCGCCACCAACAACTGCGTCGTGCTGAAGCCGACCGAGTTGACGCCGCTGACCGCGCTGATGCTGGCGGACGTCCTGTACGAGGCCGGCCTGCCGCCGGAGATGCTGTCGGTGGTGACCGGGCGGCCCGAGGACATCGGCGACGAGATGATCGTCAACCCGAACATCGAGTTGATCACCTTTACCGGCAGCGTGCGGGTGGGCAAGTACATCGCCGAGAAGGCGGGCTATCGCCGCGTGGTGCTGGAGCTGGGCGGCAACGACCCGCTGATCGTGATGGAGGACGCGAACCTCGACAAGGCGGCGGAACTCGCGGTCGCGGGCGCGACCAAGAACTCGGGCCAGCGCTGCACAGCCGTCAAGCGCATCCTGGTTGTGGACGCCGTTGCCGACGCTTTTGCCAAGCTGGTGCTGGAGAAGGCGCGCAAGCTCAGATGCGGCGACCCGATGGACCCGGCGACCGACGTGGGCACGGTGATCAACGAGCGCTCGGCCGTGCTGTTCCAGAACCGGGTCAACGACGCGGTCGCCAGGGGCGCGGCGCTGCTGCACGGCAACGACCGCCGGGGCGCGATCTTCCCGCCCACGGTGGTGGACAAGGTGCCCTACGACTGCGAGCTGGTGCGCGAGGAGACATTCGGGCCCGCCATTCCGATTATCCGCGTCAGGGACATCGACGACGCGATCCGCGTGTCGAACTCGACGGCCTATGGCTTGAGCTCGGGCGTGTGCACCGACCGGCTCGATTACATCACGCGCTTCGTCGCCGAGTTGCAGGTCGGCACGGTCAACGTGTGGGAAGTCCCGGGCTACCGCATCGAGATGTCGCCCTTCGGCGGCATCAAGGATTCCGGCCTCGGCTACAAGGAAGGCGTAATCGAGGCGATGAAATCCTACACCAACGTGAAGACCTTCTCGCTGCCCTGGGCGGCCTGAACGGCCGCCGGGGCCTGGGCGGCCCGTTCCACGCTCAGATCACCCGGAAATCGCCGGCGTCCATGTTCTGCAGCGCCGCCAGGTTCTGCCCGGCGAGCGTCGCGACCTCGACCGCGCCGCCCGCTACGGACGGATTGGGGTCGAACCATATATGGCCGTTGGTGCCGTCCGAGAACATGAACAGCGCGCCGCCCGTGATGTTGGTGTAGCCGTCGATCACCGCCTGGACCGCGGCCTGGTTCTCCGCCACGGCCGCATCGGTCTTCACGCCGAACTCCGTGCCCGCGACGTTGAGCGCCGCATCGTTGCCCACGCGGAAGGTGATCGCCTCGTTGGCGTTGCCGATATTGACGCCGGCACCGCCGAAATTGTCGTCCTGGAACACCAGACGGTCGGCGGTGGTGCCGCTGGTGGCGGCGTCGAAATCGAGGATACGGTCGCCGGCCTCGGACAGCAGGTTGAAGACGAAATCGTCGTTGCCGGCACCGCCCGCCAGCGTGTCGATGCCGCCGCGGCCGGACAAGGTGTCGTTGCCGCCATTGCCCTGCAGCACGTCCGCCACGTTGGTGCCGGTAAGCTGGTTGACGCCGTCGTTGCCGACGATCGTCAAGCCGGTCGCCACGCTGGTCGCGTTGACATTGAGCGCGGTCGTCCCCGCGGTGGCGCCGTTGGCGTCGGCGATCGCAACCCGTTCGATGCCCGTGGTCGTGGCGAGCAGCGTCAGAGTCTGGCCCGCCGTAGCGCTGGTAAAGCGGATCGTATCGGTACCGGCACCGCCGGCGATCGATTCGCCTGCGTCATAGTGCGTGGTGGTCGCGATCAGATAGATGTCGTCGCCGTCGCCCAGGTCCACGATGTCGGCCCCGTCGCCGCCGGTCACCGTGTCGTCGCCGGCATTGGCCAGGATCGTGTCGGCGCTGGCCGTGCCGGTGAGCGTGTTGATCCCGTCATTGCCGGTGATGGTGAGCCCGTTGCCCACCGAAGACGCGTCGACGCTGAGCGGCGTGGTGCCCGTGGTCGCCCCCGAGGCATCGCCCAGGGTCACCGCCTCGATGCCGCTGGTCGCGGCGCCGCCCGCGAGCGTCAGTACCTGCCCCGCGGTTGTGCTGGTGAACAGGATCGTATCGACGCCGGCGCCGCCGCTGAGCGTCTCGCCGGCGGCGTAGTGCGCGGAATCGCCGATCATGATCGTGTCGTTGCCGCCGTTGGCGACGATCGTGTCGGCAAAGGCCGTTCCGGTGATGATGTTGGCGCCGTTGTTGCCGGTCAGGGCCAGGCCGTTGCCGACGGCAGAGCCGTCGATATTGAGTGCCGTCGTGCCGGTCGTGGTTCCGGTGGCGGTGGCGATGGCTACCGCCTCGAACCCGGTGGTCGTGGCCAGCAGCGCCAGCGTCTCGCCCGCGGTGGTGCTGGCGAAGCGGATCGTGTCGGTGCCCGCGCCGCCCGCGAGAGTCTCGCCGATCGCGTGTTCGGCCGCCGTGTTGAGCACCAGGAAGTCGTTGCCGTCGCCCAGGTCGACCGTATCGGCGCCGTCCCCGGCAAAGACGGTGTCGTTGCCGGCATTGGCCAGGATCGCATCGGCCCCGGCGGTTGCGGTCAGCGTATTGTTGCCGTCGTTGCCGATCAGGGTTACGGCCGTGGCCGAGGCTGCCACATTCAGGCTCAGATTGGTCGTGCCGGCGGTTCCGCCCGCCGCGTCGGCGATGGCGAAGACCTCGATCCCGACCGGTGCCGCGCCGGCGACGAAGGTCAGGATCTGCCCGGCCGTCGTGCTGGTGAAGCGCAGCGTGTCCGTCCCGGCGCCGCCGATAAGGCTTTCGCCGGCATCGAAATCGCCGCTCGTGCCGACGATCAGTACGTCGTCGCCCGCGCCGCCGTCCACCCGGTCGGCGCCGTTGCCGCCGACCAGCGTGTCGGCCCCGTCGTTGCCGAGCAGGGTGTCG
>CAYMTM010000012.1:35001-40213 GCA_964393375.1 uncultured Rhodospirillaceae bacterium
TGCCAAAAAGCCGAGAAAGTTGCTGCCAATAAGGGTGTCGGCCTGGGCCGTGCCGATCAGCGTATTGTCGCCGTCGTTGCCGATCAGGGTCAGGCCGGTCCCGACCGCCGCTGCATTGATGCCGAGCGGCAGCGTGCCGACGGTGCTGCCGAGGGCATCGCTCAGCGCCACGGCCTCGAGGCCCGAGACCGCCGCCGTCAGCGTCAGCACATCGCCCGGGTTGGTCGAAGTGAAGCGCAGCACGTCGGCACCCGCGCCGCCGATCAGGCTTTCTCCCGCCGCGTATTCCGCCAGGGACCGAAGCACCAGCACATCGTCGCCCGCGCCGCCGTCCATCCGGTCCGCGCCCAGACCGCCGATCACCGTGTCGGCACCGCCGTTGCCGATCAGGCTGTCGCTCTGGGCCGTTCCCACGATCGAGTTGGCGCCGTCGTTGCCCGTCAGCGTCATTGCTGTTGCGACATTGGAGGCGTCCAGGTTCAGCGCCGTCGTGCCGGTCGTGGCGCCGGCCGCGTTCGCGATGGCGGCCGCCTCGACAGCCGTCACACCGGCCTGGAGCGTCAGCGTCTCGCCTGCCATGGTCGCGGTGAAGCGGATCGTATCGGTGCCGGCGCCGCCGTCGATCGCCTCGCCCGGCGCGTGCGCGGCGGCGCTCTGGATCACGACGATGTCGTTGCCGCCGTTGGCCTCGATCGTGTCGGCGAAGGCCGTGCCGGTCAGCGTGTTGGCGCCGTTGTTGCCGACCAGGGTCAGCGCATTGCCGACGGCCGAGACGTCGATGCTGGCGCTATTCGTTCCGCTCGTAAGCCCGGCGGCGGTGGCGGCGGCGACCGTCTCGATGCCGGTGGTGTTCGCGTTGAGCACGAGCAGCTGCCCATTGGCGGCGGTCGTGAAGCGGATCGTGTCGCTGCCCGCCTCGCCGGCGATGGTCTCGCCGATCGCGTGGTCGGCGACGCTGGCGATGATCGCCAGATCGTCGCCCGCACCAAGGTCGATCGAATCGGCCCCGGCCCCGCCGATCAGCGTGTCGCTGCCGTCGCCGCCCGAGAGCGTGTCGGCGTCGGCGCCGCCGTCGATAATGTCGTCCAGCGTACCGCCGACGATCGTGTCGTTACCGGCGCCGCCGAGAGACGTCGTGCCGGCGGCGAGCGCGTTGGGGCCGGCGGAGGCCAGGGTCACCACGTCGTTGCCGGCCCCTGCATTGGTCAGGTTGCCGTCCTGTGCCCAGGGATTGGCGAAAGTCGCCACGGTCAGGTCGGGCGAACTCGCGAGATCGACCGTGTCGTCGCCCGCGGTGAACAGGTGATCGACAACCGGCGCTACGCCGACCGCGAGATTGGTGGCGGTCGAAGTGCTGAGGCCGCTCAGCGTGCTGGTCGCGGTGACGGTCAGCGTGAAGCCCGACTCGCTGTTGAGCGGCGGAGTGATCGTGAGGTCGGCGAGCTGCGCCTGCGTCAGCGTCCATGCTCCCCCACCCTGGTCGATGCCGGCGCTGAGCTGCGCCCCGGCCGGCACACCGGAAACCTGGACCGACAGCGAATCGACCGGTCCCACGGGCACGGCAGCGATGGCCAGCGCGATCGGTGTGTCCTCGGTGCCGTTCGCGGCGGGCGCGATCAGCTGCGGCGGGGCCGGCGCCGCCGCCGGCCCGCTCGTACCTGCCGGCGATGTCACGTCCGCATGAGCGACCGGCGGCGCCAGGAAGCGGTCCGGCGCGGGCGCCTGCGCACGCTGGATCTCGAGCCCCGGCCCCTGCGGCGGCGCGGTCGGCCGGATCATCCCGTCGGGAACGAAGTCGCCGACCGCGGCCAGGGTGGAGCCGGAATAGGCCTGCCCCGATCCGCCGCCGTCCGCGCCGGCCGCAGGTGCAGCCAGGGCGAGGATGTCGGACAGACTGGCGACAACACGGCCGCCAAGGTCGATCACGGCCGGGTCGGCCGTCGCAAGCAGCGTCAGGAAGCCCTCCAGCACGGCGGTGCCCCCGCCGGAGAACCCGAGGCTCAGGTCGCCGGCCTCGGGCTGGCCGGGCAGAAACTGGACGGTGCCGTCGGCCTGCGGTCCGATGGCGACGACATCGCCCGGCGCCACGCGCAGCCGCGTCCCGGGGAGTATTTCGAGCCCGTCGATGGAGCCTCTCGACTTGCGCAGGAAAATGGCGCCTGCCATGAAGCCTACCTGTCTATCATCGGCGAAGCGACCGCACGTTAAGGTTAACCTAAGACTAACATCGGACTAGTGCAACGGCCGCGATGCGCCCTTACAGAGAATTGTAGTGGGATTTATATAAAATTCGATGAATCTGGCAAGCAACCGGCACGAATATTTGCGGACTACCGCTCGCGCATCGCGGTGTAGCGCGCCTTGATGAAGGGCTTGATGAGGTAGTCGAGCACGGTGCGCTTGCCGGTCAGGATGTCGACCTGGGCGATCATGCCGGGGATGATCGGCAGCGCCTCGCCGTTCGCGCGCTCCAGGCTGCTCTTCAGGGTGCGCACGCGGATCAGGTAGAAGCTGTTGCCCTGCTTGTCTGTGATGGTGTCGGCGCTGATGCTTTCGAGCTGGGCGTCGAGTCCGCCATAGACGGTGAAGTCGTAAGCGGTCAGCTTCACCTTGGCCGGCTGACCGGGATGCAGGAAGGCCACGTCGCGCGGATTGACCTGGGCCTCGACCAGAAGCGAGTCCTCGACCGGCACGACGCTGACGATGTCCTGGCCGGGCTGGACCACGCCGCCGACGGTCGCGACGTGGAGCTGCTTGACGATGCCTTTCACGGGCGAGCGCACCTCGGTGCGGATCATGCGGTCGCGCCGGGCGGTCATGTTTTCCTGAATCGCCGCCAGCTTGATGCGGCGGTCGGCCAGGTCCTTCAGCGCCTCGGTGCGGAAATTGTCGCGGCGTTCGCGGATGCGCTGGTCGATCTCGGCAATGCCGGCGCGCGCCTTGGGAATGTTGGCCAGCGCAACGGCGATCTGGGACTGCAGTTCGGTCACCTGGCGCTCCAGCCGCAGGAGCTCGACCTGCGACACTAGGCCCTGCTTCACCAGCGGAGCGGTCAGGTCGTATTCCTTCTTGATGAGGTCGTAGCCCTCACGCGCGGCGCGCAGCTTGCCGTTCAGTTCCTCCACCTCCTGGACGCGCTGGTTGCGCTGCTGGGTCAGCACCTGGACCACCGAGTCGAGTTCGGTCCTGCGCGCGCGATGAAGCGCCTGTTCGCGCAGCACGATCTCGGGCCGGTCGCGCGCCAGATCGGCCGGAAAGACGGGCTCGCGGTCCTCCGCCTCGGCCTGAAGGCGGCTCACCGAGGCGAGTAGCGGCAAGTAGGTCTCCTCCTGCTCGCGGAAGCTGGCACCGGCCGCGGTGGCGTCGATCCGCATCAGGATCTCGCCCGCCTCGACCGCCTGGCCCTCCCTGGCGAGAATCTCGGCGACGATGCCGCCCTCGAGGTTCTGCACCACCTGGATCTGCCGCGAGGGAATGACCTTGCCGATCCCGGGGGTCACCTCGTCCAAGGTAGCGCGGCTCATCCATACCACCGTGGCGCCGAACAGGGCCACCAGGGTGAGCAGCAGGGCGATCGCCGCGAAGCGCGGCCCGCGCATCGTGTCGACCCTGAGCTGGGTCGGAATCGCCGTCGTGGCGCGCGTGCTCATCGCCGGCCGCTCAATCCGTCGCCAGCCGCGCGCGACCGCCGGCCAGCATCGACAGCACCTCGTCGCGCGGCCCGTCGGCGACAACCTTGCCGCGGTCGATCAGGATGACCCGATCGACCAGCGACAGCAGCGAGGCGCGGTGCGTCACCAGGATCAAAGTGCGTCCCGCGAGCCAGCCGCGCATGCTGTCGAGAAAGCGCCGCTCGGCGGCGTTGTCGAGGTTGCTGGTCGGCTCGTCAAGCAAAAGGATCGGCGGTTCGGCGATCAGCGCGCGCGCCAGCGCGATCAGCTGGCGCTGCCCGCCGGACAGGTTGAAGCCGCGCTCGCCCACCGGTTGGCCCAGGCCCCGCGGCCACTGCTTGACCGATTCCGCCAGGCCCGACATCTCGACCGCGCGCATCACCTGCTCGTCCGTGGCGTGCGGCATTCCCTGGGTCAGGTTGTCGCGCACGGTCCCGAAAAACAGCACCGTCTCCTGCGGCACGTAGCCGATCTGCCGGCGCAGGTCCGCCAGGTCGATCTGGCGGATGTCGAGGTCGTCGATCCGGATATAGCCCGCGCTCGGCGCGTAGAACCGCTGCAGCAGGCGGAAGATCGTGCTCTTGCCCGAGCCGACGCGGCCCAGGATCGCCACCCGCTCGCCGGGCTTGATGGCGAAGGACACGTTGTCGAGCACCGCCGTGTCCTCGCCCGGATAGCGGAACGCCACTTCCTTGAACTCGACCGCGCCCTTGATCTGCGGCACGTGCACGGGCTGGTCGTCGGCCGACTGCTCGACCGGCAGCGCCATCAGCTTGTCGAGCGCGTCGAAGGCGATGCGCATCTGGTCGACGCGCACCAGCAGCGCCGCGAGCTGCCCCAGCGGGCCCATGATCCGCGAACCCAGCATCATCGAGGCGATGAGCGCGCCCGAGGTCATCTTGCCGTCGATGATCTCGTAGACGCCGGCGACGATGATCGCGACCGTCAGGAGCAGGCTCGTGGTCATGGTGAAGTTCGTCGCGAGCATGGTCAGGACCTTGATCCGCATGCCCGAGACCGCCGAGAGCGCAACGTAATGCTCCCAGTGCCGCTTCGCCCAGGCCTCGCCGCGCACCGCCTTGATCGTCTCGATGCCGTTCAGCACCTCGAACAGCAGCGCGTTCTTCTGCGTCGATTCCAAGGTCGCGCGGCGCGTGGCGGCCCGCAGCGGAAAGTGGATCATCAGTCCCACGATCAGGGTCAGCGGCACGGCCAGCGCCGCGGTCAGCGCCACGATCGGGCCGCCCACCAGGTAGAGCGCAAGCACGAACAGCAGGATGAACGGCATGTCGCCGAAAACCGCGATGGTCGCCGAGCCCAGGAACTCGCGCACCGCGTCGAAGTCCTTCATGGTCACGGCCAGGCTGCCCGAGGAGCGGGGCCGCGCCTCGCCCTTGATCGACAGCACCTGGTTGAACATGCGGTTGCCCAGCACCATGTCGAGCCGCTTGCCGGCGGCGTCGATCATGTAACCGCGCAGGGTCCGCAGCACGAAATCGAAGCCGGCGACGATCACCACGCCCGTCGCCAGCACCCACAGC